>NZ_JARVSN010000017.1:0-301550 GCF_030209165.1 Pseudomonas sp. fls2-241-R2A-110 | reverse complement strand
AGGGTGACGCGGAGCGTCACGGGATGCATTCCCACGCAGAGCGTGGGAACGATCAAGGCCATGAATTCTCGGGGACTTTTCCACCGCTTTTGTTTTGACATAAAAAAACCCGCACCTGAGTGCGGGTTTTTGCCAACTCCTGCAATCAAACGCCTTTACAACCTTTAGGCGCGTAGTCCTGCGTAACAGTCGTTGTACATACCCAACCGGTTGCCGGATCCCGACTCAAGGTAACGGTTTGCGCAAGTACAGGACCTGGCGCATTTTCGATTTTGCACACGATAGTGCCGATCCCGGTAGCTGCCGTACCGGTAACGGTAAAGGTACAATTGCTGGAAGCCGCAGCACCACCGGCCGGTGCGATGGTCGCAACCGTAGGCACAGTGCCCTGATTCATCAGGTCTTCATAGGGCACCTTCATCGCCGAAATCTCGGCCAGCCCCGCCGTTACCTTGGCCTTCGCCTGATACTTGGAATACATCGGCAACGCAAACGTCGCCAGAATCCCGATGATCGCCACCACGATCAGCAGCTCGATCAGGGTAAAACCTTTTTGAGTATTCATAGACAAGCTCCATGCATGAGTCGAAATCTCATGACCTGAATTAGCCCCAGCACAGCCCGTGCCAAGCGCCGCGCCCCCTGCTGGCAGGGCGCACACTCCATAGACAGCCCTGCCCCACCCCCAGTAACCGCACTATCTGACACTTTTTGTCACCTGACACCCGTGGTTTGGCTCAGCTCGTTGACTAGGCTATAAGTCATGAACTGTCTGCGTCCGGTATCCCAATGAATGACATCGCCCTTAGCGGTCTGGCCAAGCAATTGGTCCTGGCCGAGCTGCTCACTGAACAAAGCGCGCAACAGGCGTATCAGCAAGCTCAACGCAGCAAAATCTCACTGGTCAACTACCTCGTGCAGAACAAACTGGTGAAGAGCCAGCAGGTTGCCGAGATCGCCTGCGAGCACTTCGGCATGGCGCTGCTCGACCTCAACTGCCTGGACAAGGAAACCCAGCCACGAGGGCTGGTGAGCGAAAAGCTGGTTCGCCAGCACCACGTCCTGCCCCTGTGGCGACGCGGCAACAAACTGTTCGTCGGCGTTTCCGACCCGACCAACCAGCAAGCCATCAATGACATCCAGTTCAGTACCGGGTTAACCACCGAAGCCATTCTGGTGGAGGACGACAAGCTCGTCGACGCCATCGATAAATTCTTCGACAACCAGTCCACCGGACTCGAAGACATGGCGGATGTCGACCTTGACGGCGTGGACACCGAGTCAGTCGATGACAACAAAAGAGACTCCATTGCAGGTCAAGATGCCGATGACGCTCCGGTGGTGCGCTTCGTTCACAAGATGCTGCTCGACGCGATCAAAAGCGGCTCTTCCGATTTGCATTTCGAGCCCTACGAAAAATCCTACCGGGTGCGGATGCGTACCGACGGCATGCTGCGCGAAGTCGCCAAGCCGCCGATTCAACTGGCCAGTCGTATTGCGGCGCGGTTGAAAGTCATGGCCAGCCTCGACATCTCCGAGCGGCGCAAACCTCAGGACGGGCGGATCAAGATGCGCTTGTCCAAGACCAAGTCCATCGATTTCCGGGTCAATACCCTGCCGACCCTGTGGGGCGAGAAGGTGGTGATCCGGATCCTCGACCCGTCCAGCGCACAGATGGGCATCGACGCCCTCGGCTATGAACCCGAGCAGAAAGACCTGTACATGGCCGCGCTGAAACAGCCACAGGGGATGATCCTGGTCACCGGCCCCACCGGTTCAGGCAAAACGGTATCGCTCTACACCGGCCTGAATATCCTCAACACCGTGGACATCAACATTTCCACCGCCGAAGACCCGGTGGAGATCAACATGGAAGGCATCAACCAGGTCAACGTCAATCCGAAACAGGGACTGGATTTCGCCCAGGCCCTGCGTTCGTTTCTGCGTCAGGACCCGGACGTCATCATGGTCGGCGAAATCCGCGACCTCGAAACCGCCGAAATTGCCATCAAGGCCGCCCAGACCGGACACATGGTGCTTTCCACCCTGCACACAAACAGCGCCGCCGAAACCCTGACCCGCTTGCACAACATGGGCATTCAGGGTTTCAACATCGCCACGTCGGTCACCCTGATCATTGCCCAGCGACTGGCGCGCAAACTGTGCAGCCATTGCAAGAGGCCCATCGAGATTCCCCGCGAGGCGCTGCTCAAGGAAGGTTTCCCCGAGGAACGCATCGGCTCGTTCACGATCTATGAACCGGTCGGTTGCGACCAGTGCAACGGCGGCTACAAAGGCCGGGTGGGGATTTATGAAGTGGTGAAGAACACCCCGGATCTGCAACGCCTGATCATGGCCGAAGGCAACTCGCTGGAAATCGATATCCAGATGCGCAAGGACGGTTTCAACGACCTGCGCACTTCCGGCCTGATCAAGGCCATGCAAGGCGTCACCAGTCTTGAAGAAATCAATCGGGTCACCAAGGACTGAACATGGCGGTCAAAGCGGCAAAAATAAGCGTCTACGCCTGGGAGGGCACGGACAGGAAAGGCACCAGGATGACCGGCGAGTTGAGCGGTCAGAACCCCGCGTTGATCAAGGCCCAGTTGCGCAAGCAGGGCATCAATCCGGGAAAGGTGCGCAAGAAATCCGCCTCGATCTTCAGTTTTGGCAACCGTATCAAGGCTCAGGAAATCGCCCTGTTTACCCGGCAGATGGCGACCATGATGAAAGCCGGCGTGCCGTTGTTGCAGTCGTTCGACATCATTGGTGAGGGTTTCGATAACCCGGCCATGCGCAAACTGGTGGATGAGGTGAAACAGGAAGTCGCGGCCGGTAACAGCTTCGCGGCGTCCTTGCGTAAAAAGCCGCAGTATTTCGATGAGCTCTACTGCAACCTCGTCGACGCCGGAGAGCAGGCGGGTGCCCTGGACACACTGCTGGAACGGGTGGCGACCTATAAGGAAAAGAGCGAAAGCCTCAAGGCCAAGATCAAGAAAGCCATGACCTACCCGCTGGCAGTGGTGTTTGTGGCGATCATCGTCACCGGCATTCTGCTGGTCAAGGTGGTGCCGCAGTTCGAATCCGTGTTCAAAGGCTTTGGCGCCGAGTTGCCGGCCTTCACGGTCATGGTCATCAGGCTGTCTGAGTTCATGCAAGCGTGGTGGTGGGCGATGCTCGGCGTGCTGATCGCGACCGTATTCGGTGTGCGCCGCGCCTTCAAGACGTCCGAGGCCTTTCGGGACAGAATGGACACCTGGCTGCTGAAACTGCCGTTGATTGGCACGCTCATGTACAAGTCTGCCGTGGCCCGTTACGCCCGCACGCTGTCGACCACCTTCGCCGCCGGCGTGCCGCTGGTCGAGGCTCTGGAATCAGTGGCTGGGGCCACCGGCAACATCGTGTTCAAGCGAGCGGTCCTGCGGATCAAACAGGACGTGTCGACCGGCATGCAGCTGAATTTTTCCATGCGCACTTCCGGCATTTTTCCCAGCATGGCCATTCAGCTGACCGCCATTGGCGAAGAATCCGGTGCCCTCGACGACATGCTGGACAAGGTCGCGAGCTTCTACGAGGACGAAGTGGACAACATGGTCGACAACCTGACCAGCCTGATGGAACCGTTCATCATGGTGGTGCTGGGTGTTGTCGTCGGTGGCCTGGTCGTCGCGATGTACCTGCCTATCTTCCAACTCGGCTCAGCGATCTGACATGCCCTTGAACGATATTCTGACCTTCTACCCGCTGGTGTTCGTGGTCATCGCATTGGCGGTGGGGCTGCTGGTGGGAAGCTTCCTCAATGTACTGGTCTGGCGCCTGCCGAAAATGCTCGACCGCGAATGGCGGCTGCAAGCCCGTGATGTGCTGGGCGTGCCCCAGGAAGTCCCCGGCCCAACCTATAACCTGATGCTGCCGCATTCTCAATGCCCGCATTGCAACCATCGCATTCGCGCGTGGGAAAACATACCGCTGCTCAGTTATGTCTTTTTGCGGGGGCGATGCTCAAGCTGTTCCGCACCGATCAGCAAGCGCTATCCACTGACCGAACTGGCCTGCGGCCTGCTTTCGGCGTTTATCGCCTGGCATTTCGGTTTCGGCTGGCAAGCCTGCCTGCTGATGGTCCTGACCTGGGGCCTCCTGGCGATGAGCCTGATCGATGCCGAACATCAACTGCTGCCGGATGTGCTAGTGCTGCCGCTGCTGTGGCTGGGATTGATCGTCAACAGCTTCGGGCTGTTCGTGTCCTTGCATGAAGCCTTGTGGGGCGCGGTGGCCGGTTATCTGACGTTGTGGTTGGTGTTCTGGCTGTTCAAACTGATCACCGGCAAGGACGGCATCGGCCAAGGAGATTTCAAGTTACTGGCGATGCTCGGGGCCTGGGGCGGCTGGCAAATGTTGCCGTTGACGCTCCTGCTGTCATCGCTGGTGGGGGCCGTTATCGGGGTCATTCTGCTGCGCTTGCGCCAGGCGAAAACCTCGACACCGATACCCTTCGGCCCCTTTCTGGCGATTGCCGGCTGGATTGCCTTGCTCTGGGGTGGTCAAATAACCGACTTCTATTGGCAGTTTGTCGGTTTGAAATGAATACCCCTGTGGAAAAACCCTGGATTCTTGGCTTGACCGGCGGCATCGGCAGCGGCAAAAGCGCAGCAGCACAGCACTTCATCGACCTGGGCGTGCACGTTGTCGACGCCGATCATGCGGCGCGCTGGGTGGTGGAACCGGGTCGCCCGGCGCTGGCCAGCATCGCTGAGCATTTCGGCCCCGGCGTGTTGCTAGCCGATGGACAACTGGATCGCGCGGCGCTGCGCAAACTGATCTTCGAGGTGCCCGAGGAACGCCGCTGGCTTGAGGCGTTGCTGCATCCGCTGATCGCCAAGGAAATCGCCGAGCATCTGGCCAAGGCACAATCGCCTTACGCGATTCTGGTTTCGCCGTTGCTGATCGAATCCGGGCAGTCCGCCATGACCCAACGGGTCCTGGTGATCGATGCACCGGAACAGCTACAGATCGAACGCACCCTGCAGCGCGACCAGACGAACGAGCAACAGGTCCAGGCGATCCTCAAGGCCCAGTCCAGCCGCCAGGACCGCGTGAGCCATGCCGACGATGTGGTGGTCAACGACCGCGACCTCGCCTGGCTGCACAGCGAGGTCGAACGCCTGCATCACTTTTACCTAACTTTGCGTGGAGGCCAGTCATGAGCCAGACCCCAACCGTCAATTGCCCAACCTGTGGCGCTCCTGTTGAATGGGTCGCCAGCAACGTCAATCGGCCGTTCTGCTCGGATCGCTGCAAGCTGATCGACCTCGGCGCCTGGGCGTCGGAAGAACACAAGATTCCGGTTGCCCCGGATGCCGAGGATGAAATGTTTTCCGGGGATTTCGACCCGCGTCACTGATGACTCAAGGTCGCATAAATCCGTACTCCTGGCTGTCATCGAGGTTTTCCGCCAGAAAACTCAACTCATCGGCCAGGTCTTCGAGACTGCGCACTGCCTTGCTCTGCTGCACCACCGCACTGAGCAAGGCGCGCAAGCTCAGCCCCGGATCGAACCCCACTTCCTGCGCCGCATCCAGACTTTGACGCACCTCTTGCCTTGCCCATTCGTAGACACTCATTTCAATGCTCCTGTAGGTTTTGCAGAGCATGAAAGCATCAGCGTTTTATGGATTTGATGTGGGTCAAGACTTGGGATCGTCGTCTTTCCAGGGCGCCGAGAGGTAGCGGGTGCGGTTGAACGTTTCCAGCCATTCCGGACTGAACACCACCAGCGCGCTGACAATCATTCCGTTGATAAACGCTTCCGGGAAAATCAGCAGCCACAGATAGCCGACAAAATCTTCGAGCCAGTAAGGCATGGCAAAACGTTCGTCAAACCACAGCAACGTGAGCGCCAGCAGAAGGCACAGCAGCGCCGACAACGCTGCCGCAAAGAAACCGGAAACGAAGATATACACAAAGGGATTTCGCGGCTGCGCGCGCTCCACGAGAATCGCACAGCACTCAGTGACCAGCACCGGCAGCAAAATGAACAGAGCGCCATTGACCCCGACAGCCGCCAGGTCCTGACGCCCGAGCAACACCAACCCGGCTTGCGCCACCAACCCGCCGATGATCGCCAGCGGCCAATCCAGCAGCAAGGTCACCGCCGTCATGCCGATGAAGTGGTAAGACACACCCGTGTCGAAATCACGGCGTACCAGCCACAGCATAAACAAGGCGAACACCGTACCGAACAGCAAATGCTGACGACGGCTGTCGCTGAACAGTTCAACCCAGGGCACGCGGCAGAGGGCCCAGAGCAGCACGGGCACATACATCAACCAGCCGACCGTCAGGGTTTGCGGTGACAGCAGCTCGGCACCGATCATGGCCGGGCCTTCTCCAGCGCCTGGGCCCACAAAGGCAGAAGACTGAGCAGCAACACTGGCCAATATTTCACGTTCATCCCCTTGTTGAATCGCTTGTGCTTTATGGCCAACAGTCTACACCGCCCACTTCGGCAGCCCAGTAACGCCCTTTACCGGTAAACGTTTTGTGCTTTTCGCAGGGGCGTTGCGCTCATCCGCCGAGCGCGATGATCGCGGTGATTAAAACGGCCCCGGTGACCGCCATCGCCAAACCACCTTGCCACGGTTTTGCGCCGGCGTACTTGGCGAGTATCCAGCCAGCAAGGAAGAGCACTGCGAGTCCGACAAAATTGGACACGCGTACTGCAAGCGCCGTCTCCTCAACGAGTAGAAACGGCACCACCAGTGGGAATGTAGAGAGCACTACCAACAGAAAAACGCCAACTGCTCCCATGAAATCATCCAGGCCGAGGCGCGGCGGCAAGGGCGTGGATGAATGCTTGACCATACGGCAGCGCAGGGATTCCAGCGCATCGGTGTCGATCAAGGACGAGAAGCGCGGTGGTAACGCCTCAGCAATCAGCGCTTGCCCGGCGGCGGGGTCGGCCGTGGCAAATAAACGTGTGAGCAACGTACGATTGCGTGTGCGCTCGATCAGCGTGCGCAATAAATACATAACGGCGTCCGCAAGTCCCCAAGCGAGGTTACAACCCAACGCGGCGATCATCATCGTACGTTCCGCCTCCTCGCCAGCGGTCGCCACGCTGATTGTTCCAGTGAAGGTCATTGCCATGAGCAGGCCGAAGATAACTTCCGTGACACGATCGACCGGATCAAGTACACGAGCCCGCTTTGGCTTTCCAGTACTTTGCATGCACTCATCCTCCCCCTGCCTGCGACAGGGATGCCCATCGCGTAAATCACGAGTCCCAGGACCGATTAAGCCTGGTAACTCGCAACCACTTGCTCAAGGTTTGAAAACATTCGTGTCTGGCTCAGCTCTGCCAAGGGCGAATGCATCATCATGGCCGATACAGTGGGGTTCATGCCGACCAGCAACAGCGTCACGCCTTGATCGCGCATTCGGCGCTCAGCTTCTATGAGCATTTTGAGCGCGGTGTATTCCAGATCGAATACACCCGTGAAATCGATAGCCACGACGCGCGGTTTCGCCTCGACGATCAATGCCTGTAGTTTTTGTCCGACTCTCTCGGCATTGGCGAAGAAAATCCGGCCTTCGGGGCGCAGTAAAAGCAAATCGCAGAATTGCTCATCGAGGGGATTAGCGTCGCTCTTGGGGCGAAAGATGTTGGTTCCTGGCTTGCGAACCATGACATAGACCGGCGGGTCGGAACCCTGATGAGCCAAGGCCAGAAGTGACACGATTATTGCGACGACGATGCCTTGCAATGTTCCAAGGATCATGACTCCTAACGTTGCGACAACTGCCCAAATAAACTCTGTACGGCGGACCTTGAGAATTTCTTGAAACTCGGAAGGCTGAATAAGCCCGACTGAATAGACGATGACCACGGCAGCCAAGGTGGCATTGGGCATCAAGCCGATATAGGGGGCCAGTAACAGGCAGGTACCGAATGCCAAAATGGCTGTGATCAATCCCGCCAACTGCGTGTTGGCCCCGGCCAGCCGATTCACCGCTGTCTGCGTCGTTCCCCCTCCGGCGGTCATGGCGCCGAGGAAAGCTCCCCCGATGTTGGCCATGCCGGTCACGATCAATTCCCGGTTTGCTTGAGGCGAAGGTTCATCATTGCGACTGAAGGCACGCCCCGCAGCAATGGTTTCGGTAAAACTCATCAGCGCGATGCCCGCCGCAGAAGGCCAGAGTTGCGTCACCAGCCCCCAAGCGGGCAACGTCACGGCGGGTAAACCTGTTGGAACATGACCGACAACCGAAACACCATGGTGATCCAGACCCAACAAGCTCACCCCGGCAATCCCGATGGCTACCGCTGCCAATGGCGCAGGTATGGCCGGAGTAAAGCGTTTCATGCTGATCAGGATAAGCACCATGAGCGCCCCGACCGCGACAGTCGGTAACGACGCATCAGGGATGCCCTGCAACGTGACCAACACGTTATGGAAGAAGCCGCCCTTATCGATATGAATGCCGATGAATTTGGGAATCTGATCGAGCACTATGACGACGCCGATTCCTGCCTTGAATCCAACCAGTACGGGCTCGGAGATAAAGCTGGCGACAAAGCCCATGCGCAAAATCCCCGCCAGTACGAGGAATCCCCCCACCAGCAGGGTCAATGTGGCTGATGCCGTCATCAAGTCTGCGCCGGAGGCGCCAACCTGTGCGAGTGCCGAGCCAGCAAGGATGGCGAGTGTCGTAGTCGTACTGAAACTGAGCGGCCGCGACGATCCGAGCAGGGCATAAATCAGCGTCGGCACCATGACCGTATACAGCCCGACCTGCACCGGCAGACCCGCAATGGTGGCGTACGCCAGCGCTTTGGGTATGACCACAGCCGCAGCGGTCAGACCTGCAACCGTATCGCCTTTGAGCCAGGCCTGCCGATAGTTGCTCACCCACTCAGGCACTGGCATACGCGAGCAGCTGCTCGAATGCCCAAGCGCAACGTGAGAGGGGTCAATCCGTTGGGGTTCATTCGGTCCAGAGGGTCGCTGGCTCATTGAATACTCCCGAGCGAAATTGCATTCAGCAATTCATCCCTACGGATTCAGTATGGAAACGCAGCGGGTGTCGTGATTTGCGTTAAATCAACTTTTCGTCGCGCGGGTAATTCCCGAACCGTTTTACTTCAAGTATCTGGCTATAAACATCGATCAATTTGATCGCGATTCGAAATATTGCCGATGTATCAGCTTTTGCTGTAACGGGTTGCCGGGCTGTCCCTTTGCGTACAGTTGATATTTGTCAGAAATGCCACCTTCTACGGGTGTTAGCTTTTTAATAAGAAATGGCTACTTTATAAGAAATGCCTGCGTATCCATTCGAATAACCTATACGGGCATGGGAGGGGCGCGGGCGTGAATATAAATAATGCCAGACAGCCTGCCGGCTTTTCATTTGCCCTTGTTTTGGCGGCTTTGAGCCTGCTTTATGGCTGCGGCAAAGAACCGGTCTCACCGGCACGCAAGCCGCCTGAAGTAACCGTCATGACGGTCACTGCCCGAGACACGCCAGTATCCTTCGAATTCGTCGCTCAGACCCAGAGCTCCCGCGAGGTAGAAATACGTGCTCGCGTGGCCGGATTCCTGGATAAGCGGCTGTACACCGAAGGCGATCTGGTGAAGGCAGGGCAGACGCTGTTCCAGATGGACCGTAAACCCTTTGAGGCCGCGTTGGTGTCGGCTCAGGGGCAACTGGCCCAACAACAGGCCCGTTGGGAAGTGGCCAAGTCGACGCTGGCTCGAGTCCGCCCACTGGCAGCGCAGAATGCGGTCAGCAAGATGGACCTGGACAACGCCGTCGGCAACGAGCGTGAGACCCATGCCGCCGTATTGGCAGCAGAAGGTAATGTACGCACCGAGCAGTTGAACCTCAGTTACACCACCATCACCTCTCCCCTCACGGGGCTTTCAAGCTATGCCAAAAAACAGGAAGGCAGTTATGTGACGCCCGGTGAGTCGGGGCTGCTGACGTCCGTGTCACAGATGGACCCGATGTACGTCAACTTCAGTCTCTCGGAAAATGAAACCCTGAAGTACCGCGACGAAATCGCCGCCGGTCATCTTGTTTTCCCGCCACGAAGTGAATTTGTCGTTGAAGTGGTCTTGGCCGACGGCACCGTGGTGCCCAACACTGGCAAGGTAAATTTCCTGGCGCCTTCCTACAGCCAGGACACCGGCACCTTCCTGGTTCGGGCCGTGCTCGCCAACCCGAATGGCCAGCTCCGTCCCGGTCAGTTTGTAAGGGCCCTGGCCAAAGGCGCCTCCCGGCCCAACGCCATTCTTGTGCCACAAAAGGCGGTACTGGAAGGTGCCAAGAGCCACTTCGTCTGGGTCCTCAATGCCGAAGGCAAACCCGAGCAACGGGTGGTCGAAGTGGGTGACTGGCAAGGTGACAACTGGTTCATCAACAAAGGCCTGCGGGCGGGCGAGCGCATCGTCGTCGATGGCGCGATCAGGGTCACGCCGGGCGGGCCATTGAATATCGTCGATACCCCTGGCGCCGCCTCCACGAACGCAGCCAATGGGCAACCGGTAAAAGCCAATGGCGGGGAACGCCAATGAGCATTTCCCACTATTGCATCGACCGGCCGATCTTCGCCTCGGTGATCTCCATCATCATCACCCTGGCCGGTGCAGTGGCCATGCTCAAACTACCCGTTGCGCAGTACCCGGACATCACCCCGCCGCAGATTACAGTAGCAGCGACTTACCCCGGCGCGGATGCACAGGTCGTGGCCAACAACGTGGCCGCGCCCATCGAGCAGCAAGTCAACGGCGCCGACAACATGATCTACATGAACTCGTCGAGTTCGGCGACGGGCAACATGACCCTCAACGTTTTCTTCGAGATCGGCACCGATCCGTCGCTGGCGCAGGTCGATGTTCAGAACCGGGTCAATCTGGCTTTGCCGCAATTGCCCTCCGCCGTGCAGAGCCAGGGCATTCAGGTACAGAAAAAATCCTCGGCGTTCATGATGGTGCTTGCCGTGTATTCCGCTGGCGAACGCTACGACAGCACCTACGTCGCCAACTACGCCAACCTCTATATCCTCGATGCGATCAAGCGGATTCCGGGGGCGAACCAGGCCAGCATCTTCGGCACGCCTGACTATGCCATGCGGATCTGGCTCAAGCCTGACCGCATGGCCCAGTTGGGCATCACCGCCGCCGACGTACAGAAATCCGTAGCCAATCAGAACCAGCAGTTCGCCGTGGGCCGGGTCGGCCAGTCGCCAACGGGGCAAGCTGTCGAGCAGTCTTTTGCCGTCACCACCAAGGGACGTCTGACCGAGCCTTCGGAATTCGAGAACATTATCTTGCGCGCCAGCAACGATGGCGCGGCCATCGTTCGACTCAAGGACGTCGGACGCGCGGAGCTTGGGCAAAAAGACTATTCCCTGCGCAGCACCTATCAGGGCCGACCGGCGACACTGATTGCCGTGTATCAGCAACCCGGCGCCAACGCCCTCGACGTTTCCGCGGCAGTGACCAAGACCTTGGCAGATATGAAGGCCACGTTTCCCGAGGGCATCGAATACAAGATTGTGATGGACACCACGGCCTTTACCCGCGCTTCGATTTCCGAGGTGATCCACACCTTCTTCGAAGCTTTGGTGCTGGTAGTCATCGTGGTTTACATCTTCCTGCAGAGCCTGCGTGCCACGCTCATCCCGGTGCTGGCGGTGCCGGTATCGATTGTCGGCACGTTCATCGGCATGTCAGCCCTTGGGTTTTCGGTGAATATGCTGACGCTGTTCGGCATGGTGCTGGCGATCGGTATCGTGGTGGACGACGCGATCGTGGTGATCGAAAACGTCGAACGCAACATGCATGTGCACAAGATGACGCCCAAGGACGCGGCGAAACGGGCAATGGATGAAGTGGCAGGTCCCGTGGTGGCCATCGTGCTGGTGCTGTGTGCGGTGTTCATTCCGGTGGCCTTCATGGGTGGTATCACCGGTCAGCTGTACAAACAGTTCGCGATCACCATCGCCATTTCCGTGGTGATTTCCGGTCTGGTCGCCCTGACCCTCTCCCCCGCCCTCGCCGCCCTGCTGCTCAAGCCGCAGCATGGGGACAAGAACGCCTTTTTCCGCTGGTTCGAACGCAACTTCGAGCGCATGACCGAGGGCTACTCACGCTCGGTGGCCTTCATGATCAAGCGCTTCGTCCTGGCGTTGCTGCTCTTCGCCGGGATGATCGTGCTGATCCTGTTGATGGGGCAGCGCATTCCCAGTGCGTTCCTGCCACCGGAGGATCAGGGCTACTTGCTTGGCGCAGTGATCATGCCCGACGCCGCCAGCCTCGATCGCACCGGTGACGTGGGCAAAGTGGCCAGTGACTTTTTCATGAACGACGAGGCCGTCGAAGGCGTTGCCATCGTTAATGGCTACAGCCTGCTCGACGGACAGAACAAGAACAATGCCGGGGCGTTTTTCGTCGGCTTCAAGGATTTCGAGGGACGCTACAAAGACTCCGAGACCATCAAGGCACAAAGCGCCCCGGCGGTGATTCAGAAAGCCGCGCGTGCGTTTTCCACGGTTCAGGGCGGGATCATTCTGCCGGTCAACCCACCGTCCATTCCCGGCCTCGGCACCACCGGCGGGATGGAGGTCTGGGTTCAGAGCAAGGGGGATGCGAGCATCGATCAACTGGCGGAAATGGTCGCTAATCTGGTGGCGAAGGCCAAGGAGCGTCCGGAACTGGGCGCCATCACCTCCACCTTCAACGTGTTCTCCCGCCAACTGATGGTCGACGTCGACCGGGAAAAAGCGGAGTCCCTGGGTGTACCGGTCGAAGATGTCTACAGCGCCATGCAGACCATGTTCGGCTCGCTGTACGTTTCGCAATTCAACAAATTCAGCCGGCTGTGGCAGGTGATTTTGCAGGCCGAACCGGCTTATCGCTTGAAGGCCGAAGACCTGCGCGAGATCTTCGTGCGCAGCAAAAACCATGACATGGTGCCGCTCAAAGCCTTGCTGACCACCCGTTATGTCACCGGCCCCGACCTGCTGACCCGTTTCAATAACTTCCCGGCGGTCAAACTCACGGCGAACCCGGCGCCCGGCTACAGCTCCGGCCAGGCGCTCAATGCCCTGGAAGAAATCAGCGCGCAAATCATGACCAACGACTACGCGCTGGCCTTGAGTGGCGAGGCGTTCGAAGAGAAAAAGAGCGGCGGCGCCTCCTCCCAGGTGTTCATTTTTGGCCTGGTGATGGTGTTCCTGATTCTCGCGGCGCAATACGAAAAATGGTCGCTGCCCGTGGGCGTGTTGCTGGCGGTGCCATTCGCATTGTTCGGCGCGCTGCTCGCCGTCCTGCTTCGAGGCTTGAGCAACGACGTCTACTTCCAGATCGGCTTGACCATGCTGGTGGCGCTGGCGGCGAAGAACGCCATTTTGATTTTCGAGTTTGCGGTGCTGAACCGCGAAACCGGCATGTCTGCGTACGATGCCGCCATGACTGCCGCGAGGGAACGTCTGCGCCCTATCGTGATGACGTCCCTGGCGTTCATCCTCGGCTGCGTTCCGCTGGCCATTGCTGTTGGTGCTTCCGAAAACAGTCGTCACTCCATCGGGACCGGGGTGATTGGCGGCATGCTGGCGGCGACGGTGATTGCGATCTTCTTCATCCCCCTTTTCTATTACCTGATTGAAAGAATGTTCGGGGAAAAGGACGCCGAGCAAAAGACTGTCAGGCCGGCTGCACCGCCGCAGGCTGCGCAGATTCCCGATGGTGCGGCGCAAAACAGACATGAGGGGGATTGAGATGCGCAAGCCCACCGTCCCTCTGCTGCTGTATCTGTGCCTGGCGGGTTGCATGGTGGGGCCTGACTATAAGCCCCCGAAAATCGACACCCCCGCGGCCTATCGTTACGCGGACAAGGAAGCGAAGAACCTGTCGAACACGTTGTGGTGGGAGCAGTTCCAGGACCCCGTCCTGAATGACCTGATCCGCATCGCGTTGCAAGAAAACAAAGACATCAAGATTGCCGCCGCGCGGGTGGAAGAATTCCAGGGCCGTTACGGGCAAACCCGTTCACTGTTGTTTCCACAAGTCGGGCTGGGTACCCAGGCGCAACGAAGCCGCTCGCAGCGGGACAACGGCCCCGTGCCGCTGGACCCAACGGTGGATCCGGTGTTCAACAACTACCAGGCCATTCTCAGCGTGAACTGGGAACTGGATATCTGGGGCCGTTTGCGTCGCCTCGACGAATCCGCCCGTGCCGATCTGCTCGCTTCGGAAGAAGGCCGTCGAAGCGTTATCTTGAGCCTGGTGGCGTCGGTAGCTTCGAGTTACGTGACGCTGCGCGATCTCGACCGGGAGCTGGAAATCGCCCGCACGACCGCCAAGGTGCGCGGCGATTCTTATGAAATATTCAAACTACGCTTTGGTGCCGGCACCATTTCTGAAATGGAACTGGCACAAAACCAATCCGAGTACGAGCGAACCCTGGCCTCGGTTGCGCAATTCGAACCCTTGGTCGCGCAACAGGAAAACGCCTTGGCCGTACTACTGGGGCGCAACCCCGGGCCGATCATTCGCGGGCGCGACCTGACCCAACTGAATCTGCCATCAGTGCCTGCCGGCTTACCGTCGGACCTGCTTGAGCGGCGACCTGATTTGCGTCAGGCAGAGCTGAATCTTATCTCGGCAAATGCCCAGATCGGCGCGGCCAAGGCCCAGTACTTCCCGACTATTTCCCTGACCGGGTTGTTAGGGTCTGCCAGCAACCAACTGTCGAACCTGTTCACCGGGCCCGCTTCAACCTGGTCATACGGTGTGGCCGCAAGCATGCCAATCTTCACTGCCGGCGGCATCGCCGGGCAGGTGAAACAAGCTGAAGCCTTCCAACAACAAACGCTGCTGACGTACCAGCAGGCAATTCAATCGGCGTTCAGGGACGTTGAAAATGCCCTGGTCGCGTCGAGCAAATCCAGAGAGCAGATGACTTACCAGGCAAGGCAGGTCGACGCGCTGCGCACTTACGCCCATTTCGCACGGCAGCGCTACGACAACGGCTACACCAGCTACATCGAAGTGCTGGACGCCGAACGCAGCCTGTTTGATGCCGAGTTGAACTACACCCGCACCCGGGGCTCGGTGTTCACCAACATGATTGATCTGTACAAGGCAACCGGCGGAGGCTGGGTGAGTCAGGCGGACAGCCTGACAGCAACCGCCGCGCAACAGAAACCATGATCAGACAACAGGTAAATCGCTTGATGAGCTTATTGAACCCGTGGCCTGACTGAAAAATGCCCAAACGCATTCGACTTCGTTGAGCAAAGGAGCGGATATGTCTCACAACCAAAAGGGTTCTGCCAAAGGTGCGGTGGAGAACGTCAAGGGAATGTGGGACGACGAGGTGTTTTTCCGCTCGCGCAAGGAACGCCTTGAAGCGGGCGAGCGTTTATCCAGGACCTGTCCACATGCGCTTCACGCAATCTGGAAGCCGACACGCAAACACCGCGACCCCATTGATATTCTGGAAACGTCGAACCGATATCGATTGCCCAGCCTGATTCCTGTGCGCTTCGGGCGCATGCTACGCAGCCCATTCACCTTTCTGCGCGGCTCTGCGGGGGTCATGGCGTATGACCTGGCCACGACTCCAACCACGGGCGTTCGGGTACAAGCCTGCGGAGATTGCCATCTCTTGAACTTTGGATTGTTCGCAACTCCCGAACGTAATCTGATTTTTGATATCAACGATTTCGACGAAACGCTTCCTGCGCCTTGGGAGTGGGATATCAAACGCTTGGCGATCAGTTTTGCCGTGGCTGCCCGCGATCTCCAGATCAGTGACAAAGATGCCCAGGCGATCGCGGTCGAGTGTGTCAGTGCTTACCGCAGGCGCCTGCGCAAACTGTCGAAGATGAGCCCGCTGGAAGTCTGGTATGACCGCCTCGATGCTCAAATGATCATCGACATGGCCCCCAATGACAAAATCAGAAAAAATAGAGAACAGCTGATCGCCAAAGCAAAAGTACGCATCGGCGATTACCTTTATCCGACCATCAGCAACGAAGTGGCAGGGCGTCGGCGGTTGGTCGATCAGCCACCGATACTGTTTCATGTGTATGAACATGACTTCGAACAGCGTGTGCGGCTGACGCTGCAGGACTATCGATTATCGCTACCCCTCGAACGGCGCGTGCTCCTGGATCATTACCGACTCGAAGACTTTGTCGTCAAGGCCGTCGGGATCGGCAGCGTCGGCACCCACTGTTTTGTCGGACTGTTTTTTTCCGCAGAAAACCACCCGCTGCTTCTGCAATTCAAAGAAGCCAGTCCTTCGGTATTGGCCCCCTTCGCAGGCAAAAGCGACTTCGAGAATCAAGGTCAGCGTGTTGTTACCGGGCAACGGCTAATGCAGTCTGCCAGCGATATTTTCCTGGGCTGGGCGCAGGGAAAAAGTGGCCGGCATTTTTTCGTGCGCCAGTTGAGGGACATGAAAATGTCGGCCCCTGTCGAAGGCGCATCGGTTGAACAAATGACGTTATACGCCGAGTTGTGCGGCCTCACCCTGGCCCGCGCCCATGCCAAATCCGGCGATTCAGCCCTCATTAGTGGCTATTTGGGAAAATCGGACACCTTCGATCTGGCCATTGGCAAATTTGCCATGAGCTATGCGGATCAAAATGCGAAAGACCATGCGTCACTGATAGCCGCCGAAAAATCAGGGCGCATCAAAGCGCTTAGAGAAGAAGACTAATGACGGCGATCCAATCACCGTGCCCGCTAATTAAACGACTACGGAAGCGCATACACTTTGAACAGCTTCTTGCCCAGATCGCCGATGCCGCCCAAGTATTTGTCATAGGCCTGTTCGATTTCACCCGAGCGGTACATTTCACTCAGCGCAGTGTCGACCAGCAAGCGAAAGTTTTCATCGTTGCGATCCACCGCCATTGCCGTCGGCGCGTATTCGAAAATGCGATCCAGCAAGATCAGATTCGCGGCTGCGTAATGGGTGGAGAGAAGATTTTTGAGCATCATGCGTTCAGCCAAGAACGCATCGACTTTACCCTCGGCGACCAACTTGATTCCTGCATCAACGTTCGGAACCGTGACGAGCGTTGCCACCACACCCAGCAACTGCATTTTCTGGCGAATCCACGCTTCAGTGACTCCGCCCGCTATAGTCGCGTAGGTTTGGTTCGACAGCCCATGATTGACCGTTGCGCGCCAAGTCGGCCCGGTATAAGCGACTTTGCCGTTGAGCACATTCATTAACGGCTCCGACGCATCCTCGCGCACCACGGCAGAGAGGCCGGCGGTGTAGACAGGCACCGAGAAGCTTACGATTTTGCGCTCTTGCAGGGTGGGCGGCGTCGGTGTGCAAAGGATGTCAACTTTGCCTGAACTGACGGCACTCATCTTCTCTGAGTCAGTGACAGCCTGATAACGTACTTGCAGCCCCTGCAAACCCAAATCGGCCTTGACCTTATCGGCAATTTTCAAACAAAGATCGATGGCATAACCCGTAGCTTTATCGCCTGCCTGGATGCTGAAAGGTGCGAAGTCAGGCAAGTAACCGAGGGTGAAGGTGTTGCTCGCACGCACCCGTTCAAGGGTATTGGCACCGGCCAACAACGGCATCAGCCCAAGCAAGCCGACGAAGAAGAGGTGGATTGTTTTTATCAGTTTTACGTTCATGTCCCGGTTACCCGAATTCAGATGACTGTGCATGACTGAACACAACGACTAAGGATTATCGATCCTGGCTTGAACGGTTGAAGGCGCCTCGACAGAGCGCTTGGCGAGGAAGCCGTACAGCAAGTACCCGAACACAAGGACCAGGGCACCGCCGAATACCGCGTCTCTACCGCAGGCAAACAGGGCGTACAGAGAATAGGCCACGGCGATCAGCAAGAGCGTGGTGTTGCGCATGAAGACCCCCGCGCTGACGCGGGCCTTGTACATCATGACCAGCAACCCGGTAGCCGCCGTCACGTAGGGGATCAGGTTGGTCACCGCTGCGAGGCTGACGAGTTTTCCGAACTGGGCACTGGCATTGGGCGAGATGGTCGACAACGCCATCAGCGTTTGAAGCACACCGCAGACGAGCATGCCGACGATGGGGGCATCGAGGGAGGTCACTCTGCTGAAGAGTTTGGGGAACATGCCTTGGTCAGCCGTCATTTTGGCTGTTTGTGCCAAGGTGAACTGCCACCCCAGCAACGACCCCACACAGGCCATCACCGCCAACGCCATGATGATGTGACCGACCGCCGGATTGAACATGTGCGCGTAGACAAGCGCAAACGGTGCCGTCGAGTTGGCCAGCTCGGCGTTTGGAATGACACCCTGAATGACCGTCGTCGACAGCACATAGATGACTGCCGCACCCAGCGTGCCGAACAGACAGGCCAGCGGCACGGTGCGTTTGGGATCTTCCACGGCATCGGACGCTTGCGCCGCTGACTCCATGCCAAGGAATGCCCACAGGGTCAGGGGAATTGCCTTGCCGATGGCTTTGGAGATGGGCAGGTTGTTCGGGTTCCAGGCGGCAATCAGCAGTTCGGGCTTGAACCAGAACCAGCCGATGATGCTCAAGCCGGCCACCGGGATGATCACCCCCCACACGGTAATCGCGCCAATCTTGCCGGTGATGCCGGGGCCGCCAAAATTCGCCACGGTGGTCAGCCAAAGCAGGCCGACCGTACCGATGAACAACGGGATGGCACCGCTACCCAGCCAAGGCACGAACGATGTCATGTACCCGACTGCGGAGATAGCGACCGCGACGTTGGCGATGGCCAGCGAGAGAAAGTACAGGTACGAGCAAAGGAAGAACCCCGATTTGGCATGGGCTTCTTCGGTGTAGGCTGACAACCCGCCGGAGCGCGGACAGTAGATTCCGCACTGGGAAAAACAGTAGGCGATGGCCATGGAACCGATGGCGGTAACGATCCACGACAGAAGCGAAACCGCCCCGAGCTGGGCCATGCTCGTTGGCAACATGATGATGCCCGAGCCCATCATGTTCACCGTCACCAGTGTGGTGAGCCCCATGAGGCTCATTTTTTTGCTTGAGTCGGCCATCGGAAACTCCTTGATCTGCTCAACGGATTGACCCACGCGTCCGGCGATACGCTAAGGAAAGTTAACAAGCTGGCCGTCTCAAAACCTTGAATCGATAACTGACAACATTAGCTATAGACATAACTGGGGCAGCGCGTTTCTTTTCTTCACTCCCTCGAGAAGAGTTGAGTATCACGCGTGAGAGCATTGCTTAAGGGGCGGAGTACATCGTGTTGATTCTGGGCTGGACTGTTTCAGATCTTTCTTTGGTAACAGAGAATAATCTCCAATCATATACAGGGCATGTGGCGCATTGATTCGCGAGTTCAATCGTTCGACAAAAGATTCAGCACCATCAAGACTGCGAAAACTTACGACCCACACATCCATGTGAACCCACCAGCGATTCAATGCGGGGTCCTTTTCAATAAAAATCTTCATTGAAGATGCTCCGAAAATACAAAAATGATGAGCCGGGTCATCCTTGGCTTTGTGAGTTAGCTGCAGATGAGCAAACTATTAAATTGCATCATTGCTTAGTTGGAATCGTGTCCTCAGTCATGCGGAAATCCATTGATAAAAATCAATAATTCCAGCGTAGCGACTCACAGCGCACTGCATAGCGAATGGCAAGCGTTCGCGCAAAAGCACGCGAAATCCCGGCAGACTTTTTTTCTTTCGCCACTGACTTTATTCCTTAGGGTCACATTTGAACGCTAAGCTTGGGCCTATGGATGACTCAGATTATTTACGCCTGCTGACCATCGCGGCCGAGCAAGCCAACGCCTTTCTGTCCAATGCCCGCAAATGGGAGCGTGAGCGTTGGGTCTGCCAGCGCCTGTTGCAAGGCCTGAACATTCCCTATCGCGCCGACGAATTCGCACCCGCCGGGGAACCGCCGGACGTACTGTTTCGCGACGCCAATTTCGAGGTGTTCTTCGTACTCGATGAAGGCCGGCGCCTCAACGATGAATGGCGCGACGAGCTGCAACGTCGACGCAGCGCGTTTTCCCTCAGTCAGTTGGTCCGGCGCGAGGCCAAGCCCCGGCGCATTCCAGCCAATGAATTCTTGCTCAGACTGGCGCCGACCTTGCGTAAAAAAGCGCACAACTACAAAGAACGCGGCATGGACCTGGGGGAGCTGGACATCATCGCGTTCGCCAGCCTCAAGCGCGAAGTGCTGGACCTGAACAGCCATTTCCCGCCGCCCACCGAATACCTGCGCCAAGGCTGGCGCTCGTTATCGCTGGTCGGTCCGACGTTCGCCCGGGTGCTCTTCGCCCATCCGGACGCGCCGGATTTCCTGCGCAGCAACCTTGGTCGCAGCATTGTTTTCGATGTCGGGATCAGCCTGTGAGCCCATTGCAGGAACTGATCGTGCAAGTCCCGCAGATCGGCCGCGTACGCTGGATCGGCGTACGCCCGGAACCTCACGTACCGATGATCGAACTGGAAGCCGTGGAAGCGCGACTTGAGGCTGGCCTGACCGGTGATCGCGCACGGCCCGGCGTACGCAATGCGCGGCAGGTGACGCTGATTCAGTGGGAGCATCTGGCGGTGATCAGTTCGCTGATGGGCCGCCCGGACGATCAACCGGTGTTACCGAATGATTTGCGGCGCAACCTGGTTGTCAGCGGTATCAACCTGTTCAGCCTCAAGGGCCGACGCTTCAAAATCGGCCAGGCGATTTTCGAAACCACCGGTTGGTGCCAGCCTTGCGCACGCTTGCAAAACAACCTCGGGCCGGGGACTTTTCAGGCAGTTCGCGGACATGGCGGAATCACCGCTCGAGTGTTACAAAGTGGAATCATTCGCCTGGACGACACGGTGAGCGTCGAGCCTGTTCCGGACAGCGGCTATGCTCCGTTCAACGTTCGTTAAATCAGCCTGTAGCTTCCACACATTCAGCAACGTCTACCTGACGAGGCCTTTATGACCAGCCGCCTGAACCCCGACGACCAGAAGCATGTCGAAGAGTACCTGCACCTGTCCCAGCACCGAGTCGAGCGCCGGCCTTTCCGGCCGTGGATGCTCCTGGTGCTGGTGCTGGCAGTGACCATTGGTTTGGGCCTGTTGAGCCGACTTATCGGTTACCTGGCGCTATGAGCCGCATTGCGCTCGCGAGGGTAACTGCACCGATTTCCTTTAGCCTTGCGAGATATCCCCATGACTCATCGTATTGTCATCGTTGGCGGCGGCGCCGGCGGTCTGGAGTTGGCTACCCGTCTGGGTAAGACTCTGGGCAAGCGTGGCACGGCCAGTGTGATGCTGGTCGACGCGAACCTGACGCACATCTGGAAGCCGCTGTTGCACGAAGTGGCGGCCGGGTCGCTGAACTCTTCCGAAGACGAACTCAACTATGTTGCCCAAGCCAAATGGAACCACTTCGAGTTCCAGCTGGGGCGCATGAGCGGGCTTGATCGCGAACAGAAGAAAATCCAGTTGGCCGCCACCTACGACGAAGCCGGTGTGGAGCTGGTCCCGGCCCGTGAACTGGGTTACGACTCGCTGGTGATCGCCGTCGGCAGCACCACCAATGATTTCGGGACTCAGGGCGCAGCGCAACATTGCCTGTTCCTCGATACCCGCAAGCAGGCCGAGCGCTTCCACCAGCAATTGCTCAACCACTATCTGCGTGCCCATGCCGGGCAAACCGACAAGGTCGAGCAGATCAGCGTCGCCATAGTCGGCGCGGGTGCCACCGGCGTCGAACTGGCCGCCGAACTGCACAACGCCGCGCATGAACTGGCGGCTTACGGGCTCGACCGGATCAAACCGGAAAACATGCACATTACCCTGATCGAAGCCGGGCCTCGGGTATTGCCAGCCCTGCCGGAACGCATCGGCGGGCCTGTGCATAAAACCCTGGAGAAACTCGGGGTCAACGTCATGACCAATGCCGCGGTCAGCGAAGTCACGGCCGACAGCCTGATCACCGCCGATGGCAAAGTGATCAACGCCAGCCTGAAAGTGTGGGCCGCCGGGATTCGCGCACCGGGTTTCCTCAAGGACATCGATGGCCTGGAAACCAACCGCATCAATCAGCTGCAAGTGCTGCAGACCCTGCAAACCACCCGCGACGAGAACATCTTCGCCTTCGGTGACTGCGCGGCCTGCCCGCAACCGGGCAGCGATCGCAATGTGCCGCCGCGTGCCCAAGCGGCGCATCAGCAAGCTTCGTTGCTGGCCAAATCGCTGAAGCTGCGGATCGAAGGCAAGGCATTGCCTGAATACAAATACACCGACTACGGCTCGCTGATCTCGCTGTCGCGTTTTTCGGCTGTGGGTAACTTGATGGGTAACCTGACCGGCAGCGTGATGCTGGAAGGCTGGCTGGCACGGATGTTTTACGTGTCGCTGTACCGCATGCACCAGATGGCGCTGTATGGCGCGTTTCGTACGGCGATGCTGATGCTGGGCAGCAAGATCGGGCGTGGGACAGAGCCGCGACTGAAGCTGCACTAACTCGGTCCATTGTGGGAGCGAGCCTGCTCGCGATAGCGCAGTGACATTCAGCCTATCTGTTGAATGTTAGTGCCAATCGCGAGCAGGCTCACTCCTACAGTTGGTCTCTATTGATTTACAGATCTGTGTCTCACTGTATCTCCCCCCGCGATTTCGACCCTTCGCTTACAAACTCCCCCCTTGCGCGACACAGTACCGATACACCCCGCCCGTTAAATGACCACATCCGAGCAAGGCAACCCAGCCAGCTACGGTTACCGCCGCCTGACGTGGCGTCCTTTATCGAACGGTTGTGTCGTGCAACCCAGGAGAGTTGAAATGTCCCGTACCACCAAAAACACTATTGGTCTGCTCGGCGCCGTCTTGGCCGGTGGCATGATGTTGACCGGCTCGGTTTTCGCTTCGCAGCCTCTGACTCAGGGTTACCTGCTGGCTTCGGCCGAACAGGTGGTTAAAACCCCTGAAGGCAAATGTGGTGAAGGCAAGTGTGGCGATGCGTCGATGGCCAAGACCGATACGGATGGCGACGGCAAAGTCTCTCGCGCCGAATTCCAGAAAGTCGCGCCGAACTCCAATTTCGACAAGATCGACACCAACCATGACGGCTTCATCGATGAGCAAGAGGCTTACAACAACGTGAAAGCCAACTTCGAAGCCAACGGCAAGAAAATGCCAAAAGGTCTGTTCGAGCACCTGAAAGACCAAGACGGCGCCTAAACGCCCAAAAACCAGGCCGCGCTTCTCCACCGAGAGGCGCGGCTTTTTTTGTCTGGCGGATTTACACCTGGAAGCGTTGCACCATCGTGCGCAACGAGTTGGCCAACCGTGAAAGCTCATGACTTGAAGCGTTGGTCTGGTCTGCCCCGGCGGCGGATCGCACCGACAGGTCACGGATGTTCACCAGGTTGCGATCAACTTCACGCGCCACTTGCGCCTGCTCTTCTGCGGCACTGGCGATGACCAGGTTGCGTTCGTGAATCTGGTGCACCGACGCAGTGATCGTCTGCAACGCCTCCCCTGCTCGCTCGGCCAGAGCCAGCGTGGCGGCTGCGCGCGAGGAACTGGCCTGCATCGAATCCAGCGCCTGGGTTGAACCGCTGCGCATGCCTTGGACCATTTGCTCGATTTCCTGGGTCGACTGCTGTGTGCGATAAGCCAGTGCGCGAACTTCGTCGGCAACCACCGCAAACCCCCGACCGCTTTCCCCGGCACGCGCCGCTTCGATCGCCGCGTTGAGCGCCAGCAAATTGGTTTGCTCGGCAATCGCCCGAATCACATCCAGTACCTTGCCAATGTCTTGGGATTGATTGGCCAACGACTGCACCAACCCGCCGGTAACTTGCACATCACTGGCGAGGGCGCCGATGGCCGTCACCGTTTCGCTGACGCGCTCCTGGCCGGCGTGCGCAGATTCGCTGGACTGGCGCGTGGCATCGGAAGTCGACACGGCATTGCGCGCGACCTCCTCCACCGCCGTGGTCATTTCATTGACGGCGGTGGCGGCTTGTTCGATCTCGTTGTTCTGCTGCTGCAGGTTTTGCGTGCTGTCGAGGGTGACCGCGTTCAACTCGTCAGCCGCCGTGGCCAATTGCGCCGCCGAGCCGCTGATACCCTGCAAGGTCTCACGCAGGTTCTGTTGCATGGTCGCCAAGGCCTTGAGCAAGCGGCTCACTTCGTCGTTGCCGTGGGTTTCGATGGGGCGAGTCAGATCGCCTCGGGCGACGTTCTCCGCGGCATTCAACGCATCGCCCAAAGGCTTGACGATGCTGCGCGTCAGCAACATCGCCAAGCCGACGGTGGCCAAGGCTGCGAGGGCGATGAACAGGCTGACGATCATTCGCGAAGTGTCGTAGTGCGCTGCGGAGTTCTGGCTTTCGGTGGCGACCTGTTTGGCAAACAGGTCTGCCAGGTCATTGAGCTGTTTGCCGGAGCCATCGACCACGGTTTTCATGTCCACCAACAACAATTTGGTCAGCTCGTCACGGCGCCCTTGTTCGGCCAGGGAGAATGATTGGGCGATGCCGGCACGGTAAGCCGCAAACGTGGTTTTGAACTGGCCATACAGAGCCTTGCCTTCGTCGGTGTTGACCAACTGGTCATAGGCGGCGATTTTGTCGCTCAGCTCCTTGTCCCGGGTATCCATCTGGCTGCGGTACTGAGCAATGTTCTTCGGGTCCTGATCCAGCGCCATACGCAGGGAGATCGTACGGATGCGCAGCATGATTTCGCGAATCTCGTCGCCACCGCGAATACTCGGCAGCCATTGCTTCTCCACCGCCACCTCACTGCTGCGGATACTCGACATCTGCCCCAGGGCGAAAACGCCGAGCAAGGCCACCAGCACGGCGATCAAGGCAAACCCCAGAGCGGCCCGAGGAGCAATATTCAACTGACGAAGCAACATGACGAACGCCCTTTTCTTGTAGTGGTCAGGATTGGGGGCGTCATTTGGCAGTACCCCGCAGCCTCGTTATCGGCCGGTTGTACGATGACTGAAGTGTTGTTTTTCGAAGACAAAAAAAATCCCCGTATCTTTCGATACGAGGATTTTTAATATGGTCGGGGTAAGGGGATTCGAACTCCTGACATCCTGCTCCCAAAGCAGGCGCGCTACCGGACTGCGCTATACCCCGGTAAAAAAAAGGCACCTTTTAAAGGCGCCTTCTGCGAACAGAGCTTTTGGCGTCTGATCTTAAGATCTGATCCCAGCGTTAACTGGTTTCAAAAATGGTGGGTCGTGTGGGATTCGAACCTACGACCAATTGGTTAAAAGCCAACTGCTCTACCAACTGAGCTAACGACCCAAAAATGGTCGGGGTAAGGGGATTCGAACTCCTGACATCCTGCTCCCAAAGCAGGCGCGCTACCGGACTGCGCTATACCCCGGTTTGAAATTGGCTCCGTGACCAGGACTCGAACCTGGGACCCAATGATTAACAGTCATTTGCTCTACCGACTGAGCTATCACGGAACTACATATTTCAATTTACAACGGTGAAGCTTGTTGCATCTCTTCGACCCGTTCGCATCGCTGCGTTCGTGTGTCTGAGGCGCGCTATTCTACAATCTTAAGCACCTCTGTCAACCCCCTAAATTGCATTCAAGTTAATGATTTGCAACTTATTTCAGATTCCTGCTTGGGGAGCAGAAACCCTTCCGGGTGACTTACTGCGGGGCGCACTTTACAAGCCTTTTCCTTTCAGTTCAACAACCTGACGAAAAAAAGGCCTCGCAATGCGAGGCCTCTTCACTTTTGCTGCCCTCAGGGATCAGGCAAAGACGATTTCGTCGTTTTCCACTACACCTTTGGCGGTGTCGCCGGGCATGAACCGACCGGACAGAATCAGCTGTGCCAACGGGTTCTCGATCCAGCGCTGAATCGCACGTTTGAGCGGCCGTGCGCCATACACCGGGTCGTAACCGACCGCGATCAGCTTATCCATGGCCTCTGGACTGAGTTCCAGTTTCAGCTCGCGCTCAGTCAGACGACTGCGCAGACGGCCCAGCTGGATCTCGGTGATACCCGCGATCTGATCCCGAGCCAGCGGCTCGAAGATCACCACTTCGTCGACCCGGTTGATGAACTCCGGCCGGAAATGTGTGGAGATGGCATCCATCACCGCCGCACGCTGCGCCTCGCGATCACCCACCAGTTCCTGGATCTGCACCGAGCCCAGGTTGGATGTCATGACGATCACGGTGTTCTTGAAATCCACCGTGCGGCCATGACTGTCGGTCAGTCGGCCATCTTCCAGCACTTGCAGCAAGATGTTGAAGACGTCCGGGTGGGCCTTCTCGACCTCGTCCAGCAGGATCACCGAATAAGGCTTGCGACGCACCGCCTCGGTCAGGTAACCGCCCTCCTCGTAGCCCACGTAGCCTGGTGGCGCACCGATCAGTCGGGCCACGGAATGTTTCTCCATGAACTCGGACATGTCGATCCGCACCATCGCCTCTTCAGTATCAAAGAGGAACTCGGCCAGCGCCTTGCACAACTCGGTTTTACCGACACCGGTCGGGCCGAGGAACATGAACGAACCGCTCGGACGATTCGGGTCGGACAACCCGGCCCGCGAACGCCGCACCGCGTTGGAAACCGCGATCACCGCTTCGTCCTGGCCGATCACACGCTGGTGCAACAGGCTTTCCATCTTCATCAGCTTGTCGCGCTCGCCTTCGAGCATTTTCGACACCGGAATACCGGTCCACTTCGACACGACTTCGGCGATTTCTTCCTCGGTCACCTTGCTGCGCAGCAACTGGTTTTCGCTTTTGCCATGCTGGTCGACCATTTGCAGGCTGCGCTCCAGGTCCGGGATGATCCCGTATTGCAGCTCGGCCATGCGGTTGAGGTCGCCTTTGCGGCGCGCAGCTTCCAGTTCCTGACGGGACTGTTCGATTTTCTGCTGGATCTGCGCAGAACCCTGGACTTCGGCTTTTTCCGCGTTCCAGATTTCTTCGAGGTCCGAATACTCACGTTCATGACGAACGATTTCTTCCTGCAGTTTCTCCAGGCGTTTCTTCGCCGCGTCGTCGCTTTCTTTCTTCAGCGCCTGGGATTCCACTTTCAGCTGAATCAGGCGACGCTCAAGACGATCCAGCACTTCCGGCTTGGAATCGATCTCCATGCGAATGCGGCTGGCGGCCTCGTCGATCAGGTCGATGGCCTTGTCCGGTAACTGACGGTCGGTAATGTAGCGATGACTGAGCTTGGCCGCGGCGATGATCGCGCCGTCGGTGATCGCCACCTTGTGGTGAACCTCATAACGCTCTTTCAGGCCACGCAAAATGGCGATGGTGTCTTCTTCGCTCGGCTCGTCCACCAGCACTTTCTGGAAGCGCCGTTCGAGGGCCGCATCCTTCTCTATATATTGGCGGTACTCGTTGAGCGTAGTCGCGCCGACGCAGTGCAACTCACCGCGAGCCAGTGCCGGCTTGAGCATGTTGCCGGCGTCCATCGAGCCTTCGCCTTTACCGGCGCCGACCATGGTGTGCAGTTCGTCGATGAACAGAATGATCTGCCCTTCCTGCTTCGACAGCTCGTTGAGCAACGACTTCAGGCGTTCTTCGAATTCGCCGCGGTACTTGGCGCCAGCGATCAGCGACCCCATGTCCAGGGACAACAGGCGCTTGCCTTTAAGGCCGTCCGGCACTTCACCATTGATGATGCGCTGGGCCAGGCCTTCGGCGATGGCGGTTTTACCCACGCCAGGCTCACCGATCAGGACCGGGTTATTCTTGGTGCGGCGCTGCAGAACCTGAATGGTCCGGCGAATCTCGTCGTCACGGCCGATAACCGGGTCAAGCTTGCCTTCTTCGGCACGCTTGGTCAGGTCGACGGTGTATTTGTCCAGCGCCTGGCGCGATTCTTCGTGGTTGGCGTCATTGACCGCCTCGCCACCACGCAGGTTGGTAATCGCATTTTCGAGAGCTTTTTTACTGACGCCCTGACCCAGCAGCAATTTGCCGAGCTTGCTGTTCTCGTCCATTGCGGCGAGCAGCACCAGCTCGCTGGAAATGAACTGATCGCCCTTCTGCTGGGCCAGGCGATCGGCCTGGTTGAGCAGGCGCGCCAGGTCCTGCGACATGTTCACGTCGCCGGTCGGGTTCTGGATTTTCGGTAGTTGGTCGAGCTCTTTGGTCAGCTCTTTACGCAAGCTGTTGACGTCGAAACCCACCTGCATTAGCAGAGGTTTGATCGAACCACCCTGCTGTTCAAGCATGGCTTGCATCAAGTGCGCCGGCTCAATGCCGGGATGGTCGAGACCGACAGCCAGGGATTGGGCGTCGGACAGGGCTAACTGCAACTTGCTGGTTAAACGGTCTATACGCATGGGTCACCTTCCTTTTGAGCAGGCCGGACCTAAGAAACCATCCTGAATGAAGAAACCTGCCAGATACCTCACTAGATGCGGTCGATTCTGGGAGATTCAAGCGGCGAGATGTTGATGCAGGTCAGCTAAGTTTAGCGTTCGAGCCAGACAAGGGAGGCAAACCGACCAGTGCGAGGACTGCGGCGGTAAGAAAAGAAGCGTGAATCGGTCACGGTACAGAAACCGCCACCATAGACAGCGGTGACACCACGAACGGCCAGGCGCAAACGCGCTAGTTCATAGATGTCAGCCATGAATTTTCCAGCATTCTGGCTCGGCACGAAAGCCTTGGCGGCTTCGGGCAATTGCTCGACGAAGGTCTCGCGAACTTCCGGACCGACCTCAAAGGCTTGCGGGCCGATGGCCGGGCCCAGCCAGACCAGCACTTCGTCCGCAGGCACCGCCAGACTGTCGAGGGTCGCTTCCAGAATACCCGCCGCCAACCCGCGCCAACCGGCGTGGGCTGCTGCCACGCGAGTCCCGGCACGGTCGCAAAACAGTGCTGGCAGGCAATCGGCGGTCATTGCCGTGCAGGCAATGCCGGGCGTTGCTGTCCAGCTGGCGTCTGCGGTGACCACTCGGCCTGGGTCAGCATGTGCCACGACAACGCCGTGGACCTGTTGCAACCAGGCCGGTTGAATAGAGAAATGATCGGTGAGGCGACGGCGGTTTTCGGCGACAGATTCGGGATTGTCGTCGACGTGATCGCCGAGGTTGAGGCTGTCGAACGGCGTCAGACTGACGCCGCCCGCACGGGTGGTTACACAGGCTTTCACCCCGGCAGGCGCAGGCCAGTCGGGAATCAGCCAGTCACTCATCCGATGAACGCCTCACGGTCTTGCTTGAGCAGTGTCAGCAACCAGACGAAATCGTCCGGCAACGGCGATTCCCAGCTCATGCGTTTACCGGTGGTCGGATGATCAAGCTCCAGGAACCGCGCATGCAGTGCCTGACGCGGGAACGCCTTCAACGATTCGACCATGGTCACGCTGGCTGCCGGCGGAATGCGGAAGCGACCGCCGTAGGCAGGGTCTCCGACCAACGGGTAGTTGATGTGTGCCATGTGCACGCGAATCTGGTGCGTACGACCGGTTTCCAGTTTCACCCGCACATGCGTGTGGGAGCGGAAACGCTCGAGCACGCGGTAGTGGCTGACAGCTTGCTTGCCGCCTTCCATCACCGCCATGCGCTGGCGTTGCTGGCCGTGACGACCGATCGGCGCGTTGATCTTGCCACCGGCGGTCACCACACCAATCACGATGCATTCGTAGATCCGGCTTACGCTGCGGCTCTGCAATTGCGTGACAAGCTGTGTCTGCGCTTGAATGGTCTTGGCCACCACCATCAGACCGGTGGTGTCCTTGTCCAGGCGATGCACGATACCGGCGCGCGGCACATTGATAATGTCCGGCACGTGGTGCAGCAAGGCGTTGAGCAAAGTGCCATCAGCGTGACCGGCAGCCGGGTGCACCACCAGGCCCGCAGGCTTGTTGATCACCAGGATGTCGTCGTCTTCATAGACGATGTCCAGCTCGATGTCCTGAGCGATCCATTCGCCCTGAGCTTCCTGCTCGGCAGTCAGTTCAAGAATGGCGCCACCGTGAACGATGTCTCGCGGGCGGATTACCGCCCCATCCACAGTCAGGCGGCCGTCTTTGATCCAGGCGGAAAGGCGCGAGCGCGAGTGCTCAGCGAATAATTGTGCGGCGACTTGATCGAGGCGTTGGCCGCCCAATTCGGACGGCACCTCTGCGCGAAGTTCAATTTTATCGGACATGCTCAGACTAGGCGTCGGCACAGCCTTTGGTTTCGGCTGCGCGCTTGTGGTTAAATACGGCGTCTTTTGCCCCGAGGCTATTCAACGGGGCACTCATCATAACAGGACGGCCCCGCCCAAGACAGCGGCCGTCATAGGGACGCAAGCCGCCATGCAAGTGAAACACCTGCTGCTGATCGCCATCCTCGCATTGACCGCTGCTTGCTCATCGAAGGAAGTCGTAGACGAAAACCTGAGCGAGGTCGAGCTGTACCAGCAGGCTCAGCACGATCTGGACAACAATAGCTACACCGCCGCCACAGCCAAGCTGAAGGCGCTGGAGTCGCGTTATCCATTTGGTCGCTACGCCGATCAGGCTCAACTCGAGCTCATTTACGCCAACTACAAGAACACCGAGCCTGAAGCGGCGAAATCTGCCGCCGAGCGATTCATTCGTCTGCACCCACAGCACCCGAACGTGGATTACGCCTATTACCTCAAGGGCCTGACTTCCTTTGATCAGGACGTCGGCCTGCTGGCGCGCTTCCTGCCACTGGACATGACCAAGCGTGACCCGGGTGCCGCTCGCGACTCCTACAACGAGTTCGCCCAGCTCACCAGCCGCTTCCCGAACAGCCGCTACTCGCCGGATGCCAAGCAGCGCATGATCTACCTGCGCAACCTGCTGGCCTCCTACGAAATTCACGTTGCCGACTACTACCTGACCCGTCAGGCCTACGTCGCCGCCGCGAACCGTGGTCGTTACGTGGTGGAAAACTTCCAGGAAACCCCTTCGGTCGGTGACGGCCTGGCGGTCATGACTGAAGCCTACCAGCGTCTGCACCTGGACGACCTGGCAGCCACCAGCCTGCAAACCCTGAAGCTCAACTACCCGAACCACCCAAGCCTGGTGGACGGTGAGTTCAAGCCGTCGGTCGCAGAAGCCGACAACCGGTCCTGGCTGAGCAAGGCCACTTTGGGCCTGATCGACTCCCGTCCGCCGCTGCCGCCGGGCGAAACCCGCGCCAACCAGGACGTGCAGAAGCAGTTCCAGGATGCCAAGGACGCGATTCCGAACGAGCTCAAGCCTAAAAATGAAAAAGGCGACGTGATCGAAGAAGAGGAACACGACTCCGAAGCCAACAACAGCGACCGCTCGTGGTTCAGCTACATGACTTTCGGCGTGTTCGACTGACACATCGGGTTGTGCAAAAAGGGAGACTCTTGAGTCTCCCTTTTTTATTACGCTGTGCGACTGCCATGTCCTTGGCTAAACTGGCTAATCACTCGCCATAAAGCAGCTCGCCATGCTTCGTTTATTGTTCTGGATCGCCCTGATTGCCGCCGCGGTATGGTTCTGGCGCAAGTTCAAGGGAGCGACTTCCGCCCCCAGGTCCTCCGCCGAGCTGGAAGCAGCACCCATGGTCCGATGTGCGCATTGCGGCGTGCATCTGCCCCGTGATCGTGCATTGAGCCTTCAACAACAGTGGTATTGCAGCCAGGCTCACCTTGAGCAAGGCCCGGGCCCCAGTGCTCGCTGAGACGTCCAGTCCCGGCAGCAAACAGGCCCTGCGACTGCTGCGCCTTTACCATCTCTACCGATTAAGCGTCGGCATCACGTTGGTGTTGCTGATTTCCAGCAACATGGACAACCAGTTGCTGGCCTTCGCCAAGAATGACTTGCTGCGCAGTGGCAGCTGGTTGTACCTGGTGCTGAATATCTTGCTGGTGGTGTTCTGGGAGAACACCCGGCGACCGGCACAGCTTTTCACCCTGGCATGGGTCGATGTCCTGATGCTGTGCGGATTGTTCTATGCCGCTGGCGGTGTCGGCAGCGCCATCGGCAACCTGCTGATCGTGTCGGTGGCCATCAGCAATACGCTGTTGCGCGGGCGCATCGGCCTGTTGATAGCCGCCGTCGCGTCCCTTGGCATCGTCGGTTTCAGTTTTCTCCTGAGCTTCAGCCAACCGACCAGCCCTGGCGATTACCTGCAAGTGGGCACGCTCGGTGCGTTGTGTTTTGCCGCGGCACTGCTGGTGCAAGGCCTGACCCGACGCCTGGAAGTCAGCGAAAACCTTGCCCAGCAGCGAGCCAGTGAAGTGGTTGGTCTCGAAGCGCTCAACGCATTGATCCTGCAACGCATGCGCACCGGCATTCTGGTGCTGGACGACCAACGGCGGGTACAGCTGGCCAATCACAGCGCGTTGACCTTGCTGGGGCAGAAAAACCTCGACGGAGAGTTGATCGACGACTACTCGCCGACTTTGGTCGAGCGCCTTCAGCTATGGCTCAACAATCCGACGTTGCGACCGCAAAGCCTGAAGATCACCAGCAGCAGCCTGGAGTTGCTACCCAGCTTCATTGCCCTGGACCAAAGCCCGAACCATCGAACCCTGGTATTTCTCGAAGACCTCGCCCAGATCTCGCAACAGGCACAGCAACTGAAACTCGCGGCCCTTGGCCGTCTGACCGCCGGTATCGCCCATGAAATCCGTAATCCGTTGGGTGCCATCAGTCATGCTGCGCAATTGCTGCGCGAGTCTGAGGAACTGAACAGCGCGGACCGGCGTCTGACGCAAATCATCCAAGACCACTCTCAGCGAATGAATCGGGTTATCGAAAACGTCCTGCAATTGTCCCGCCGCCAGCAAGCCGTGCCACAAAGGCTCGATCTGAAGCCGTGGCTGGAACACTTCGTCGCCGAAACCCGCGAAAGAGCCAACGAGCGCCAGCACATCCATCTGCACATCGGCGCGGGCGACTTCAACACCCTGATGGACCCCAATCAACTGACCCAGATTCTCGACAATCTGTTGCGCAATGCCTGGCGCCACAGCGCCATGAATCATGACCAGGCGCAGGTCTGGCTCGAGTTGTTCGTCGACGCCGACAGCCAGCTACCCGTGCTCGAAGTCGTGGACGACGGCCCCGGCGTGGCGCCGGATCAACAGACGCATTTGTTCGAACCGTTCTTCACCACCAGCAGCCAGGGTACTGGCCTGGGGCTTTATCTGTCCCGTGAGCTGTGCGAAAGCAACCAGGCCCGCCTAGACTTCAAACCACGCCAAGGCGGCGGCTGCTTTCGCATCACTTTTGCTCACGGACGGAAACAAAGTTGAACATCAGCCCACGGCCGAAAGTCCTGATCGTCGACGACGAACCGGATATCCGCGAACTCCTGGAAATCACCCTGGGACGGATGAAACTCGATACCTTCAGTGCCCGTAACCTTGGCGAAGCCCAAGCCTTGCTGGCGCGGGAGGCATTTGATCTGTGCCTGACCGACATGCGCCTGCCCGATGGCACCGGCCTTGAGCTGGTGCATTTCATCCAGCAGCGTTACACACACGTACCGGTGGCAATGATCACCGCCTATGGCAGCCTGGAAACGGCAATCAACGCGCTCAAGGCAGGTGCATTCGACTTTCTGACCAAACCGGTCGATCTGACCCGCCTGCGCGAGCTGGTCAGCAGTGCCTTGCGATTGTCGGCGGCGGGCGGCGCCAGTACAGCCATTGATCGTCGACTCTTGGGTGACTCATTGCCCATGCGCAACCTGCGCAAACAAATCGACAAACTCGCTCGCAGCCAGGCGCCCGTGTACATCAGCGGTGAATCCGGCAGCGGCAAGGAACTGGTCGCACGGCTGATTCATGAACAAGGCTCGCGAGCCAATCAGCCCTTCGTTGCGGTGAACTGCGGGGCCATTCCTTCGGAGCTGATGGAAAGCGAATTCTTCGGCCATCGCAAAGGCAGCTTCAGCGGCGCCATCGAAGACAAACCCGGGTTATTTCATGCCGCCAATAGCGGCACTCTGTTCCTTGATGAAGTCGCTGATTTGCCGTTGGCCATGCAGGTCAAACTGCTTCGAGCCATACAGGAAAAAGCCGTTCGCAGCGTCGGTGGGCAACAGGAAACCGTCGTCGATGTGCGCATCCTGTGCGCTACCCACAAAGACCTCGATGCCGAAGTCGCCGCCGAACGCTTTCGCCAGGACTTGTACTACCGGCTGAACGTGATCGAGCTACGCGTGCCGCCTTTGCGCGAACGCCGAGACGATATCGAACTGTTGGCCAGCCATGTGCTCAAGCGTCTGGCCGCCGGCAGTGGTCACCCTGCCGTAAAACTCCACTCGCTCGCCCTCGACGCGCTCAAAGGCTACCGTTTTCCGGGCAACGTGCGTGAGTTGGAGAACGTGCTGGAGCGGGCTCACACCCTTTGCGAGAACCAGCAGATCGAAGCCAGCGACTTGCGCCTCTCCGACGGTAACTGCACCGCAGAGACCGGCGCGCCGGACCTGACGCAGATCGATAACCTGGAAGACTATCTGGAAAACGTTGAACGCAAACTCATTCTCCAGGCGCTGGAGGAAACCCGCTGGAACCGCACGGCGGCGGCTCAGCGGTTGAATTTGTCATTCCGGTCGATGCGCTACAGGCTGAAAAAACTGGGCCTGGATTGAGGGCGACTAAATCCGTCCCTCGGGAGCATACGGCGCCGGATCAATGATCGGCGCCCTGCCCAGCATTACATCGGCAAACAATTGACACGACGCCGGCGCCAGCACCAACCCGTTTCGGTAATGCCCACAATTGAGCCACAACCCTTCGAACCCTGGCACTCGGCCAATGTACGGAATGCCCTCCGGCGAACCCGGTCGCAATCCGGCCCAGTGCCCGACTACTTCGGCATCCGCCAGCGCAGGAATCAACTCCACCGCCGACGCCTTCAAGCTTTCCAGCGCGACGTCGGTCGGTGTCTTGTCGAAGCCTTCATGCTCCAGCGTACTGCCAATCAGAATGTGCCCATCGCGCCGCGGAATCGCATAACGGCCCTTGGCCAGGACCATGCTCGGCAGGAAGTCCGCCGCGCATTTATACAAAATCATCTGCCCCTTCACCGGTTCAACCGGCAGTTCCAGCCCCAGTTTTTTGAGCAAGTCACCGCTCCAGGCACCGGCGGTCAGAACCACCTCGTCGCCATGAACGGCACCTGCCGAGGTCTGCACGCCAACGACTCTATCGCCGTCACGAATGAACCCGCTGACTTCGCACTGCTCATGAATCGTCACGTTCGGCAGCGCCAGCAAAGCGGCCTTCAGCGACTTCACCAACCGGGGATTGCGCACGTTGGCCACGTCGGCCATGTAGATCGCCCGAGAAAAACCGGGACCCAATACCGGCACGGCATCATGGGCTGCCGAGATATCCACAGCCCGCAGCGGACGGTTTTCCCGCTGGGCCCAGGCCAGCGCCTCAGCCTCGTCATCCAGATCCAGCCAATACAGGCCGGTGGTATGCACTTCAGGATCAACCCCGGTCGCTGCAAACAACCGCTCACCGAGCTGTGGATAAAAATCCTGCGACCAATGCGCCAGCGCGGTGACGGCCGGGCTGTAGCGCCATGGATAGAGTGGCGAAACAATTCCGCCACCGGCCCATGACGATTCCTGTCCCACGCTCGAACGATCCAGCAGCACAACATGTTGCACTTCGGACGCGAGATTGAATGCCGTCAGCAGCCCGATCACGCCGCCGCCGACAATCACCACTTGCTGTTGCCTGCTCATGTTCTGATCCAACCATTAAAAAGACAGAGGGCGCAAAAGACGCCCTGAAAAATTCAGCGGCCCCAGCAATCCTTGGTGGTCAGCCCGGCGGTTGCATTGACCATGCTTCTGACGCCGGTGTTGGTGAGGGTGAAATCCCCACACTTGTCGGTCGCCATCGCAGTGCCCGTCTTGCGCGCAGCCGTCAGCAGGAAAGTCTGATCGGTCAGCGTCGGGGTGATGGTGTAGAAGTCATTGCCGACGCTCAGCCCGGTGATACCGGTGTAGACATTGTTCTTCGAGTAGAAACGCTCAAGGATCTGCGCCTGTTCGGAAAGCAGCCCGGCCACTTCGGTACGGCGGCCTTTTTTCACGTACTCGGTGAGGCTCGGGGCGGCAATGGTCATGACGATGCCGATGATCGCAATCACGATCATGATTTCGATCAGGGTGAAACCTCGGTTGGATCTGCGCATTCCTCAACTCTCGCTTACTGTATTTGTCGCCACATGATGCGACGGCTGCCGCCGCCGGATTTTTCCACCAGCGTGTCAACGCCGCCACCGGAATTGCTCACGGCCTTGCGCGTCCCACCGTTGAGGACGGCGTTCAAGGTCGGATTACCACTGCTGACAATCACCCCGCTGGATACTATGTCGTTGCTGTCGACCGTCAAATCGTTATTGGTGTCGAGCACCGCGTAGTTGAGCATCTTACCGCTGAACGCATCCAGTTCGATCAGTTTGCCGGTGCCGAAGCTGGCACACGGATCGGTGGTGTCGACACTGGCCGTGGTAAAGACGATCCGCCCCAACACCAGATTGGCCTGGTTGATCACCCGCTCCCCCGTCAGCACGTTGTTGTACACCAGTGGCAAGTACCAGCCCTTCTCGGCCGGATAGGTCACGTCGTTCTGGCTGGTAGTGATGAATTGACCAGTGCTGCCGGAGAATACGCCGGTCACGGCTTGAGCCTGCAAACTGGAAACGGTGATTTGACCAGACCCGCCTTCCGCGTCCCATACGGCGTAGAACGCCTGTAGATCCTTGTTGGTCTTGTCGGCAGTCTCATTGAATTTACCTGTGCCGAAAAACACTTCCTTGCCGCCCAACGAGTTGTCCGCCAGCAATGGCTGCGCTGTAATCGGCTGGGTCGCGCCGCCAGCGGTGGTGAACAGCGGCTTGCCGGAAAATGCCACGCCCCAGGTGTCAGGAGCCGTCGCGCTCAGGTCGAACTTCCATAACCGCCCTTTCAAATCACCGCCATAGGCCGCCTGCACCACATTCTGCGAATTGACCCTGAGCTTCACCGACGACAGGCCATTGTTGGTATCCGCGCTGTCGACCACGATTTTCTTGATCAATGAGCCGTCACGAACATCCACCACATACAACGCAGCCACCCCGGTGTTGCTGCCATAACCGTTGGAGATGAATGCCGCCCATCGACCGTCGGCCAAGCGTGCCACTTCCGGTCGTGCATAGGCATAACCCAGGTCATTGAATACGTTCGCGGGAGTGGCAGCGGCAGGCGCGCTGATCTCCCACAGCGCCTTGAACACGTTGCCTAGTGAGGCGTCGAACAGCTGCAGCGCATAGAAGGTCCTGCCGCCCGCCCCGGTTCCGCCAATAGCCAGTGTTTTCCAGGCGCTGCTGAACTGAGCATCGAACACTCCGACCTGACCATCGACCAAAAACTTGTGGCTCACACCATTGATGTAGGTCGGGTCGGCGATATAGCGCAATGATGGCAGCACACTGGACGGCATATAGGCATAACGCCGGACACCATTGGCCGAGTTGATGACATTCACAAAGCCGTCGTTGGCGTTCACCACCAGACTGGCACTCATGTTGGTGGACTTGGTGGACAGGTAAGTGCTGTAGGTGCTGTCACCCACCAGGTCGGACGCTGTTTTGTCTGTCGGTGAAGCCAGTACAAGGGGGGAATTGACGATGTCGCCGAGCAGTACGCTGCGCACCTTGAGCCCGGTTTTGTTGGTGCCCTTGCTCCATTCCACCAGATCGTTGCCGTTGATGCCCGTTGGCAGACTCTGGTTGAGAGAGGTCTGCTGTGCCGCAGAGAAGCTCGTGTAGGCCAGCGTGACAGGCACGTTGGTCAAGGTGTTCCAGGACTGGTAGGTGGGCGCGGTGGCACCGGGAACGATCGTGGTATCGGTGGTCCACTGCGTCGCGGCGGTATTTACCGTGCCGGCCGAGGTGAAGCCGAAGGATTTGATCGTTCCGCGCCAGTCCTTGGGGTCGTAACTGGTCTGGAAGTAACTCGAATTGCTGGCCAGGGTGGCGCCGCTGGCGACGCCACCGCCACCGGAGCCGGCCTTGGACGTAATGTCGCTCAGCGCCGAGGACAATGCGCTGTTGAGCCCCGCGCTGTCGGTCGCCTGGTAATACTTGCCCTGTCCGTAGTTGGCCGCGTCCGACAACATCTGGTTCGCTGCGGTAAAACCCACGGTGTAGGTGTTCATGTTCTGCTTGGGGAAATCCCCGGCATTCCAGCTTTTGCCTGCCAGATCGGTGCCGGTGGAGCGCATATCGATGTCGAAGGCGAACTTGGCGATATCGTCCAGATACAACGTATCGCCTTCACCGTCACCGTTGAGGTTGTTGCCGTCATTGTTCACACCGTCCCAGTTCGGAAGCCGGGTCAGCCCCAGCGGATCATTGCTGGGAAAAGTCCGGTCATACGTCGGCAAGCCATCAGTGATGACCACCCCGTAGTTCTTCTGGCAACGGTATTGAATCGGGCTGGTGTAAGTCGTCGGTGTGGAGTTGTAGTACGGCGCCATCCCACGAAAATACCGGGTGATTTCGTAGTAGGTTTCCGCCAGTGGCGTGTTGGCCACCGCACTCAATCCGTTAATGGAGGAGATCAGGTTGCTGTAGTTGTTATCGGCCTGTGACTGGGTAACGCTGCCGCTCACCGGCGACAGGTCACTGATTGATCGGGCGATGAAGCCGCCATTGCCGGGGTTATTGCTGGTGGCCGGATTGAAGGTTGCAAGGCCGATGCGCAGTGCGCGATTACTGGTAACCAATGTCGTGGACACGTTTCGCGCCACGTTTATGCGGTAATCGTTGGGGATCGAGCCGTTGGTGAAGTCCCGGTTGCTGCCGTTGGCAAGGCCCACCAGGTACGACAGATAATCGTCGGTATAGCGGGTATTTTCATTGCCGACCGGGTCCGGGAGCTTCAGGCACAAAGGCGCCGGGCTGTTGTTGTAAAACGCGTAGGCGCCCCCGGAACACCCGGACTGCGGCAGGCTGGAAAGGAAGATCGAATCCCCGACGATGTCGGTTCCGCTATAACACTGTCCAAAGAAGTAATTGCATTGTCTGGCGGGCGTTCGCCCGGTGACCGTCGGATCAAACCCGGCGGCATAAATGATGCTGTTCATGCTGCCCGAATCGTCGATCAGCAACATCACGTTGGGTACCACCGCCGCCGCACTTAACAGCGGCGAGTCAGAAGGCGTGAAGGCGTAGGCCGGAGCCGACAGGTACAGTCCCAGTACCGCGCCGAAAAACAGCTGCCACAGCCCTCCGCGCTTTTTAATACTTCGCATAAATACTCTCCACGACGCTGCGCGAGCTGCCCGCGATGCCGACGGCGGTCACCCGGTAAAGCGTCGCCGAGGTATTGCTCGGCACATTGACGGCGGTGAGCGTGGTGCCGATGTTCTGCACACCATAAAAGCCCTGGCCGGAAGCAATCCATGTCACCCCGGAGGTGGAATTGAGCCCTGCTGCGGAAACCGTTGTCGACTCGGCCGGGGGCGCGCATTGAGTGGTGCCACTGCAAACCGGCAAAGAGTAAGTGTCCAGTTGCACTGCGCTCTCCCCGACCCGCAGAGCCGCTTCCGCTCCCTGGAATGACTGGTTGCGCAGACCCACGCTGCCGGCCATTTTTTCCTGCAGCGTCGCGTTTTGCATCGACGAAAGCCCAATCAATGTCAGCAACAGCAGAAACACCAGGCTGACCAGCAGCGCCATGCCGCGTTGTGTGTGAGAAGTCATGCCGGTCACCCTCATGGCAACCTGTTGCGCAAGGCGGCAACCACGTTGAATGTCTGGTCGCGCACCCGACTGTTCGGGTCGGTGAGGGTCAGGCTCAGGCGTACGCTGCGAATTCGTGCAGGGTCGGACGGATTGCTGCTGTAACTGGAAGCGGCCACATCCGTGGCTGAACTGGCGAGACCGAAGCTCACGCTGAAGGCACTGACATTGTCCACCAACACGAACTGGGTCGGCGTGCCCGTGCCTGATCCCATCATTATTTTGTTGTTGCTGAAGCTGTAGATCTGCCGTCGAATCGGAAACGCCAGAAAACCCGACGCCGGCACGCGCAGCCCGGTGTAGGCAGTTGCCGTGTTTCGACAGTCGGAGACCACCGTCCAGGTCGGCGCCCCGCCGTTAGCGCCGACATCGGCTGTTACCAGGGTCAGCTTGAGGTTGGCGTTGTCCCAACTGATCGGCGCGAGCTGACTGGCATTGAAGTCCCCGGCAGTGCTGGAGTCAGTGATCGCACCCAGGCAGCCAAACATTCCCACCATACGGATTTCCTGAGTCAGCTTGCTCAGCACGAACCGTGCATCTTCCTGCATGGCGGCGGCGGTGTTCTGGCTGACGTAAGTGTTCTTGGCAGCGATGAAAATCTGCGCCACGCCCAGGACCACGATCAGGCTCAATGCGAGGGCGATCAACAACTCGATCAGTCCAAAACCTCGGCTGGAGCGGCTCATGGTGTCGCCACCGGATCGACGGTGGCACGACTGGTCAGGACAAAGCTGCGACGCGAGTTGGCTATATTGTCCGCACGCGAGTCATCCCACGTGATGGTGATGGTGTACACGCGCTGGTTCAACGTAATGGTGCCGGTAGCAGTGGCGCCGCCGAAATTAACGATGTTGGTGGTGAAATCGTAAAGGTCCTGGTCCCGGGCGACGCTCAGGTTGCCCGACGTCGGTGGCGTCACGGTGTAATCGGCGCCGGAGTTGGCACGGATACGGTCCATGATGTCGTAGGCGATAAAACTCGCCTGGCTGGTCATCCGTGAGCTGTCGGTGTACTTCAGCGCGTTGAGCTGAATCGCCGCCGCACCTAACAACCCCACGGTCAGAATCACCAACGCGACCAAGACTTCGATCAGCGTCATGCCTCCCTGTGCATGCTGGCTCCGCTCCCTCATCCGCAACTTCCACCCAATAGAATTCGTCCGTTCAAACACACATTCAGCGTCCTGCTTTGCGCCCCCAGCACATAGCTGATCACCACGGGTGTGGATGGCGCGGATAAACCGCCCAGATTGTTGAAATCGATAGCGGTCACTCCTGAGGTTAGCGTCAGAGTCGCGCCGCTGCTCATCGCAGGAACAACCCGCAACACATTGGCCGGCGTGCCAGTACCGTCGTAGACGGTCAACTCACCGGTCCAGACGCTGCCACCGGCCGTGGGGCGCAAACGGGTGGTAATGCCCCGGTCGATAGCTTCAAGCCGTGCGAAATTGAGTCCGCGTTGCAGATCACCGACTTCAGTGTCGGCCCTGGTGTTTTGCACCGACCGGGTAAACATTGGCACGGCCAGCGTGATCAGAATCAGAAAAACCGCGAGCGAGACCAGCAGTTCGATCAGCGTGAAACCTTTTGTACGAAGATCCATCAGTGCCCTCCGTTGCCGTCGGCTATACCTGCTTCTACACGCTAGAACATTCGACCGGCAGGCGTACGGTTGATTTGCCATTACTCGCGCAGGGAATGCGCGGGCTGCCGCACTCCATGGAGGGAGATGTCATGCATCAGCGAGGCTTCAGCCTGATCGAACTGCTTATGGGACTGACGATTGTCGGGATTGTTCTGCTATTGGTCAGTCCGGCGTTTGCAGCGCTTACGCAAGCGAACCATCGCGAGGAGGCGGCGAAGTCTCTCGCCAGTGGTATTCGCAACGCCAGAAGCGCAGCGATCACGCGTAATCAGACCGTCATCATCCACGGAATAAACGACGACTGGGGTCAGGGTTGGCGGATCATTGTGGATGTTAGCGGCAGAGGCCAGGAGGACAGCAGCAATCCGCTGCTGGTAGAGCACCAGAGCAGCACTCGGGTGTCGATCTTCGGCAATCAGCATGTCCAGACTTCCGTACGCTTCAGTCATCTGGGAGAACCGCTGTACGGTGGATTTCAATCGGGAACGCTGCACGTTTGCGCAGCCCGCGAACCGGTAAGTCAGTACCAGGTGGTGCTGGCCTCGAGTGGTCGCGTCAGCCTGCGCAGCAAACAGACTGCACAGGCGTTATGCGAACGAGGATAAAACTCAGAGCAGCGAGCGGACCCGTAACTCTTTAGGCATGGAGAACGTAATGTTCTCCTCGCGACCAGCCAGCTCATCGGCACCGGTTGCACCCCAGGCCTGCAACTGCTGGATCACACCACGCACCAGAACTTCCGGCGCAGAGGCGCCGGCGGTAATGCCGATGCGCTCGACACCTTCGAACCAGCTCTTTTGCAAGTCTTCGGCACCGTCGATCAGATAGGCCGGGGTAGCCATGCGCTCGGCGAGTTCACGCAAGCGGTTGGAGTTGGAGCTGTTCGGGCTGCCGACCACCAGTACCACGTCGCACTCGTCGGCCAGTTGTTTGACCGCATCCTGGCGGTTTTGCGTGGCATAGCAGATGTCGTCCTTACGCGGGCCACCGATCGCCGGGAAGCGCGTACGCAGCGCGTCGATCACGCGGCTGGTGTCGTCCATGGACAGGGTGGTCTGGGTCACAAACGCCAGTTTTTCCGGGTTGTTGACCTGCAACGAGGCGACGTCTTTCTCGTCTTCAACCAGATAGATCGCACCACCATTGCTGCCATCGTACTGGCCCATGGTGCCTTCGACTTCCGGATGACCGGCGTGGCCGATGAGGATGCATTCACGGCCGTCGCGGCTGTAGCGCGCAACTTCGATGTGCACCTTGGTTACCAGCGGGCATGTCGCATCGAATACTTTCAATCCACGGCCGGCTGCTTCGGTACGTACGGCCTGGGAAACGCCGTGGGCACTGAAGATAACGATGACATCGTCCGGCACCTGATCCAGCTCTTCGACGAAGATCGCCCCGCGCGCACGCAGGTCTTCGACGACGAATTTGTTGTGGACCACTTCATGACGCACATAGATCGGCGGCCCGAAGACTTCCAGGGCGCGGTTGACGATTTCGATCGCGCGGTCCACACCGGCGCAAAAGCCACGGGGGTTGGCGAGTTTGATTTGCATGCTGTGCCTCGTGTCTTGCGCGCAAGAAATAGCAAAAACAGTGAAAAACCGACTGTGGGAGCGAGCCTGCTCCCACAGTTGACCATGTTCGGTCAGTTACAGCGATTTTACGCTGATGATCTCGACGTCAAAGGTCAAGGTTTTACCGGCCAGCGGATGGTTGAAGTCGATGGTCACTTGCTCGTCATCGAATTCCTTCACCACACCGGGCAGTTCGGTATTCGCCGCATCGTTGAAGATCACCAGCAAACCGGGCGACAGTTCCATGTCCTTGAACTGCGAACGAGGAATGATCTGCACGTTCTGCGGGTTGGGCTGGCCGAACGCGTTTTCCGGCAGAATCGTCAGAGTACGCTTGTCGCCCGCCTTGAAGCCGAACAGCGCGGCTTCGAAACCTGGCAACAGGTTGCCGTCACCGACCTTGAAGGTCGCCGGGGCTTTGTCGAAGGTGCTGTCGACGGTGTCGCCATTCTCCAGGCGCAGTGCAAAGTGCAAGGTGACTTCCGTGTTCTGGCGGATGCGTTGCTCAGCCAATACCTGTTCAGTCATGAACGGCTTCTCCGGTCTTCTTACTTTTGAACATATCCAGCGCCAGCATCACGGCACCGACAGTAATTGCACTGTCGGCAAAGTTGAACGCCGGGAAATACCAGCGGTTCTGCCAATGCACCAGAATGAAGTCGATCACATGGCCCAGGGCAATGCGGTCATACAGATTGCCCAGCGCGCCACCGAGTACCAGGGCCAGCGCAATCGCCAGCCAGGTTTCGTTGCGCCCCAGGCGCTTGAGCCACACCACCAGCACCGCACTGACCACGACGGCAATCAGGGCGAACAACCAGCGCTGCCAGCCGGAGCTGTCGGCCAGGAAGCTGAACGCCGCGCCGGTGTTATAGGCCAGGGTCCAACTGAACAAATCGGGGATCACCACGATTTGCTGGTACATCTCGAGCTTGCCTTCGAAGTAGAACTTGCTGGCCTGGTCGATGACCAGGACCAGCAAACTCAACCAGAGCCAGCTCAGCCGTCCGAAACGGCCAGCCGCATTAGGCATAGTGACGAACCTCGCCAGCGCCGCTGATGTTGTCGACGCAACGACCGCAGATTTCCGGATGCTCCGGGTTCACGCCGACGTCCTCGCGGCAGTGCCAGCAACGGGCGCACTTGGCGTGGCTCGACTTGACCACTTGCAGTTTCAAACCGCTGACTTCGGTGACCACGGCATCGGCCGGCGCCTGCACGAACGGTGCAACCGTGGCGGTCGAGGTGATCAGCACGAAGCGCAGTTCGTTGCTCAACTTGGCCAGGTCGGCGCTCAGCGCCTCTTCGGCGAACAGCGTCACTTCGGCTTGCAGGTTGCCACCGACGGCCTTGGCCGCGCGCTGGATTTCCATTTCCTTGTTGACCGCTACCTTGACTTCCATGATCCGCTCCCAATAGGCGCGGCCCAGTTCGACGTCTGCCGGCAGTTCGCTCAGGCCTTCGTACCAAGTGTTGAGCATGACCGATTCGTTACGCTCGCCCGGCAGGTATTCCCACAGTTCGTCGGCGGTGAACGCAAGGATCGGAGCGATCCAGCGCACCAGCGCTTCAGAGATGTGGTACAGCGCGGTTTGCGCCGAGCGGCGAGCCTTGCTGTTGGCGCCAGTGGTGTACTGACGGTCCTTGATGATGTCGAGGTAGAAACCACCCAACTCCTGCACGCAGAAGTTGTGGATCTTGGAGTAGACGTTCCAGAAGCGGTACTCGCCGTAATGCTCTTGCAACTCGCGTTGCAGCAGCAGGGTACGGTCCACGGCCCAACGGTCCAGCGCCAGCATTTCTTCGGCGGGCAGGATGTCGGTGGCCGGGTTGAAACCGGTCAGGTTCGAAAGCAGGAAACGTGCGGTGTTACGGATACGCCGGTAGGCGTCCGCGCTGCGCTGCAGAATCTGCTCGGAAACGGCCATTTCGCCCGAGTAATCGGTCGATGCAACCCACAGACGCATGATGTCGGCGCCCAGGGTGTCGTTGACCTTTTGCGGCGCGATCACGTTGCCCAGGGACTTGGACATTTTGCGGCCGGACTCATCGACGGTGAAGCCGTGGGTCAGCAGCTCGCGGTACGGCGCGTGGTTGTCGATGGCGCAACCGGTCAGCAGCGACGAATGGAACCAGCCGCGGTGTTGATCCGAGCCTTCCAGGTACAGGTCGGCACGTGGACCGGTCTCGTGGCCCATCGGGTGCGAACCGCGCAGGACGTGCCAGTGCGTGGTGCCCGAATCGAACCAGACGTCCAGGGTGTCGCTGATCTTGTCGTATTGCGGCGCCTCATCACCGAGCAACTCGGCGGCGTCCATCTTGAACCAGGCTTCGATGCCTTCGACTTCGACGCGCTTGGCCACTTCTTCCATCAGTTCAGCGGTACGCGGGTGCAGTTCGCCGCTTTCCTTGTTCAGGAAGAACGGGATCGGCACGCCCCAGTTGCGCTGGCGGGAGATACACCAGTCCGGACGGTTGGCGATCATCGAGTGCAGGCGCGCCTGGCCCCAGGCCGGAACGAACTTGGTCTCTTCGATGGCTTTGATCGCCCGCTTGCGCAGGGTGTCGCCGGTCACAGGTTCTTTGTCCATGCCGATGAACCACTGCGCGGTGGCGCGGTAGATCAACGGAGTCTTGTGACGCCAGCAATGCATGTAGCTGTGTTCGATGATGCTGGTGTGCAGCAACGCACCGACTTCGGTCAGTTTGTCGACGATGGCCGGGTTGGCTTTCCAGATGAACTGGCCGCCGAAGAACTCCAGCGATGGCACGTAAACGCCGTTGCTTTGCACCGGATTAATGATGTCGTCGTTGACCATGCCGTACTTCTTGCAGGTCACGAAGTCGTCCACGCCGTACGCTGGCGAGGAGTGAACCACACCTGTACCCGCGCCCAGTTCAACGTACTCGGCCAGGTAAACTGGCGACAGGCGATCGTAGAACGGGTGACGGAAGTTGATCAGCTCCAGCGCTTTACCGGTAGTGGTCGCGATGACCGAGCCTTCCAGGCTGTAACGGGCCAGGCACGACTCGACCAGCTCTTCAGCCAGTATCAGCAGCTTGTCGCCGACATCGACCAGGGCGTAGTTGAATTCCGGGTGGACGTTCAGCGCCTGGTTGGCCGGAATGGTCCACGGGGTGGTGGTCCAGATCACGATCGAAGCCGGTTTGGCCAACGACGCCAGACCGAAAGCGGCAGCCAGTTCGGCCTCATCGGCAATCGGGAACGCTACGTCGATGGTCGAGGACTTTTTGTTTTCGTACTCGACTTCCGCTTCAGCCAGGGCCGAACCGCAGTCGAAGCACCAGTTCACAGGCTTGAGGCCCTTGAACACGAAACCGCCCTTGACGATTTCAGCCAGGGCGCGGATTTCACCGGCCTCGTTTTTGAAGTCCATGGTCTTGTACGGGTTGGCGAAGTCGCCCAACACGCCCAGACGGATGAATTCGGATTTCTGGCCTTCGATCTGCTCGGTGGCGTAGGCACGGCACAGTTCGCGGGTCTTGTCCGCGCCCAGGTTTTTACCGTGGGTCACTTCAACTTTGTGTTCGATCGGCAGGCCGTGGCAGTCCCAGCCCGGAACATAAGGCGCGTCGAAACCCGACAGGGTTTTCGAACGGATGATCATGTCCTTGAGAATCTTGTTCAGCGCATGACCGATGTGAATCGTGCCGTTGGCGTACGGAGGACCGTCGTGCAGTACGAACTTCGGACGATCCTTGCCAATCTCGCGCAACTTACCGTACAGGCCAATGCTGTCCCAGCGCTGCAGAATCTGCGGTTCGCGCTGAGGCAGGCCGGCCTTCATTGGGAAGGCGGTGTCCGGAAGGTTTAGCGTGGCTTTATAGTCGGTCATTTAAGGCTCTTCATTAGCGATTGGCGCTAGGTGCGACAGGGCACGGGCGGCGGCAACATCCGCATTGATCGCCGTCTTAAGCGCCTCCAGAGAGGCGAAACGCTGCTCTTCACGCAGCTTGTGGTGGAAAACCACCGTCAAACGCCGGTCATACAGATCGCCGGCAAAATCTAAAAGATGCACTTCAAGGTGGGCTTTGCCATCACCTTGAACAGTTGGCCGCACGCCAATATTGGCAACGCCTGGCCAGGTCTTGCCGTCGATGTCGACATTGACCAGGTAAACCCCGGTCAGTGGCACGCGACGACGCTTGAGTTGAATGTTGGCAGTCGGCGTACCCAACTGACGCGCCAGCTTCTGGCCATGCAACACGCGCCCGGCAATCCGGAACGGACGCCCGAGCAGCCGCTCGGCCAAGGCAAAATCGGCAGCGGCCAGGGCATTGCGGACCTGAGTGCTGCTGACGCGAATACCGTCCAGCTCGACGGTCTGCGCCGCTTCAACGGTAAAACCCTGAAGAACACCGGCGTGCTGCAGGAAATCGAAATCCCCGACGCGGTCACAACCAAACCGGAAGTCGTCACCGACCTCCAGGTGCTGCACGCCCAGGCCGTCGACCAGAATGGTATCGACGAACTCATTGGCGCTCAGCTTGCTCAGGCGCTGATTGAAGGCCAGGCACAGAACGCGGTCGACGCCTTCCTCGGCCAGCAGCTGAAGTTTGTCCCGCAGCCGGGCCAGACGGGCCGGCGCCGTGTCCGGGGCAAAGAATTCCCGTGGCTGTGGCTCGAAAATCACCACGCAGCTGGGCACACCCAACTCGATGGCGCGTTCACGCAGTCGCGCCAGGATAGCCTGGTGGCCACGGTGAACACCGTCAAAGTTGCCAATAGTGGCGACACAGCCCCGATGCTGGGGGCGCAGATTGTGGAGGCCTCGAACCAGCTGCATAACGCGCTTCTTGCTCATAAAGTGGTCGATTATAACCACACCCGGCGGCCGACGACAGGCAACACCGTAACCCAAAGTAATCGAGCCGACAAAACTGCCGGTTCGCCCATGTTTATCGAGGCAAAAGCCTCAGCTCAGTGCCTTGCGATTGAAGTCGCGCAAACGGAAGCCCATCAACAGCAGCATGCCAAAATAACTGACGACACCGGCCGTGACCAATGCGCCCAGGCGCAGGAACCGCTGCAGCATCTGCCCCTGATCCCAGGCGGGCATAAAGTGCATCCCGACCAGTAGCACCGCAGACATGACCAATACGGCAATCACCAGTTTAAGGCCAAACTTCGCCCAGCCCGGCTGCGGCTGATACATCTGCTGTTTGCGCAATTGATAGAACAATAGCCCGGCATTGATGCAGGCACCGACGCTGATCGCCAGGGCCAGACCGGCGTGAGCCAGCGGGCCGATCAGCACCAGGTTGAACAACTGTGTAACGACCAGGGTAAAAATCGCGATTTTTACCGGGGTCCGGATGTTTTGTTGCGCATAAAAGCCCGGCGCCAGCACCTTGATCACAATAATCCCGAGCAGACCAACAGAATAGGCAATCAACGCCCGCTGAGTCATGGACGCGTCAAACGCACTGAACTGGCCGTACTGGAACAGCGAAACCGTCAGCGGCTCGGCCAGGATCCCTAGCGCCAGCGAACATGGCAGCACCAGCACGAAGCACAGGCGCAGGCCCCAATCGAGAATGCGCGAGTACTCGTGGCGATCCTTGCTGGCGTAGGTCTTGGCCAGGGTCGGCAGCAGAATCGTTCCGAGCGCGACGCCCAGCACACCGGACGGCAATTCCATCAAGCGGTCGGCGTAATACATCCACGACACGGAGCCTGCGACCAGGAACGAGGCGAAAATCGTGTTGATGATCAGCGAAATCTGACTCACGGAGACGCCGAGAATCGCCGGCAACATCTGCTTCATGACGCGCCAGACGCCAGTGTCACGCAGATTCAGACGCGGAAGTACGAGCATGCCGATCTTTTTCAGGTGTGGCAGCTGATAGAGCAATTGCGCCAGCCCACCCACCAGTACCGCCCAGCCCAGCGCCATCACCGGCGGATCGAAATACGGCGTCAGAAACACCGAAAAGACAATCATGCTGACGTTGAGCAGGGTCGGCACGAAGGCCGGCACGGAAAAGCGGTTGTACGTATTGAGGATCGCGCCCGCCAAAGAGGACAGGGAAATCAGCAATATATAAGGGAAGGTCACCCGCAACAGGTTGGAGGTCAGCTCGAATTTTTCCGGGGTATCGGTGAAACCCGGCGCCGTGGCCCAGATAACCCACGGCGCGGCAAGTATGCCCAGCGCGGTGACCAGGGCCAGCACCAATGTCAGCAGGCCGCTGACGTAAGCAATGAAGGTTCGCGTCGCCTCTTCGCCCTTTTGGCTTTTGTATTCGGCAAGAATCGGCACAAATGCCTGGGAAAATGCCCCTTCGGCAAAGATTCGCCGCAGCAGATTGGGCAGTTTGAAGGCGATGAAGAAGGCGTCAGTCGCCATTCCGGCGCCAAATGTGCGCGCGATGAGAGTGTCACGAACGAACCCCAGAACCCGGGAAAGCATCGTGATAGAGCTGACGGCGGCCAACGATTTGAGCAGATTCATTGAAAGAGTTTGTGCCTGTCGATAAACAGCAGGCGAACAAAGCGCCTACTTATGCGATACTCCGCGCCGCAGCAGCACAGAGCCAAAGCTCGCGAGTTTACAGGTCAAGCGCCGGAAATAAATATCCCGCCTCTTTATACCTACCACTTAGCGGAACGTCTCAACCGCCCTTGACAAGACATCAACTCATCGGCATGATTCGCGGCCTATTTTGTTTGCTATTTCCTAAAAAGTCTTTCGAGGAGCTCGACGGTGGCCAACACACCTTCCGCCAAAAAACGTGCAAAACAGGCTGAGAAGCGTCGCAGCCACAACGCCAGCCTGCGTTCCATGGTTCGTACCTACATCAAGAATGTAGTTAAAGCCATCGACGCAAAAGACGCTGAAAAAGCTCAAGCAGCTTACGTTCTGGCTGTGCCAGTTATCGACCGTATGGCCGATAAAGGCATCATCCACAAGAACAAGGCAGCTCGTCATAAGAGCCGCCTGAACGGTCACGTCAAGGCTCTGAACCTTGCTGTTGCCGCATAAGCGATAAGCTTGTTAAAAAACCGACCCTAGGGTCGGTTTTTTATTGCCTGCGATTTAATAAATCGTCGCACAAAAAAATGTGGGAGCGGGCCTGCTCGCGAATGCGGCGTGTCAGCCAACATCAAATCACCTGACACACCGCATTCGCGAGCAAGCCCGCTCCCACAATTTGGATCTTCGCTAGGCTACTGAGCGTGTGTCCACGGCAGGATCGGGATGGCCGTCACCGCATTCTGCGGACTGCCTTCGATCAGGCGATCGCTATAAACCAGGTACACCAGCGTATTGCGCTTCTTGTCGAGGAACCGCACTACCTGCATGGTCTTGAACACCAGCGATGTGCGCTCCTTGAACACCTCGTCACCATCCTTGAGCTCGCCCTTGAAACTGATCGGACCGACTTGGCGGCACGCGATAGACGCCTCTGCACGATCTTCAGCCAATCCCAAACCGCCCTTCACGCCGCCCGTCTTGGCTCGCGACAGGTAGCAGGTCACGCCGTCTACCTTGGGATCATCAAACGCCTCGACGACGATACGGTCATTCGGGCCGACGAATTTGAACACCGTCGACACCTGGCCAATTTCCTCGGCCGACGCCAGCAGCGGCATCGCCAACAGCAGACCCAATAATCCTTTTGCCATGCGCATTCAGGTATTCCTTCAGACCAGAATCAGGTTATCGCGGTGAACCAGTTCCGGCTCAGCCATGTAACCCAACAGACCGACAATCGCCTCAGACGACTGACCGATGATTTTTTGTGCTTCAAGCGCACTGTAGTTGGCCAGGCCGCGAGCAATCTCCCGACCATCCGGGGCCACACAAACGACCATTTCACCACGCCGAAAACTACCCTGGACCAGCTTGACCCCCACCGGCAGCAGACTTTTGTTGCCCTTGGACAACGCTGTCACCGCACCCGCATCCAGCACCAGGGTGCCGCGAGTCTGCAGATGCCCGGCCAGCCATTGCTTGCGCGCCGCCAACATGCCGCGCTCCGGCGACAACAAGGTACCGATGCGCTCGCCCGCCTTCAGGCGATCCAGCACGCGATCAATGCGCCCGCCCACGATGATGGTGTGCGCACCGGAACGCGCCGCCAGACGCGCAGCGCGCAACTTGGTCTGCATACCGCCACGACCCAATGCACCACCGGTGCCGCCCGCGACGGCATCCAGCGCCGGATCATCAGCGCGCGCTTCGTAAATCAGGTTTGCGTTGGGGTTGTTGCGAGGGTCAGCATCGAACATGCCATCGCGATCGGTGAGAATGACCAGCAGATCAGCCTCAACCAGGTTCGCCACCAGCGCCGCCAAGGTGTCGTTGTCGCCGAAACGGATCTCGTCGGTGACCACAGTGTCGTTTTCGTTGATGACCGGGATCACTTTCAGCTCGACCAATGCTCGCAGCGTACTGCGCGCATTCAGGTAGCGTTTGCGATCAGACAAGTCATCGTGCGTCAGGAGAATCTGCGCAGTGTGCCGGCCATGCTCGGCGAAGCTCGACTCCCAGGCCTGCACCAACCCCATCTGACCGATGGCGGCAGCGGCCTGCAGTTCATGCATCGCACTGGGTCGCACCGTCCAGCCCAGGCGACTCATACCCGCCGCCACAGCCCCGGAGGACACCAGCACCAGCTCGACGCCAGCTTCATGCAAAGCAACCATCTGCTCGACCCAGACACCCATTGCCGCGCGATCCAGGCCCTTGCCGTCCGCCGTCAGCAAAGCGCTGCCGATTTTCACGACCCAACGCTGCGCACCTGTCACCTTGCTCCGCATCATCTTCAACCTTAGCTTGAGGACAGCGCGACGTAGCACTGCCCGTAACGTTATTCGTGGTTATTTGTGACCAACAATCGATTTCCAGATACTAAAACGCCGCTCTAGTAAGCGGCGTTTAAGTTTATCGCAACGAATCAGTCACGCACGTAAATGATTTCCGGACCGTCTTCATCATCCACATCTTCTTCGTCCCAATCATCGTCGCCGATGTCATGGACCGACTTCACGCCGCTGCGACGCAGGGCACGCTGATCATCCAGCGCCTGCAGCTGAGCACGGGCTTCGTCTTCGATGCGCTGATCGAGTTCGGCCAGCTCTTCCTTGTAGGCCGGGTCGTTAGCCAGACGATCAGCACGGTCTTCCATGTAACGCATGATGTCGTGACACAGACGTTCGGTACCAAGCTTGGAGATGGCCGAAATCACGTAGACAGGACCAGTCCACTCCAGGCGGTCGACGATTTCCTTGACGCGAGCGTCGTGCTCTTCTTCAAGGATCTGGTCGCATTTGTTCAGCACCAGCCAGCGATCACGCTCTGCCAGGGACGGGCTGAACTTGGTCAGCTCACTGACGATCACTTCAGCGGCATCCGGAGCGCTGGCATCATCCAGCGGCGCCATGTCCACGAGGTGCAGCAGCAAACGGGTACGCGACAAGTGCTTGAGGAAACGAATCCCCAGGCCTGCGCCATCGGAAGCGCCTTCGATCAGCCCCGGAATGTCCGCGACCACGAAGCTTTTCCAGCGATCGACACTGACCACACCCAGGTTTGGCACCAGCGTGGTGAACGGATAGTCAGCGACTTTCGGCTTGGCGGCCGATACCGAACGAATGAAGGTACTTTTGCCAGCGTTGGGCAGACCCAACAAGCCAACGTCAGCCAACACTTTCATTTCCAGCTTGAGATCACGCGCCTCACCCGGCTTGCCCGGAGTGGTTTGACGCGGAGCCCGGTTGGTACTGGATTTGAAGCGCGTGTTGCCCAGGCCGTGCCAGCCACCGTGAGCCACCAACAATTTCTGGCCAGCCTTGGTCAGGTCACCAATGACTTCCTGGGTGGCCGCATCGATAACGGTAGTGCCGACCGGTACACGCAGTACCAGCTCCTCACCTTTCTTGCCGGTGCAGTCAGTGCTGCCGCCGTTGGAACCGCGCTCGGCATCGAAGTGCCGGGTGTAACGGTAGTCCACCAGGGTGTTGAGGTTTTCGTCGGCGAGCATGTAGACCGAGCCGCCATCACCACCATCACCGCCGTTCGGGCCGCCGTTTTCGATAAACTTTTCGCGACGGAAGCTCATGCAACCGTTGCCGCCGTCACCGGCCTTTACTCGAATCGATACTTCATCAACAAACTTCATAACAAAACGCCTCTCGCCATACGGACGAGCCGAAAAAATCTAGACATAAGACTCTTGCAAAAATGAGCGCAGCGACCTCAATCAACGACCGCGAATCCAGCGCTGGAGCCCATTACAAACAGCTTTGCAAGAGACTCACCCCACAAACGAAAAAGCCCCGTCGCAAGACAGGGCTTTTCCAGCAACCACGTAATTATGCCGCGACGACTTCAGTCTTCGGGACAATGCTTACGTAACGACGACCGAAGGCGCCTTTTACTTCGAACTTGATCACGCCGTCGATTTTAGCGAACAGAGTGTGATCTTTACCCATGCCAACACCGTAACCGGCGTGGAATTGGGTGCCGCGCTGACGCACGATGATGTTGCCCGGAATGATAACCTGGCCGCCATACATCTTCACGCCAAGGCGTTTGGCTTCTGAGTCGCGACCGTTACGGGTACTACCACCAGCTTTTTTGTGTGCCATGAGTCAATTCTCCTAGTGAGGAATTAGGCTGAAATTAAGCCTGAATACCGGTGATTTTGATCTCGGTGTACCACTGGCGGTGGCCCATACGCTTCATGTGGTGCTTACGACGACGGAACTTGATGATGCGGACTTTATCGTGACGACCTTGGGAGATCACTTCAGCCACAACGGTAGCGCCGGCAACAACTGGAGCGCCGATGTTCACGTCATCGCCATTGGCGACCAACAGAACGCGATCAAAAGTAACGGATTCGCCAGTAGCGATTTCCAGTTTTTCGATCTTCAGGTATTCACCTGGGGCGACCTTGTATTGCTTGCCACCAGTAACAATTACTGCGTACGACATGGTATTTCTCCGATAATCCTGCTCACCCAGCTCTTTATAAGAAGAGGTATTGGCTGGCATGGCTGCATAAGGCTGGAAGGCCTGTTTGCAATTGCGTAAGGCAGGTGCTGCCCAGGAAGTTCAGGGTGCGCGATTGTACGCAAGCTGCCAAGACGATGCAAGAGGCCGTCCATCGCGCCTTGACACCCGCCGACGTGGGTCCTAGCATGCCGCGCAACCCTTCTGGAGCAACTGTCGCTGATGCAACCCCAAGCTTTCTACCGCGCGGTGGCGGACGATTTTAGCGCCGTCGACGGCATCATCAAGAAGCAGCTGACTTCACGCGTGCCGCTGGTATCGAAAATCGGCGATTACATCACCTCGGCCGGCGGTAAACGCCTGCGCCCATTATTAGTGTTGCTGTGTGGCAAGGCCCTGGGTCGCGAAGGCGATGACTTACGCCTGCTGGCCGCAACCATTGAGTTTCTGCACACCGCCACCCTGCTGCACGACGACGTGGTCGACATGTCGGGCATGCGCCGTGGCCGCTCGACCGCCAACGCCATGTGGGGCAACGCTCCCAGCGTACTGGTCGGCGACTTCCTGTACTCGCGCTCCTTCGAAATGATGGTCGAGCTGGGCTCCATGCCAGTGATGAAGATCCTTTCGCAAGCCACGCGCATCATCGCTGAAGGCGAGGTGTTGCAGCTGTCGAAGGTTCGTGACGCCAGCACCACGGAAGAAACCTACATGGAAGTCATCCGCGGCAAGACCGCGATGCTCTTCGAGGCGTCGACCCACAGCGCCGCAGCCCTGTGCGAAGCCACGGCGGAACAGGCCGAAGCACTGCGTACGTTCGGCGATCATCTGGGCGTGGCTTTCCAACTGGTCGACGACTTGCTGGACTACAAAGGCGACGCAGAAACCCTGGGCAAGAACGTCGGTGACGATCTGGCCGAAGGGAAACCGACTTTACCGCTGATCTACACCATGCGCGAAGGCACGCCGGAGCAGGCTGCACTGGTGCGCAAGGCGATCCAGAAAGGCGGGATCGAAGACCTGGAAAGCATCCGCGAGGCCGTTGAAGCTTCCGGCTCGCTGGAATACACCGCAACTCTGGCTCGTGATTACGTGGCCCGTGCGATCAAGTGCCTCGACGCTCTGCCTGCCAGCGAATACCGCGATGCGCTGGTTGAGTTGAGTGAGTTTGCGGTCGCCCGTACGCACTAACTGCACCGCAATACCCTGTGGGAGCGAGCCTGCTCGCGATTGCAATCTGCCAGTCGACACTGTTGTGCTGGCAGACGCACAGCAATCGCGAGCAGGCTCGCTCCCACAGGTTTATCAGCGCCCAACCCTCTCCCGCCTAAAACCCTATATAATGTGCGACTTTTAGCGATCCTCAATCCAAGGAGCCTTAGTGAGCACGTTGCCACCCTGCCCGAAATGCAATTCCGAATACACCTATGAAGACGGTGCGCAGTTGATCTGCCCGGAGTGCGCCCACGAATGGTCCGCCAACGGCGAAGCTGAAGCGGCGTCCGATGACTCCGTGAAAAAAGATTCGGTCGGTAATGTTCTGCAAGACGGCGATACCATCACCGTGATCAAGGACCTCAAGGTCAAGGGCACGTCGCTGGTGGTCAAGGTCGGCACCAAGGTCAAGAACATCCGCCTGTGCGACGGCGATCACGACATCGACTGCAAGATCGACGGCATTGGCCCGATGAAGCTCAAATCCGAGTTCGTCAGAAAAGTCTGATATTGCTGTCTTCCATCCCGCGCCCTGCGTGGGATGGCGCTTCACCCTCCCCCGCTTCGCCCAGCTATTCCTGGCAGTAGCCAACGCCAGCCGTTTTGACCTCACGCAACCTTTACCCGGAAAAAATCACAAATCGCCAATAGCCCCTTGCTATTCGACGAATAAGAATTATTCTCATTGAAACCCATTAAAGGAGATGAGACTCATGACTTACTTGATCGATGCCTGGCTGGACCGTCCACACCCCTACCTCAGGATCCTGCATCGGGAAACCGGAGAAGTCTGTGCGGTGCTTGAAGAGGAAGCCTTGAACGAATTGCAGGACCAGGGTGACCTGGACGTCAACAGCTTGAGTTCCAGCGAGCCAGTGGTGCTCAAGGAGCTGGTGCGTAATCTGTTTCTGTTTTGCTATGCCCGGGCGTTGCGCCCGACCAGCGATTTGAACCATAAGATCGAACTATGAGAAACCGTAAAACACTGTGGGAGCGACGGTGTGTCGCTCCCACATCAGCCCGACGTTAGATCGGGCCAGGTCTTACAGAACGTCGAGCAGCTCGACGTCGAATACCAGTACGCTGTGCGGTGGAATGCCGCCAACGCCTTGAGCGCCGTAAGCCAGTTCGCTCGGCACGTACAGACGCCATTTGCTACCGGCGTTCATCAGTTGCAGGGCTTCGGTCCAGCCAGGGATCACGCCGCCAACCGGGAATTCTGCTGGTTGGCCACGATCGTAGGAGCTGTCAAACACAGTGCCATCGATCAGGGTGCCGTGGTAGTGGGTGCGCACTTGATCTTCTCGGGTTGGCTTGGCGCCTTCACCTTGAGTCAGCACTTCAAATTGCAGGCCGGAAGCCAGGGTGGTGATGCCATCGCGCTTGGCATTTTCAGCCAGGAACGCCAGGCCTTCGCCAGCAGCCGCTTCAGCTTTTGCAGCTGCTTCGGCCTGCATGATTTCACGGATCACCTTGAAGCTTGCGGACATTTCTTCCTGGCCCACACGGCTAGGCTTGCCGGCGAATGCGTCAGTCAGGCCAGCCAGGATCGCGTCCAGGTTAACGCCCGGTGGCGGGTTGTCGCGCAGTTGATCGCCCAGCTGACGGCCAATACCGTAGCTGACGCGGGTTTCGTCGGTGGACAGATTTACTTCGGACATGACACTGCTCCGCTGTGCGGACGGCCCGGAACTTGCCGTGCTTGCACAGCGCATCCCGGATGCGCCCGGAACCAAAAGGGCCAGCAGACTAGCACAGATGTGGCAATGCTGATGAGCGCCGTCAGTGCGCCCAGAACGAACGGAAGGCTATCGGCAACTTAAGGCTTTCTTCCGCCGCGCTCAATCCGCACATTTCGTCATGAACAGAGGTGTGCACAAGATTGAATGGCAAGGCCGGGAAGGACTTGATCAGATCACGTGCATGCTCGACCGAGCGCAAATGAAACATATGCCCGCGAGTATCGCTCAACGGATACGCAGCACCGTGCATCCGAGCCTCCAGCAGATAGATCCCGCCCTCCATGGAAATCAGGTTCAGCTCATCGATTTTTCCGGCGATGGCATACGCACGCAACTCTTCAACATTCATGGAGGCACCTCACGCAGTGGCGAGCCAATATCAATACATGGATAGGCCTCGGCACCTCAAAGCACAAGTCAAAAACGGCACCGCCCGTCTGTTTCGCAACAGACGGGCGGCTTGAGCCTGCAAAAAGACAGCAATCAGTGCTTGGTCAGCTTGTCCAGATACCCCATGGCAAACGCCGATACCACAAACGTCATGTGGATGATCACGTACCATTTCAAATGCTCAGGATCGACGTTCTTGGCGTCCATGAAAATCCGCAGCAAGTGGATGGAGGAAATCGCCACGATGGAGGCCGCCACTTTCATCTTCAACGAAGACGAATCCATGGTGCCCAACCAGTTGAGCTTTTCCTTGTCGTCGTCGATGTCCAGTTGGGAGACGAAGTTCTCGTAACCGGAAATCATCACCATCACCAGCAGGCCGCCCACCAGGGCCATGTCGATCAACGACAGCAGCACCAGGATCAGATCCGACTCAGCCATCGAGAATACATTGGGGATGACGTGGAAGACTTCCTGGAAGAATTTCAGCGCCAGTGCCAGCAGCCCCAGGGACAGACCGAAGTAGATCGGCGCCAGCAGCCAGCGGGAGGCGTACATCGCATTTTCGATAAAGCGTTCCATTGAATCTCGCACGTAGGGTTGAAAATGGCCGCGAGTATACCAGCCGCCTGTCTGTCCTCAGAAGCAACCGGAAACCGTTGGGAAATCCATTACCTGCGCGTGTGTTACAAAGTTTTTCTGCTAGTGTCCAGACTATCGAAAGCTTAGCGACATCGGACAGGAAAACTGGAAATGGATGTGCGATTGCCTCTAAAGAGCGCCGGCATTTGCCTGGCTTTGCTGTTGAGTGCCTGCTCGCCAAGTGACGAGAAACGCCAGGTCAGCCTCGAGGAAAAGACCGCGCAGTTCGAAAAGTCTCTGGATGCCATTCAGGACCCCAAGCTCAAGGATGCCGTGGCCGAACTGGGCGGCTCACTGTTGCTGCTCGAACGAGCGCAGCTGAAACTCGACAGCAAGCCGGTCGAAACCGAGTACGGCGAAGACGTCCTCGCCGCGCTCAAGCATTACCCCACGCCACAGGCACTGGTCGATACCTACATCAACGGTCTGTTCGTGCTGCACAAGGATTCGAGCTCCGACTACCTGACCGACTTGCAACCGGTGTTCCCCTTCAATTTCAGCATCCCGGCGTCATTCCTCTTTCCCCATGGCCTGGAATGGCAATCGGTGACCCTGAGCAACAAGCGCGTCATCGCGTTTCAGCCGGAATGGTCGGAAACCGATCCTGGGATTCAGCTGAGCCCCTCGAGCTCCAACCTGAGCAACCCCGATGATTTGACGGTGACCTATCCGTTCATCGAAGGCCTGGACGTGGATATCAAGCACCAGCCCCAACCGGTGAGCCTGCAGGGCAAGGTGGAAGTGATTGCGCCGCGCCGCCTCTACACCTTTAAGCTGACGAAAAAGGACGTGGGTCAGACTCGCACCGATGACAACCTCAGTGTCACCTTGCTGCGCCTTACCAACAACTACGCTGAAATCGAATTCAACAACAGCGCACCACCCGCCCCCGACGTCGGCGATACGCCATTGAACCCCTTGATCGTCCAGGCCAGGGACTCCACCGGACAATTCCTGTCGCGCTCGGGTTCGATCAATGAAACCGCCGCGCAAATAGCCTTCTATCAACAACAGCTGACGAAGATGCAACAACAGAAGGCCTGGAGCGAGGCGTTCGAAAAGCAGATCGATGAGGAACAGCGCAACTTCGAGAAGCAGCAGAATCATCATTACACCAAGGTGTATTTCAACGGCTCGATCGACACCCTCGACGTCAGCGTATTGGACTTTTCAGCCGTCACGGTGACACGCAAAGACCTCAACCTGCCGGTGCGCCGCTTCGATCCGCACACCACGGCAAAAACCATCCAGCCACTGAGCTTGCCCGTCGTGGTGTATGACGATCAGGCCCCGCGCTGGCTCAAGGGCGCGACACTCGGCGAGGAACAATTGAAGAAGAGCGTCACCGTCACCCAGTCGGTGGACGACCCGAGTGCCGCACGCATTGAATTCGATCACCCCCGAAGCTTCAACGATGAACTGCTCGGCACCTCGTTCAGTCCCGGCGATAGCCCGGTCACTTTTTTTACAGCGGACGGAAATGGCAAGCGCGATGGCCCCATCGAGCTGCCACCAGAGGCTTACCAGGTCGACCCGCTTCACGGAACTATCTCCTATGACCTGAACCTGTTTCCGGAGACGCCAGCCTATGCAGTGGGCTCGATGCCGCTGTTTTTGGCGATAGTCGACAAACAATCGCTCAACGCCCACCCATTGCCCAAAGGCCTGGAACTCAAAGGCAATGCATTGGTGGTTGATCTGAAGCTGTTTCCAGCTCAGGACTGGCGTTTTTTTGCCAAGGACGACACTGGAAACTACCTCAAAGAGATTCTTTCGGTGACCCACGACGCGAGCACTGAAGGCCCTGCGTTATTTGCCGTGCATTACTTCTACGGCCAGCCAACACGTCTGGAAACTTACCAGCGAACCGACCTCACCACCGTGCAATACGGCTTCGAAGTCAAACTGGCCCAAGCGGACTTGACGCACCTCGGGCAATAGCCGGCTCAGTGATCGGGTCGGAACTCGAAGCCACCGAGATTGCGGCACCGGCCACCGTTGATTTCCCGAAGCTGGGCTTGCAGGTGCAGGCACCAGATTTGCGGGTCATCGGCCAGCTCGTAGCCATGCAGAGTCAGGCTCTCAACAATCGTGTCGAGAATTGATTCAGCCACGAAAGGACCGTGGAACGGGCCCTGTGCCTTGATGGCTGAAGGTTGTTCGCCGGCCATTCCGGCGGCAAAGAGCAAGGTCCACATGCCCGTATCCCCCGCCAATGGGCGGATGGCACATTCGATACGGGTCACAAGACCCAAACATTGACGGGTAAGGCAGAGGTTGCGCGACATGGCGGCGACCCTCGATAGATCCGGTATTCAGCCCCCACGGGAAGGCTGTCTCGATCCAGTGATTACTGTCGATATCCTTGAGCTGAGAATAGAAGAAAAGTCTGACCAGTACGTCAAGCGAAACCAGAAGGCGCCGAATGGTCATTGTGTGAATATTGGCGCCAGAGTGATGGCACATTGCAGGGTGCGTCGGATACAAATGTGGGAGCGAGCAGGCTCGCTCCCACAGTGGATCGTTGTGATCCTCAGATGGGTCAGGCCGGTTTGGCTTCGACCAACGCCTCCAGCGCCGCTTCTTTCTCGGCCTCCTTGAGGTCGTCTTCGCTGATCATTTCAGCGATCACCCGCAAGCGTTCCACCACCCGCGCATTCACGCTGCCCTCGGGAAACGCGCCATTCTCGTCCGGCGCTCCGGCCGGCTCGCCCACCAGCAGACTCAGCGCCTCATCGGCCTGGCGCACCGCATAGACGTGGAATTGACCCGCACGCACCGCCGACAACACCTTCTCATCGAGCATCAACGTGGCAACGTTGGCGTGGGGAATGATCGCCCCCTGCTCCCCGGTCAAACCGCGGGCTTCGCAGAGCCGGAAGAAGCCTTCGATTTTCTCGTTGACCCCGCCCACGGCCTGCACTTCACCAAACTGGTTGATGGAGCCTGTGATCGCAAAGCATTGCTTGAGCGGTGTTCTCGACAAGGCCGAGATCAGCGTGCACGCCTCGCCCAGCGACGCACTGTCGCCGTCGACGTAACCGTAGGACTGTTCCAGCGCGATACTCGCCGAGATCGCCAGCGGGAATTCCTGGGCGTAACGGCTGCCCAGATACCCGGTGAGGATCATCACGCCTTTGGAGTGAATTGGCTGGCCAAGGTTGACCTCGCGCTCGATGTCGACAATGCCGCTGCCACCCGGATACACCGTGGCCGAAATCCGCGCCGGCACACCGAAGGCCGAGTCGCCGACCTCCAGCACCGTCAGACCATTACATTTGCCCACCGCCGCGCCATCGGTATCGATCAGGATGATCCCGGCGAGCATGTCATCGAGAATCCGTGCCGAAACGCGCCCGGTGCGAGTCGCCTTGGCCTTCAGTGCGCGTTCGATGTGCCCGGCATCGGTCATATCGTCGCTCGCCAGGTTGCGAATGAAATCCGCCTCGCTGACCAGCTGGAAGAGATCGCCAATGCGCGCCGACAAACGTCCCTGATGCTCGGCCAGGCGTGCACTGTAGGTCGCCAGGCGTGCTACCGCGTCGGCGGTCAGCGGTGCCATGCCTTCTTCCGAAGTACGGGTCTTGAGCAACTGGGCGAACTGCTCCAGGCTTTCGTCGACCATCGGGATGTCTTCATCGAAGTCCACCAGGACGCGAAACATTTCCTGGAAGTCCGGATCGAGGTCTTGCAGCGTGTAATACAACTGCCGCGCACCAATGATGACGACCTTCACTTGCAATGGAATGTTTTGCGGCGTCAGGGTCACGGTGGCCAGACGGCCCAGCTCACCGAGCGGCGACTCCATTTTCAGCTTGCGCGATTGCAGGGCGCGTTTCAGCGCGTCCCACACGAACGGCTCGCTGAGCATTTTTTCCGCTTCAAGGATCAGGAATCCGCCGTTGGCGCGGTGCAATGCACCCGGGCGCAGCTGCCGATAGGTCGTGTACAGCGCCCCTTGGTCGGTGCTGTATTCGATGCGGCCAAACAGGTTTTCGTAAGTCGGGTGCGGCTCGAACACCACCGGCGCACCGCCGCTGGCGGAATGACCGACCACCAGGCTCGGCGCGTATTGTTCTTCCAGCATCTTGCGGGCTACCGCATCGACTTTACTGTCGTCGACCAATTGCTCGACCACGGTCTTGAGCAGATAAACCTGCATCGCTTGCAGATAACCGCACACCGCAGCGTTTTCGGCGTACTTCTCCGAGAGCGGAGACAGCAGCGGCTGCAAGGCCAGGGTGATGGTTTCTTCGTTGAGGTGGCGCAGTTGATTGCTCGACTCGCGCTTCCATTGCGGCAGGCTCGCGAGTTCTTCGTTGAGGCGTTCTTCCAGCCACGAGATATCGTCGTGGAAACGGTCGCGATCGGCTTCCGGCAACTGGGAAAATTCCGCCTCGTCCAGCGCCTTTCCCTCGGCCATCGGAGTGAACGCAATATTGCTGGCATCGCGGTACAGCGCGACCTCTTTCTCCAGCGCCAGACGCTCGATCACATCCAGAGCCTTGTCGTAGCGCTGGTTGAAGGCACGGTCGATGGCACTTTTCTTCTGCTGGTAGGACGGGTGTTCGAAGACCGCCGGAAAGGTTGCCAGCAGGTTGTCGATCAAACCGTTGATGTCAGCGATGAAGGCACCGGCCGTGCCCGAGGGCAGCTCCAGCGCGCGGGGTTCGCGAGGCTCGTCGAAATTGTTGACGTAGACCCAGTCTGCCGGGGTCTGCAGGCGTTTGCCTTCGGCTTTCAGGTAGCGTTTGACGAACGAAAACCGGCCGGTGCCGGGCTCACCCATGACGAATACGTTGTAACCGGGGCGTGGCATGGCCACGCCAAACTGCAAGGCTTCGACCGCACGTTCCTGGCCAAGCACACCGCGGAAGGGCTCCAGATCATTGGTGGTAGAGAAGCTGAACTGTTCAGCGGAAAACGGACGGGTCAGCGCTTCAGGCGCTAGACGCAAGCTGGCAGCAACAGGATCAGGCATCGGGCTTCCTTACATCAGGCGGGGCAGATAGCGGCATTCTGGCGCTGCCCCTACCTCACTTGCAAGGCGCGCCTCTTGCCAAAGCATAGACAAACCGTCATCCCCGGGTGCGCTGGGGCTAAATCAATGTTTAGTGCGAATGTTTCGTAAAAAAAGACGGAACCCTTGGAACGTGCCTAAACTCCAAACTGCGCGGCTGGAACTAATAACCGGCCCACTGGCGCCAGATCGGGCCAGACCCCTTGTCCATTGGTATGCACACAAAGAGAACATAGCTATGAAACGGATTCTTCTCGGTACTCTCTTCACCGTTGTATCCCTCAACGCCATGGCACAGGCACCAGGCGGCCCGGATTGCGGTTGGGGCAACATGCTGTTCGAAGGTCAGCGTGGCACTCCGGCTCACTTCCTGGCCTCCACCACCAACGGCACTTCCGGCAACGCAACATTTGGTATGACTTCCGGCACCAACGGTTGCTCGACCAATGCGTCGCTGACCTATGGCGGCAAATCCTGGCTTGCCATGAATGGCATGATGAACGAGCTGTCCGAAGACATGGCTAAAGGCAACGGCGAAGCGCTGACGACTTATGCCGTAGTACTGGGCGTGGCGCAGGAAGACCGTGCGCACTTCGCCGCTGTGACTCACGAGCACTTCCAGCAGATCTTCAGCAAGGCTGACGTGACCGCTGAAGACGTGCATACCAACACCCTCGCTATCCTGAAGAACGATCCTCGTCTGGCCAAGTACGCTACTCAAGCTTAAGCTCGACTCTGCCCGCTCCTCTCGAGGCGCGGGTTTTATTTTTTGGGCCCCTCCCTCTTTGGGTCTTTGTTTTTTTCGACTTAAGTTGCCCACTATGCTCAAACGCCTTGCCTGGCTGGCGCTCTGTGTCTGCGCCCCGCTGTCCGCCGCGCCACACATTGACGACCAACGTTTGCAGCAACTGGCCAATGACCCTTTCTGGATTTCCCTGGGCCATTACGAAACCGCCAAGCTCGGCGGCTGGCGCAGCTATGTCAGCGACAAGAAGTTCTTTCTGGCGCCCGACGGCAATGAACACCCCGACCACGAACTGGCCGCCACCGTGCAGGCGCTGTACGCACCGACCAGCGCTGGCGAACGGCATGCCCAATGCGTCTACCCTGCGCGTACCCGCTGGCTGAAGGCGCAACTCAACCTGACTGATCTTCCGTCACTCGATTGCACTGAATTCAAGCAGTGGTTCAAGGATGTCTCGCCCCACAGCGCGGTGATGATTTTCCCGGCGGCTTATCTGAACAGTCCTTCATCAATGTTCGGCCATACCTTACTGCGCATCGACCAGGCCGATGTAGAGAGCGACAAGACTGCACTGCTCAGTTATGCGATTAACTTCGGCGCCTATATCGAAGGTTCGGACAACAGCATCCTTTACGCCTGGAAAGGCTTGATGGGCGGTTATCCAGGGCTATTCGCACTGGTGCCCTACCAGGAAAAACTCTCGGAATACCGCAGCCTCGAAAATCGTGATCTGTGGGAGTACCGGCTGAACCTGACGCAGGCCGAAACCGAGCGCATGGTCGAGCACGTCTGGGAGTTGAAGCAGATCCAGTTCGACTATTTCTTCTTCGACGAAAACTGCTCTTATCGCTTGCTGGAGCTGCTGCAAGTGGCGCGGCCGAGCCTGCGCCTGACCGAACAATTTCCGCTCACGGCGATTCCGACCGACACCGTCAAAGCCGTGAAAGAAGCCGGCTTGGTGCAGTCCATTCAATATCGTCCATCACGCGAACGGGAGCTGTTGAGTCGCGCCCAGCCGTTGACCGATGCAGAGCAGCAGTGGGTGCTGAAAGTCAGCGCCGACCAGAAGCAGCTGCAGGCACCGGCGTTTAAAGCGCAACCACGCGAGCGTCAGGCACTGATCATCGACGCGGCGTACCGACTTGAACGTTATCGCGCCAATGGTCAGGAACGCGATCCGGAACGGGCACAACGCAGTTTCGAACTGCTGCGGGCGATCAACCAGAATCCGCCGCCAGAGCTGGATATCCCCCGCCCCGGGCTGCCCGAGGACGGTCATGAATCGCGCACCTGGCAGGCCGGCATCGGCACCCGGGGCGACAAGGCCTTTGGCGAATATGGCCTGCGCATGGCTTATCACGATCTGAATGACAACGCCGAGAGCTTCCCACTCGGCGCACAAATCGAAATCCTGCAGATGAAACTGCGCCAATACGAAGGCAATCACTGGCAGTTGCAGCAGCTCGACCTGGCGACCATCCGCTCCCTGACGCCGCGCAATGAGCTGTTGCAGCCGTTGTCGTGGCAAGTCACCGGCGGCCTGGAGCGGGTGCCGGGCAAACATGACGACGAAACACTGGTCAGCCACGTCAACGGTGGTGCCGGCGGCACCTGGCAACTGGGCGAAGACACGCTCGGGTTTGCGCTGGGCACGGTGCGCATCGAACACAACAACGACTTTGCAGGGTTCGTTGCCCCCGCGGCCGGCTTCAACAGCGGCTTGCTGTGGAAAAACCCGCTCGGCAACTTCAGCCTGGAAGCCAAGGGCGATTTCTTCACCAATGGCGAAGTGCGCCGCAGCATGAGCCTGAACCAGCAATGGGAATTGTCGCGCAACCTGGGGCTGCGCCTGAGTGCCCAACGCGAATTCAGCCACCTCTCCACACCCGAGAACGAAGTGATGCTTGAGGTGAAGTGGTATCACTATTGATTGGCCACACCACCATCCCTGTGGGAGCGAGCTTGCTCGCGATGACGATGTAACAGTCGCTGATATTGTCGACTGATCCACCGCCATCGCGAGCAAGCTCGCTCCCACATTAGATATTCGTTGGCCGAACGGACTAATCACAGGCCTTTCACACACGCCTCACGAATCCACTCCTAGACTTCCCTTATAGGCCGTTGAAACGGTCCGGGAGTCAGAGATGTGGCGTTGCGCAGCGTTGCTGGGGTTGTTGATGTTGATTGCGGGTTGCCAGACGACCCACGAAGATCTGATCGCCAAGGGGTATCCACCGGCCTTCGCCGATGGTTTCGATGACGGATGCAGCAGTGGCCGGCAGGCTGCCGGGGCCATCACCGGCGAGTTTCGCAAGAACGTCCCGCGCTACCTCAAGGACAAGCAATACGCCGAAGGCTGGAGCGACGGTTTCCGCCAGTGCCAGGCCATGCGCGAAAGTGAAGATCGAAAGGACTATCACAGCCGCCATTGGGACGATCGGGACAAAGCCTGGCAGCAACAGAAAGACCAAGGCGCTGCCCGGGCCTATCGCTCGCCATGAGTCGCTGACAGACATCCGTCGAAACTAAAAGCCTGCAACCATGGCCCAAACCCTATAACGGGAGAAAACCATGAGTCGCGCCTTCGTCAATGAAGATAACGCCGCCGCGCAAGCCGATCAGCCAGTCGAACGGCAAGTCAGCGCGCAGCCCAATTACGTCACGCCCGCCGGACTTGCTCAGCTTCAGGCGAAAGTCGCCGAGGTGCAAAACCTGCTCAATGAACAGAGCGCGAAAGGTGAACTGGCCGACAAACAGCGCCAGGCCGACCTAGAGCGTGACTGGCGATATTTCAACCAACGCCTGCAAAGCGCCCAGTTAGTCATACCGGCCTCATCGACCGAGAAGGTGCAGATGGGCGCCTGGGTGACGTTTGCCGATGAACAGGGCAACGAACAGCGTGTGCAGTTGGTCGGCGAGGATCAAGCGGATGCCGCCGCCGGGCTGATCAATTGGGGTTCGCCACTGGGGCGGGCGCTGCTGGGTGCGCAGATGGGGGATGAGGTGGTGTGGAAGCGGCCGGTGGGGGATTTGGTGATTGAGGTTCTGGGCATCGAGGTTGAGTGACCGAGATGACGCCATCGCGAGCAAGCTCGCTCCCACAGGGATTTGTGGTTGGCGACGAATCTGAAGTTCACTGCTGATCCACTGTGGGAGCGAGCTTGCTCGCGATAGTCGCGCCGCGATTCACCTGAATGACACCCATAAAAAAACGGAGCCCGAAGGCTCCGTTTTTTTATGCGACCAACTTGAAATCAGGCCAGTTTCTTGTGCCGTACACGATGCGGCTGGGAAGCTGCTTCGCCGAGGCGTTTCTTGCGATCAGCTTCGTACTCGGTGTAGTTACCTTCGAAGAACACTGCTTGCGAGTCGTCTTCGTACGCCAGGATGTGTGTCGCGACGCGGTCAAGGAACCACCGATCGTGAGAGATCACAATGGCAGCGCCCGGGAAGTCCAGCAGGGCTTCTTCCAGGGAACGCAGAGTTTCAACGTCGAGGTCGTTGGACGGTTCGTCGAGCAGCAGAACGTTGCCGCCCTCTTTCAAGGTCAGGGCCAGGTGCAAGCGACCGCGCTCACCACCGGACAGGTCCTTGACGAACTTCTGTTGATCGCCGCCCTTGAAGTTGAAGCGACCGACGTAGGTACGCGACGGAATCTCGTAGTTGCCGATGCGGATCTGGTCCGAACCGTCGGAGATTTGCTGGAACACAGTCTTGCTGCCGTCCAGGTCTTCGCGGCTCTGATCCACACAAGCAAGCTGCACGGTTTCGCCGACTTCGATGGTGCCCGAATCCGGTTGTTCCTTGCCCATCAGCATGCGGAACAGGGTCGATTTACCGGCACCGTTACCGCCGATCACGCCAACGATGGCGCCTTTAGGCATGGAGAACGACAGGTTGTCGATCAACACGCGATCGCCATAACCCTTGGAAACGTTCTTGAACTCGATGACCTTGTCGCCCAGGCGCGGACCGGCCGGGATGTAGATCTCGTTGGTTTCGCTGCGCTTCTGGAATTCCTGCGATTGCATTTCTTCGAAGCGTTGCAGACGAGCCTTGGATTTGGACTGGCGGGCCTTGGCGCCTTTGCGCACCCACTCCAGCTCTTCCTTCATGGCTTTTTCGTGGGCCGACTGTTGCTTGGATTCGGCGGCCAGACGATCGGACTTGGCTTCGAGCCAACCCGAATAGTTGCCCTCGTAAGGGATACCGGCGCCACGGTCGAGCTCGAGGATCCAGCCGGCAACGTTGTCCAGGAAGTAACGGTCGTGCGTGATCGCAACCACGGTGCCCGGGAAATCGTGCAGGAAATGCTCCAGCCAGGCGACGGAATCGGCGTCCAGGTGGTTGGTCGGTTCGTCGAGCAGCAGCATGTCAGGGGCGGACAGCAGCAGTCGGCACAGGGCCACACGACGCTTTTCACCACCGGACAGGAATTCGATCTTGGCATCCCACGCCGGCAGACGCAGCGCATCGGCGGCGACTTCCAGTTGGCGATCCAGGTTGTGGCCGTCGCTCGCTTGCAGGATGGCTTCGAGCTTGGCCTGTTCAGCGGCCAGTTTGTCGAAGTCGGCATCCTCATCCGCGTAAGCGGCGTAGACCTCGTCCAGGCGAGCCTGGGCGTTCTTGATCACGCTGACGGCTTCCTCGACCACTTCACGCACGGTCTTGGTCGGGTCCAGGATCGGTTCCTGCGGCAGGTAACCGATGTTCAGCTCCGGCATCGGGCGGGCTTCGCCTTCAAACTCGGTATCGACGCCGGCCATGATTTTCAGCAGCGTGGACTTACCCGAACCGTTGAGGCCGAGTACGCCGATCTTGGCGCCGGGGAAAAATGACAGCGAAATGTTTTTCAGGATTTCCCGCTTCGGCGGAACAACTTTGCCCAGCCGATGCATGGTGAATACATATTGAGCCATGGAGAACCTTGGGTCAGTGACAGATGATTTGGAGCGCAGGCGTTGCCCGGCCAGACCGTGCGCGTCGTCCGCTTGACGGGTATCAATGCGTGCGCGCTGAAAAAGTCTGAGTTTAGGAGCTGGAACGCTCCCGTGTAACCGGCAAAGCTACCTGAATGACAGATGGCAGTCCAGCCAGTAGGGGCTGGCACTTCGCCACAACACAAGGCATGCTAGCCGCCCTCCGGGCGTCCGGCTTATAGTGCACGTCGCGCCAGTCCAGCCAAACCGCAGGATTACAGTTTGTCTAACGTCTCTCCGCCATCGTCCGTGAGCGCACCGCAACCTGCGCCCGGCTCCCCCCTGCGCGGATCCTTGAAGGGTGCGCTGGCGACACTCGTGTTGTTGCTGCTCGCGCTGCTGTTCTGGCAGCTGCTGGATCAACTTCGCGAAACGCAGAAAAACCAGCGCCAGTACACCATCGATTACACCGCCGACCTGGCCTCGCAAGTCAGCCTGAACATGGCGCTCAACGCGCAGATCGCCCTGAATCTGCTACCGATCGTCGAACAACCGCAAAGTGACGACGAACAGCAGGCGCTGCTGCGCAAGCTGCAACAGTCGCTGCCTGGTCTGCGCAGCCTGGCGTTACTCAGCCCTTCCGGAAAAGTGCTCAGCGACAGCGCCGCCAACAGCGACGATGCCGACTACCTGAGCGACCTCGTCCGGCGCAGCCGCGCCCAGGCTCATTATTTCAGCAATGCCGACGACGGTTCAGTGGTGCATCTGCTGCTGCATCAAGCCAGCGGCAGCACCCGCGGCTATTGGGTGCTACGCCTGACACCGGGCTTTTTTTCGTCATTGACCCAACAGAACGAGGCCGGTATCCGCCCGTTGTGGCTGGTGGAAAACCGCGTCAATCACCAAATCATCAGCCGTGATGAAGCGTCGCCCTCAACCCGCCAGGGCGTGTTGTCCCCGGACGATCTGACCAACAGTGTGCTGACAGTGCCGCTGAGCAACAGCGACTGGCAATTGCGCGGGCTGTTCGACCGTCAGCAAGTGCTCGAACAACTGTTGCCGGCATTCATCGGCAAATGCCTGTTGGGCCTGGCGCTCTCCCTGCTGCCGTTCATCGTGCTGCTGAACATTCGCCGCCGACAGCGCCAGCTGCATGAGGGCCGCCGACGCTATCACGATATTTTCGAAGGCACCGGCGTCGCCCTTTGTGTGCTGGACGTCTCCGGTCTCAAGGGCTTCTTTGACAAGGCCCAACTGCACAGCAGCGAACAACTCACGGTGTGGCTCAAGAACCCGGAGCAACGCCAGCAACTGCTGTCGGAGCTGCGCGTTACCGAGGTCAATCAGGTCGCCCTGCAACTGCTGAACGTCAATTCCTGCGCTCAAGCCTGGAAACTGCTGATTGACGGCTCTGCGCTGGACGGCACCGCCATTGGCCATCAAGTGCTTGAAACGGTGCTCAACCAGCAGAAACAGCTTGAGCTGGAAATCAAGCTCCAGGATGCCAACGGCCGCGACCAGCATCTGTGGCTGGTGCTGCGCCTGCCGGAAAACCAGGAGGACTATAAAGCGGTCATCCTGAGCATCACCGACATCACCAGTCGCAAACTCGTCGAGCTGTCGCTGTTGGAGCGCGAAGGGTTCTGGTCCGACGTGGTGCGCACCGTACCGGATCACCTGTACGTGCAGGACGTGATCAGCCAACGGATGATCTTCAGTAACCATCACTTGGGGCAGACTCTCGGCTACAACCGCACCGAGCTGCACCAGATGGGCGAGTACTTCTGGGAAATCCTCCTGCACCCCGAAGACGCCGATGAATACCATCGCTCGCGCCAGACCCAGCGCCAAGGGGGGTACACCCAACTGCTGCAATGCCAGCTGCGTTTCCGTCATCGCGATGGAAAATGGCGACGTTTCGATATTCGCGAACAGGCGCTGGCGCGGGACAAACACGATCAAGTCACACGAATCATCGGCGTGGCCAAGGACATCACCGATCAGATCGAAGCCAGTGAATCCCTGCGAGACAGCGAACAGCGCTACCGGATGCTCGCCGAAAGCATCAGCGACGTGATTTTCTCCACCGACAGCAAACTGGCGCTCAACTACGTCAGTCCTTCGGTGCAGGCGGTGTTGGGTTTCGACGCCGACTGGATCTTCCAGAACGGCTGGCAGTCGACCATCGCCAACCCGCAACAACTGACCGGCATCTACAGCTTGATGGACCGGGTCAGCAAAGCGCTGAACAAACCCGAACAACTGGCGCTGCTGCGCAGTCAGGTGCAGACCCAACTGTTCCTGTTCGATTGCCTGCGGGCTGACGGTCGCAAGATCCCGATCGAACTGCGGCTGGTGCTGGTCTGGGACGAACACGGCGCCTTCGAAGGCGTGCTGGGCGTCGGTCGCGACATCAGCCAGCAACGCCGCGCGGAGAAAGACCTGCGCATGGCGGCCACGGTATTCGAACATTCCACGTCGGCAATCCTGATCACCGACCCGGCCGGCTACATTGTCCAGGCCAACGAAGCGTTCAGCCGCGTCAGCGGGTATGCCGTGGAGCAGGTGCTGGACCAGTTGCCGAACATGCTGACCGTCGACGAACAGCAGGAAGCACACCTGCGCTACGTGCTCAAGCAACTGCATCAGAACAGCACCTGGGAAGGCGAAGTCTGGCTCAAGCGGCGCAATGGCGAACACTACCCGGCCTGGGTCGGCATCACCGCCGTGCTCGACGATGAAGGCGATCTGGCCAGCTACGTGTGCTTCTTCAGCGACATCAGCGAGCGCAAGGCCAGCGAGCAGCGAATCCACCGCCTCGCCTATTACGATGCCCTGACCCACCTGCCCAACCGCACACTGTTCCAGGACCGTCTGCACACGGCGCTGCAATCGGCCGAGCGGCAGAAGTCGTGGGTGGTGCTGATGTTCCTCGACCTCGATCGCTTCAAGCCGATCAACGACTCCCTCGGACACGCCGCTGGCGACCGCATGCTCAAGGAAATGGCCACCCGCCTGCTCGGTTGCGTTGATGACGACGACACCGTGGCGCGCATGGGCGGTGACGAGTTCACCCTGCTGCTGCAACCGCGGGCCACTCGTGAAGTGGCGTTGAACCGGGCGATTCATGTCGCCGAACAGATCCTCGCCAGCCTGGTGAAACCGTTCGTGCTCGAAGGCCGCGAGTTTTTCGTCACCGCCAGTATCGGCATCGCGCTGAGCCCGCAGGATGGCAACGAACTCAGTCAGCTGATGAAGAACGCCGACACCGCGATGTACCACGCCAAGGAGCGCGGCAAGAACAACTTCCAGTTCTATCAGGCGGACATGAACGCCAGCGCTCTGGAGCGCCTGGAACTGGAAAGCGACTTGCGTCATGCCCTGGAACAGGACGAATTCGTTCTGTACTACCAGCCGCAGTTCAGTGGCGACGGCAAACGCCTGACCGGCGCCGAAGCGTTGCTGCGCTGGCGTCATCCGCGCCGTGGCCTGGTGCCGCCGGGGGATTTCATTCCGGTGCTCGAAGAGCTCGGGTTGGTGGTGGATGTCGGCGACTGGGTGATCAGCGAAGCCTGCCGCCAGCTCAAGACCTGGCATCAAGCCAAGGTGCGGGTGCCGAAGGTCTCGGTGAACATCTCGGCCCGGCAATTCTCCGACGGTCAGCTCGGCACGCGGATCGCCACCATTCTCAGGGAAACCGGCCTGCCACCGGCGTGCCTGGAGCTGGAACTGACCGAAAGTATTCTGATGCGCGAAGTCAGCGAAGCGATGCAGATACTCGCCGGGCTTAAAAACCTTGGCCTGAGCATTGCGGTCGATGACTTCGGCACCGGTTATTCATCGCTCAACTACCTCAAGCAATTCCCGATCGATGTGCTGAAAATCGACCGCACCTTCGTCGATGGGCTGCCGTCAGGCGAACAGGATGCGCAGATTGCCCGGGCGATCATCGCCATGGCCCACAGCCTGAACCTGGCAGTGATCGCCGAAGGCGTGGAAACCCATGAGCAACTCGACTTCCTGCGCGAGCATGGGTGCGATGAGGTTCAGGGGTATCTGTTCGGACGACCGATGCCAGCCAACCGGTTTGAGGCGCAGTTCAGCAATGATGCGCTGTTCATGTTCGACTGAGGCCTTGCGCAGAGGCTACCGGCCCCATCGCGGGCAAGCCCGCTCCCACCGTTTTTTGGGTGAATCCAGGATTTGTGACCACTGAAGATCCCTGTGGGAGCGGGCTTGCCCGCGATAAGGCCAGCACGATCACCGCTGATCCCGTCATGAAGCCCACTTGTCTGCGACATGATGTCCTTTCATATGCCATCTAAAAGCGGTTGGGTTAGAATGCCCCCCTTTTCTGCCCCGATCCTTGAGGACCGCCATGTTCAGCCGTGATTTGACTATTGCCAAGTACGACGCCGATCTTTTTGCCGCCATGGAGCAAGAAGCTCAGCGCCAGGAAGAACACATCGAGCTGATCGCTTCGGAAAACTACACCAGCCCAGCGGTGATGGAAGCTCAAGGCTCGGTACTGACCAACAAATACGCCGAAGGCTATCCGGGCAAGCGCTACTACGGTGGTTGCGAGTTCGTCGACGTGGTTGAGCAACTGGCCATCGACCGTGCAAAAGAACTGTTCGGCGCCGATTACGCCAACGTTCAGCCACACGCCGGTTCCCAAGCCAACAGCGCCGTCTACCTGGCCCTGCTGCAAGCGGGCGACACCATCCTGGGCATGAGCCTGGCCCACGGCGGTCACCTGACCCACGGTGCTAGCGTTTCCTCCTCCGGCAAGCTGTACAACGCCGTTCAGTACGGCATCGACGCCAATGGCCTGATCGACTACGACGAAGTCGAGCGCCTGGCTGTAGAACACAAGCCGAAAATGATCGTGGCCGGTTTCTCTGCCTACTCGCAGATCCTCGACTTCCCACGCTTCCGCGCTATCGCTGACAAGGTCGGCGCCTACCTGTTCGTCGACATGGCTCACGTGGCCGGTCTGGTCGCCGCTGGCGTCTACCCGAACCCGGTGCCATTCGCTGACGTCGTGACCACCACCACGCACAAGACCCTGCGCGGTCCACGTGGCGGCCTGATCCTGGCTCGCGCCAACGCCGACATCGAGAAGAAGCTGAACTCCGCGGTATTCCCGGGCGCCCAAGGTGGCCCGCTGGAGCACGTGATTGCTGCCAAGGCGATCTGCTTCAAGGAAGCGCTGCAGCCTGAGTTCAAGGCTTACCAGCAACAAGTGGTGAAAAACGCCAAGGCGATGGCCGGCGTGTTCATCGAGCGCGGTTTCGACGTGGTCTCCGGCGGTACTGAAAACCACCTGTTCCTGCTCTCGCTGATCAAGCAGGAAATCTCCGGTAAAGACGCCGACGCCGCTCTGGGCAAAGCGTTCATCACCGTGAACAAGAACTCCGTGCCAAACGATCCACGCTCCCCGTTCGTCACCTCCGGCCTGCGCTTCGGCACGCCGGCCGTGACCACTCGTGGCTTCAAGGAAGCTGAGTGCAAAGAGCTGGCCGGCTGGATCTGCGACATCCTGGCTGACCTGAACAACGAAGCGGTGATCGACGCCGTTCGTGAGAAGGTCAAGGCCATCTGCAAGAAGCTGCCGGTGTACGGCGCTTAACTGCACCGCTGAACCGCAGTACAAAAACCGGCCAGTGATGGCCGGTTTTTTTATATCTTCAATTCGATATATCCACGTATTAACACCCCACCCTAAAAAACCCAAAGCCACTATACGACCGCATAAACCCCACCACAGAAACAGCTTGAAAAGTTACTCCACACGCACGTCACACGCAAAACTCTTACTATTCGAAAACTCAGAAAACTTCTAGCGAGACTTCTTGTTTCCAATAACGGAAGAACGCTAACCCCACGAATAGAGAGACTGATCATGAGTTCTAATCAACAAAAATCCTTTACGGCGACCCTTGGCACCCACGATACACTTTTGCACTTCCTCAACTTGCTGCATGCACCTCGGGCCCTTGTCACGTATTCATTTGGCAGTGGCGGGTTCTTTACCGGAAAACGGCAACAGCGAGACGACTCGCATTTTTTAGGTCTGCGCCCCGAGGTCCCGGTAAACGCCAAACCCCGCCTCCTCCTGTACTTCAGGTACACCGGCAGCGATTACAGGCTCTACATCCGCACGCCGGGACCGTATTTCGGCCAGTGCCTGAGTATCAGTGAGACGGGGCTTATTGGTGCATATCCTGCCGCAGGTTCAACAACTTTCAATCTGGTCGACCGGCGTCACAATATTCTGACGCTGGATAATATCAAACAAGACCACCCGGAAATTTATATTCAAGCCAAAGGCTCTGGCCTTCTCCACAAACACAAACTTCATGACTCCAAGTATATTTATATCGGCGACAGGGGTGGAGCACCGATGCTTTTCAACTTAATCATTGAAGAAAGAAATGCACCCGACCTCAGCACTCCGAATGAAGATTAAATGTTTGATAAGCGCAGGCGCACTTAAATATAGAAACTAATCAAAGCAAGTCGTTGGGACTACAGAGACGACGGCAGGCATTTGCCTGACGCTCAGTCAATGCAAGATCGCCGAACCCAAAGAAAACCGGACAGTGATGACCGGTTTTTTTTCACCTGTAGAACCGCTCAAGCACGGGCCTTGACGCTTAACTGGTAAGACCGGTCATGCCAATTTTGCTTTTTCCACTTGCGAACGCCTAAAACCTGCGTCTAGACTGCGCCTGCACTGGACATACCGGTAAGACCACAATAATTAAGTCCTGAATCTGATGCGTTCAAGCGCACGGCAGCCAGGACACCGACCAGGATTCCTCCCATGCTCAGATGGTGCTCGCGTTCAATCTTCCTCCAAGTGGTTCTCGGACTGGTGCTCGGCATCGTCTGCGGGCTGACCCTTCCTGAATACTCTGCCCAGCTCAAACCGCTCGGCGACGGCTTCATCAAACTGATCAAGATGCTCATCGGCCTGATTGTATTTTGTGTGGTGGTCAGCGGCATCAGTGGTGCGGGCGACTTGAAGAAGGTCGGACGCATCGGCCTGAAATCAGTGATCTACTTCGAAATCCTGACCACCATCGCACTGGTGATTGGCTTGGTGTTCGCCTTCAGTACCGGGATCGGCAGTGGCGCGAACATTCATCTGGATCAGCTCTCGACCGCCGACATCGGCGACATCGCCCAGCGCGGCCAGCACATGCACACCACCACGCAGTTTCTGATGGACCTGATCCCGACCTCGGTGATCGGCGCATTCGCGGACAACAACATTCTGCAAGTGCTGCTGTTTTCAGTGCTGTTCGGCAGCGCGCTGAACCTGGTGGGTGAAGCGGCCTCCGGTATTTCCCGGCTGATCAACGAACTTAGCCACGTGATCTTCCGCATCATGGGCATGATTGTGCGTCTGGCGCCGATTGGCGTGTTCGGCGCCATCGCTTTTACCACCAGCAAATATGGCCTGGACTCGCTGCAGCATCTGGGCAGCCTGGTCGGCCTGTTTTACCTGACCTGCGTGGCGTTCGTGTCGCTGATTCTCGGCCTGGTGATGCGCCTGTCCGGCCTGCGGATGTGGCCACTGCTCAAATACCTGCGCGAAGAACTGTTGATCGTCATGGGTACCGCTTCCTCCGACGCAGTGCTGCCACAGATCATGCGCAAGCTTGAGCATCTGGGCATCGGCAGTTCCACCGTGGGGTTGGTGATTCCTACGGGTTACTCCTTCAACCTCGATGGGTTCTCGATCTACCTGACGCTCGCCATCGTCTTCATCGCCAACGCCACCGGTACGCCGCTGGCGATGACCGACTTGCTGACCATTCTGCTGGTGTCGCTGATCACCTCCAAAGGCGCCCACGGGATTCCCGGCTCGGCGCTGGTGATTCTGGCGGCGACCCTGACGGCGATCCCGGCGATTCCGGTGGTCGGCCTGGTGCTGGTGCTGGCGGTGGACTGGTTCATGGGGATCGGGCGGGCGATGACCAACCTGATCGGCAACTGCGTCGCCACCGTGGCCATCGCCCGCTGGGAAAAAGACATCGATATTCAGCGAGCGAACAAGGTGCTTTCCGGTCAGGTGGGTTATACCTTCCAGCCGAGAAAACCGGCGGCCCCGGCGCATCAGCAGGAATTTTGAATAATCGCCGTGTCTGCCCGCGGGCAGGCACGGCCATCAACCGTTTTGGATGCTCATGGAGCGAACAGTGATTACCTCGTCGACCGTTGTGAATTCAGTCGTGGAAAAACTCCGGGCCGCTTTGGCCCGTGGTCAGTGGCGTTCCGGCGACATGTTGCCAGGGCAACGTGAACTCGCCGAACAACTGGGCATCAGCCGTCCGAGCCTGCGTGAAGCGGTGATCGTGCTGGAAACCCTCGGCCTGGTGCGCTCCATGCCAGGCAAAGGCGTGGTGGTGCTGGAAGCCAATCTCAGCGACAGCCAAAGCCACGACAGCGCGGTGGCTGGTGCCAGCCTGGAAGACGTGCTGCAACTGCGCTACACCCTGGAGCCGTTCATTGTCGGCCTGGTCGCGCAGTCGATCAGCAGCAAGGAAGTCGGGCAATTGCGCTTGACCCTGATGGACATGCGCGAGGCGTTGGAGGCCAACGACAGCGAGGCAGGGGTCAACGCTTATATCGCGTTCCACGAGGAGCTGTTCACCCTGACCTCGAACCCGATCTTCCAGAGCGTGGTGCAGCAAACCAGCAACGCCCTCAAGCAAAGCGCCGAAGTGCTGCGCAATTCGCCGGAGCATCTGGCAGAACGCCTGGAAGAAAACGAAGCCGTGGTGCGCGCCATCCGCAGCAAGAACAGCGCCCAGGCCAGTGCCGAAATGCGTCGACACATCCTTCGCGAAGGCCAACGCATGGGCATTGAATTGAACATCCCGGACGACAACCTCGGCAGTTGAACCCTCTTCGAACTGGAGACAGGCCATGAACAGCTTCGCCTCATCGCAGACGCTTGCCGCCCTGCCCTTCCCCTCGCCAGCGGATAATCTTTATTCGCGGGTTTTCGATGCCATTCTCGAACAGCGTATCGATGCGACCAGTCGTTTTACCGAAGAAAGTCTGACGCAGATGTTCGGCGCCCGACGCAGTGACATTCGTGGCGTGCTGACCCGCCTGTCCCATCAGCAGATCATCGTCCTTCGGCCGAACCACCGGCCTCGCGTTGCCACGCTCGACCATGAGCAGACCCGGCAGATGCTGCATGCCCGGCGACTGACCGAGATTACGTTGGTGCGCCTGGCTTGCCGGCAACCCCGTATGGTGGACTTGAATCGCCTGCGTGCCCTGATCGAGAGCGAGCGTAGTTGTACGGCGCGTGGCCCGGCCATTCGGTTGTCAGGCGAGTTTCATTTGCACTTGGCGGAAATGGCGGGGAATGCACCGTTGGCGCATTTTCTGGGCAGTCTGGTGCCGCTGACTTCACTGGCGATTGCGTATTTCGATGTGCACTTGGAGAGTTATTGCGAGAGGCATGAGGAGATTGTCAATGCGGTGGAATGTGGGAATGCGGTGGCTGCCGAGGCATTGCTGAGCCAGCATCTGGATTTTCTTGAAGAGGCATTGCTGCACTCTGGGACGAGATCAGGCCAGAATCGTGTTGCCGGTTAGATCGCCATCGTCGGATCGCCGCCCCGGAGCCGGCTCCGGGCGGTGATCCGACGATGACGGGATCACGCCCGTTGAAATGTCAGGCTTTAGTCCGCCGCCACCCGCGCGAAACCTTCCCGAATCTTCTCTTCCGGCAAATCATCGGCAATGAACACAATCACGCTTTCGCGCGCCTCGTCGTCAGCCCATTCCGTGTCCCAATCGAAACCGTACAACTTCAGCACACCCTGGAACACCATCCGCCGCGGCTCGCCCAGAATGCTCAACACTCCTTTGTAACGCAGCAATTGCTTGCCATGTTCTTCCAGCAGCTCATTCATGAACTCGCTGAGCTTGTCGATATCCAGCGGCTTGTCAGTGCGTAGCACCAGGCTGGAAATCCGGTCGATGGACGGCGCTTTGCTCACCGGGCGCAGGCTCACGCCACCACCGAGATCGGCGTTGAGATTGAAACCGCGCACGTCGAGCAGTTCGGCCAGATCGATCTTGCCGTGGTCGACCACGCGGATCGGCGCACGACGGTTGATGCGAGTGAGGCGTTCGCTGAGGGCCGTGAACGTCGCCTCGTCCACCAGGTCCCGTTTGCTCACCAGCAGGCGGTCGGCAAATCCGATCTGTGCCTGGGCGATGGTCTGGGTCAGGTGAGTATCGGCGTGCGCCGCGTCCACCAGCGTGATGATGCCGTCGAGGATGTAGCGCTCGCGCAGTTCTTCATCGATAAAAAAGGTTTGAGCGACCGGTGCCGGATCGGCCAGACCGGTGCATTCGATCACCAGGCGATCGAAGGCGATTTCGCCGCTGTCGAGGCGTTCGAGCAACAGGTACAGGGCTTTGGTCAGGTCGGTGTGGATGGTGCAGCACACGCAACCATTGGACAGTGTCATCACTTGCACCGGCTCTTCACCCAGCAATTGGGTGTCGATACCGGCGTCACTGAATTCGTTCTCGATCACGGCGATTTTCAGGCCGTGCTCGGCTTTGAGCAGGTGGCGCAACAGCGTGGTTTTACCGGCGCCGAGGAAGCCGCTGAGGATCGTGACGGGGATGGGAGAGGACAAACTGGATCTCCTTCTACTACTCAAAAAAAGGGAGCGGTCCTGTGGGAGCGAGCTTGCTCGCGATGGCATCACCTCGGTGTTGACGATATACCGAGTTGTCTGCATCGCGAGCAAGCTCGCTCCCACAAAAGCCCGCTCCACATTACATCTGATAACTCGCTGCTAGTAGATTAACAGCATTTCGGCCCACCCTTGCCGCCGTAACGAGCCTCTTGGCGTTCCCGGAAGAACATCTCGTAGCTCATCACCGGTTTGTCCGGGTGTTTGGTTTGCATATGCTCGACGTAGTTGTCGTAGTCGGGCATGCCGACCATCAGGCGCGCGGCCTGACCGAGGTATTTACCGAGGCGACTCAGGTCATTGAACATGTTTGCAATCCTCGATTACGCGTCCGGAATAGCCTGGAATGGCGCTTCTTTATCCGTACGCTCTTTGCTGCCCCAGGCGGAAATACCGACCTTGAGCGCATAGAACAGGATACTGAAGACCACGAACAGGAACAGCGCCGTCAGCGTGGCGTTGGTGTAGGCGTTGAAGATCACGTGTTGCATCTGCGTAATGTCCTTGGCCGGGGCGAGGATCTGACCGTTGGCCAGCGCATCGCTGTATTTTTTCGCCAGTGACAGGAAGCCGATCGCCGGGTTGGCGTCGAACAGCTTGATGAAGCCGGCGGTAACGGTGCAGATCAGCAGCCACGCGGCGGGCAGCATGGTCACCCACACGTAGCGTTGGCGTTTCATTTTGATCAGCACAACGGTGGCCAACATCAGCGCGATACCGGCCAGCATCTGGTTGGAGATACCGAACAGCGGCCACAAGGTGTTGATGCCGCCCAATGGATCGATCACACCCTGGTACAGCAACCAACCCCACATCGCCACACAACCGGCGGTGGCGATCAGGTTGGCAGTCCAGGATTCGGTGCGTTTGAGCGACGGCACGAAGGAGCCGAGCAAGTCCTGCAGCATGAAGCGCCCGGCACGCGTGCCGGCGTCCACGGCGGTCAGGATAAACAGCGCTTCGAACAGGATCGCGAAGTGGTACCAGAATGCCATGGTGTTTTCACCTGGCAAGACACTGTGCAGGATCTGCGCGATACCGACCGCCAGGGTCGGCGCACCGCCGGCACGGGCCAGGACAGTGGTTTCACCGATGTCCTTGGCCACCGCTAGCAGCGCTTCCGGGGTAATCGCAAAGCCCCAACTGCTGACGGTTTGCGCCACAGCCACCACGTCACCGCCGACGACCGCCGCCGGGCTGTTCATGGCGAAATACACGCCAGGCTCGATCACCGACGCGGCAACCATGGCCATGATGGCGACGAAGGATTCCATCAGCATCGCGCCGTAGCCGATGTAACGGGAATTGACTTCGTTATCCAGCAGCTTCGGTGTCGTGCCGGAAGAAATCAGCGCGTGGAAACCCGACACCGCGCCACAGGCAATGGTGATGAACAGGAACGGGAACAAACCGCCCTTCCACACCGGGCCGGTGCCGTCGATGAACTGGGTCAAGGCCGGCATTTTCAGCTCGGGCATGGTGACAAGGATGCCAATCGCCAAGGCCACGATGGTGCCGATTTTGAGGAAGGTCGACAGGTAGTCGCGCGGGGCCAGAATCAGCCAGACCGGTAACGAGGCGGCTACAAAACCGTAACCGACCAGCATCCAGGTGATCTGAATCCCGGTGAAGCTGAAGGCCTTGGCCCAGAACGGATCGGCAGCGATTTGCCCGCCCAGCCAGATCGAACCCAGCAGCAACAGCACGCCGACCACGGAGATTTCACCGATGCGACCCGGGCGGATGTAGCGCATGTAGATGCCCATGAACATCGCAATCGGGATGGTCGCCATCACCGTGAAAATGCCCCATGGGCTTTCGGCCAGGGCCTTGACCACGATCAGCGCCAGCACCGCGAGGATGATGATCATGATCAGGAAGCAGCCAAACAGCGCGATGGTCCCGGGGATGCGGCCCATTTCTTCACGGACCATATCGCCCAGGGAGCGGCCGTTGCGGCGGGTGGACATGAACAGGACCATGAAGTCCTGAACCGCACCGGCCAGCACTACGCCGGCAATCAGCCATAGCGTGCCAGGCAAATAGCCCATCTGTGCAGCCAATACCGGACCCACCAGCGGGCCGGCGCCGGCAATGGCAGCGAAGTGGTGACCGAAAAGGATGTGTTTGTTGGTCGGTACATAGTCCAGACCATCATTGTTGAGCACGGCGGGGGTCGCCCGTCGCGGGTCGAGTTGCATCACATTGGTAGCGATGAACAGACTGTAATAGCGGTATGCAACCAGATAAATGGCCACGGCAGCGACCACGATCCACAAGGCGTTGATCGCCTCGCCTCGGCGCAATGCCACGACACCTAGGGCGCACGCTCCCACGATTGCCAGCAGAAGCCAGGGTAAATGGCGTAGCAGGCTATTATTATTTTTCATTTTATATTCCAGCCAGGGTGGACAAGAAAGACAGCCACCCCGAGTTTAGCTCTCCTGACGGCAAAGGCCATACCCCGACATTGGTCTAGCGGCATGCGTGTGCTGGCGGGCTTTATCAATGCGGGTCTATAGTCAGCGCACATCCAGAGGATTGCGCCATGAGCGAGCACCCTACCGATCGCCGCCGCTTCAAACGTATTGAGTTCGATGCCCGAACCGAACTGCGCCAGGACAAATACATCTGGCAGGTGAAGCTAATTGATCTGTCGCTCAAGGGGCTGTTGGTCAAGAAGCCCGAGCCATGGCTGGGCAATCGGGAACATCACTTTTGCGTCGATATACATCTGACGCCTGAAGTCGCGATCAAGATGGATGTGCTACTGACCCACGATGATCATGGGCAACTCGGCTTCGTCTGCAAGCACATCAGCCTGGAGTCTATCGAGCGCCTGCGGCGATTGATCGAGTTCAACCTGGGCGACCCTGAGGAGCTGGAGCGCGAATTGGGCGCCCTGATCGAAACCTAAAGACAAGCATTATTCAAATGTGGGAGCGAGCTTGCTCGCGATAGCGGTTTAGCACTCAACGATGATGTTGACTGATCGTCCGTCATCGCGAGCAAGCTCGCTCCCATAGGGGGGTTAGATTATTCGAAAAGCGCGTCAAGGGCCTGTTCCAGGCGAGTCACGGCAATAATCTGCAGACCCGGCGGCGCTTCTTTCGGCGCATTGCCCTTGGGCACAATGGCGCGCTTGAACCCGTGCTTGGCCGCTTCTTTCAAGCGTTCCTGACCACTTGGCACCGGTCGAACTTCCCCGGACAAGCCGACTTCGCCAAACACCAACAAATCATGGGGCAGCGGCCGGTTGCGCAAACTGGACATGACTGCGGCCATCAACGCCAGGTCGGATGCGGTCTCCAACACCTTCACACCACCGACCACGTTGAGAAACACGTCCTGATCGTGGGTCGGAATGCCGCCATGACGGTGCAACACTGCCAGCAACATCGCCAGGCGATTCTGATCCAGCCCCAGCGTTACCCGACGCGGGTTCGCCAGGTGGCTGTCATCCACCAGCGCCTGGACTTCCACCAACATCGGCCGCGTCCCTTCCCACGTCGCCATGACCACGCTGCCCGGCACTTCTTCCTGAGCGCGGGTGAGGAAAATAGCAGACGGATTGGACACTTCTTTCAGGCCTTTGTCGGTCATGCCGAACACACCCAACTCGTTGACGGCACCAAAACGGTTTTTCACCGCGCGCAGCAGGCGCAAACGCCCGTCGGACTCGCCTTCGAAATACAACACCGTATCGACCATATGCTCCAGCACGCGCGGCCCGGCCAATGCGCCTTCTTTAGTTACGTGGCCAACCAGGAAAATCGCCGTGCCACTCTGCTTGGCGTACCTCACCAACAATGCAGCGCTTTCCCGCACCTGCGACACGCCGCCCGGAGCCGACTGTAACTGCTCGGTGAAAATCGTCTGGATCGAGTCGATCACCATCACCTTCGGCTTCTCGACCCGGGCGGTGGCGATGATGGTTTCGATGCAGGTTTCGGTCATGACCCGCAGTTGATCCTGAGGCAAGCCCAGGCGACGGGCGCGCATGGCCACTTGCTGCTGGGATTCTTCGCCGGTGACGTACAGCGCCGGCATGACTTTGGCGAGGTTGCACAAGGTTTGCAGCAGGATGGTCGATTTGCCGATGCCGGGGTCGCCGCCAATCAGCACCACCGAACCATCGACCAGACCACCGCCCAATACCCGATCCAGTTCACTGGACGCGGTGGAAAAACGCGGGATTTCTTCGACGCTGACTTCGGCCAGGGTCTTGATCTGCGCCTGTTGACCGGTCCAGCCGGTACGACCGCTCGGGGCTGCGGCGCCACCGCTTTCCACCATGGTTTCCGTCAGGGTGTTCCAGGCCCCGCACTCGCCGCACTGGCCGGCCCACTTGGGGAAGGTTGAGCCGCACTCGGTGCAGCCGTACATGCGCTTGGCCTTGGCCATCTGAACTCCCGACAAAAAACGCGATGATAGCTCAGCTGAGATGAATGCGCAGCGAAGTTACCCAGTATTCCCTGCGCAGTAACTTTCCAAGGCGGTAACACACTAGTCATAGTGCAGAGGGTAAAGACCTGTACAACTGCGTCTAACAATAAATGACACCACATTCAATATATCGCTACAAAAACTGTACACACCCTTAATAACTCAAACTCAGATGTACAACTTCGTTGTTAAACTTAATTTTTCAATACCGACTTTCAAGCGACAGACCTCAACCATGAATAACCACTGACATCTATTCTCAGTCACGCTTTGGCTCACTGCTAAAAGCGCATTCTCACCCCCCCTCTTATCAGCAGTTAGTGACAGCAAGACTAATAACGCAAAAGAAATAAACAACCCATCGATAGCAAAAAAACGGGTTCACAGAGCCCGCCGTTTTTTGCAGCAATGATGACGTTTCGTAAACTTTTTTCCATGGGCCGGGTCAATCGCGGGCAGGCAACAAAACCGGGTGTTTCAAGCAGAATGCGCCTCGCTGATTTACACTGCGTTCACCAACCTCATCTGTAACAAGGAAATAACCTATGGGCGTGATAAGTGAGTTCAAGGCCTTCGCGGTCAAAGGGAACGTGGTCGACATGGCTGTCGGTATCATCATTGGCGCGGCGTTCGGCAAGATCGTTTCGTCGTTTGTCGGCGATGTGGTGATGCCGCCCATTGGCTTGTTGATCGGCGGGGTGGACTTCAGTGACCTGGCCATTACGCTCAAGGCTGCCAACGGCAATGTCCCGGCAGTGGTGCTGGCGTACGGCAAATTCATCCAGAGCATGATCGACTTCGTCATTGTCGCTTTCGCGATCTTCATGGGTGTCAAAGCGATCAACCGCCTGAAACGCGAGGAGGCTGTCGCGCCGACCCTGCCGCCGGTTCCGACCAAGGAGGAAGAGCTATTGAGCGAAATCCGCGACCTGCTCAAGGCCCAGAACAATCGGCCCTGATAGCAGATTGCAACAAGAAACGGCGCCTTGCAGGCGCCGTTTTTTTACCAGAAATTCTCCACCGCCACCTGGCCTGGACGACGGCTGAGGCTCAAGTGCATGTCTCGCTGCTTGAGCAACTTGCGCGTGTCATCGATCATCTGGGGATTGCCGCAAAGCATTACCCGCGAATGTTCCGGCGTCAGCGCCACACCGGCCACCCGCTCCAGCTCGCCATTTTCTATCAGCGTGGTGATTCGCCCGTTCAATGCCCCGTGGTGCTGCTCGCGGGTGACCGTGGCGATAAACTGCAGCTTATGGGCATACTCAGTCAGATAATCGCGCTGCGCCAACCCTGCGATCAGGTCCTGATACGCCAGTTCACGGGCTTCGCGCACACTGTAGACAAGGATGATTCGCTCAAACTTCTCCCACACCTCGAAGTCCTGCAGGATCGACAGGAACGGCGCTACGCCTGTGCCGGTGGACAGCAACCACAGATCCCGGCCATCGATGAAGCGGTCCAGTGTCAGGTAACCAAAGGCCTGACGGTCCACCAGCAGCGTATCGCCAACCTCCAGGCGACTCAGTTCGCTGGTGAACTCCCCACCTGGCACGACAATAGAGAAGAATTCAAGAAACTCGTCAAAGGGTGACGAAACCATTGAATAGGCGCGCCATACCGTGCTGCCGTCGGCCCGGGACACACCCAATCGAGCGAATTGCCCCGCCCGAAATCGAAACCCGGGATCCCTGGTGACCCGCAAGGTGAACAGGTTGGGGGTCAATGGCTGAACGTCGGTCAGGGTCTGGCGAGTGAATTTTTCTGCACTGGCGGTCATGAGGCGCTCCCTTCAACAGATACCCAGTGTCCCGCAAAGCAGGCGATGTAAACACCGGTTATTTGTAGTGTCTTTAGAAAGCGCCATTATTTCGCCTGCATTCACGTATCTAAAAATAGATCTTCCCTACCCCTTTTAACCAGATCGTACATCACCATTTTTCTAATTATATTATTGTACAAATCCTATAAAGTTTATTTACCAGTTAAGAACCAGATATAAAGTTTTAGACTTTTTCAAGAGCAAAAAAAATGCAGCATATGTGTGGGAATAGTCCTACACTTCGCCTCGTGCTGGATTTCGGATCCAATCTGCACCCCCCAAGATTCACCTATGGAGTTACCGCTATGGAAAGGTGGAAGGAGTCACAATTAAGACAGATATCCAATGCCAGGGATGTTGAGTCTGCATACGCAACGTCACTCGGTCTGGTTCAAAACCTTGGCTTTAATTTCTGTGCCTTTTCAATTACATCACACCCACGAGGTCCGCACTTCAAGAGATTGAGTCTCAACAACTACCCAAGCGACTGGATTGCCAAATATGAAGAGGGCCAATTTAGCGAAGTAGATCCAGTGCTAGCACATTGCAATCAATCTACCTTCCCCATAGTCTGGGACGAAAAGCTCTACTCGAATAGCCAAAACCTGTGGCAAGCGCAAAAAGAACAAGGCCTGGAACACGGCTGGTCGCACTCGCTGCACGATGACAAAGGTCTTCATAGCATGTTGAGTGTGGCCGGAAGCAGTCATCCCATCACGCCTTATGAATTGTACGAAAACCTTGGATACGCGCTGTTTATCAGCCACCACCTGCATGGGCTGGTCGCTCAAAATTTGCCTGAGCCCGTTCCTCATTCGTGCAAGCCTCGACTGTCGATACGGGAAATTGAGGTCCTGAGACTGTCGGCAGATGGCAAGACGGCCGGTGAAGCTGCCGTGATTCTCAGCGTCACTGAACGCACCATAAACTTCCATGTGCACAGTGCTATCCAGAAGCTGGGGGTCAACAACAAGATCGCGGCAGTCATAGCGGCGGCCAGGGCCTGCATGATCTGAGCAGTGCGTGCAAATATCCGAGGCTGAAAAACCTGCGGGTATTGCGAAAGAAAAAAACGTACCATTTGCGGTTCCTCCAGAGTGATGGCGTGCGAAACTTCACGACGCAGTGCACTCGGACGGCCCCGCCCGCTAGGCGCCTCAAGCAGCGGGATACTACCCGTTGACTACCCAGAGCCCCCTGCCTCATGCCCCTGCTCGATACGCCCTTCGCCCAACTCGATTTGATCCGCCAGCCAGAACAGCAGAACGAACCGCTGCAAGCTTTCGATGCGGCGGACGAATACCTGCTCACTCATTTGGCCGAGCAGCAACCGGCAGTTCAGACCCGGGTGCTGGTGCTGAACGACAGCTTTGGCGCGATTGCCGCCAGCCTTGCGGGCAAGGTTCAGGTGACCAGCAGCGGCGATTCGTTTCTGGCCTTTCAGGGACTGGAAAAGAACCTGATCCGCAACGGCCAGGCATTTGACGCGGTGCCGGTTGTTCCGGCGAATGAGCCGTTCACCGGCCCGTTTGACCGTGTATTGATCCGGGTGCCAAAAACCCTGGCGCTGCTGGAAGAACAACTGATTCGCTTGCAAGGCCAGCTGGCACCAGGCGCTCAGGTGATTGCGGCAGCGATGGTCAAGCACCTCCCCCGCGCTGCAGGCGATCTGCTGGAACGTTACATCGGCCCAGTGCAGGCGTCGCTGGCAGTAAAGAAAGCGCGGTTGCTGATCTCAACGCCTGAAGCCAAAAACCCAGTCGTGTCTCCCTACCCTTCACGCTATCAACTCGACATTCCGGCAATCGAACTGCTGAACCACGCCAACGTGTTCTGCCGCGAAGGGCTCGACATTGGCACACGGGCATTTCTGCCGCACTTGCCAAAGAACCTCGGCACAGCGCGGGTTGCCGACCTCGGTTGCGGTAACGGCGTGTTGGCAATCGCCAGCGCCCTGCAAAACCCTGAAGCCCATTACACATTGGTGGACGAGTCGTTCATGGCGGTGCAGTCGGCAACCGAGAACTGGCGCGCGGCACTGGGTGATCGCGATGTGATCGTGCGTGCCGGCGATGGCCTGGCCGGGCAAGAACCGCAATCGCTGGACGTGGTGCTGTGCAACCCGCCTTTTCATCAACAACAGGTCGTCGGCGATTTTCTCGCTTGGCGGATGTTTCAGCAGGCACGCGAAGCCCTGGTGGTAGGCGGTGCGCTGTACATCGTCGGCAATCGTCATCTGGGTTATCACAGCAAGCTGGCGCGGTTGTTCCGTGGTGTTGAACAAGTGGCGGCCACGCCCAAGTTCGTGATTCTCAAAGCTCGCAAATAATCGCAGGCAAAAAAAACCCTCCGTTCTGGAGGGTTGATAAATCCGTGCCGCGAGGCGACGGGATGGGATTTTGCGAATTCAGTGCGTGGTCAGACCGGCAGCGTTCATGAACATGCGCATCAGGCTCGCTACGATAAACAGAGCCCCGACACTACCGACCCAGATCAGTGCCAGCCAGCCGAGACGCTGCCACAGCGGTTTGCTCTCCGCCGCTTTGATTTCCTGCAGGGAATGTTTGCCAGCCATCATCGTAACCTCCTCTGAAACGGCGCAGTCATTGACCCTGCGCCATTGTCGTGTGCTCTAGTGATAACCATCTTCATGGGTAACCTTGCCGCGGAACACGTAGTAGCTCCAGAAGGTATAACCCAGGATGAACGGGATGATGAACAGTGTGCCGACCAGCATGAAACCCTGACTCTGCGGCGGTGCGGCGGCGTCCCAGATCGAGATCGACGGCGGTACTATGTTCGGCCACAGGCTGATGCCCAGGCCGCTGTAACCGAGGAAGATCAGCACCAGCGTCAGCAGGAACGGCGTGTAGTGCGCATTTCGGGCCACCGCGCGGATCAGACCATACATGGTCACCAACACCAGGATCGGCACCGGCAGGAACCAGAACAGGTTCGGCAAGGTGAACCAGCGAGCCGCAATCTCGGCGTGGGCCAGCGGGGTCCAGATGCTGACGATGCCAATCACCGCCAACACCACGAACGCCAATGGCCGCGCCAGATCATGCATCTGTTGCTGCAACTTGCCTTCGGTTTTCATGATCAGCCAGGTGCAACCGAGCAGCGCATACGCCACCACCAACGCCACACCGCAGAACAGGGTGAACGGCGTCAGCCAGTCGAGTGAACCACCGGCAAACTGCCGATTTACCACCGGCAATCCATCGATGAACGCGCCCAATGCCACGCCCTGAAAGAACGTCGCGGCAACCGAACCACCGATGAACGCCTTGTCCCACAAGTGTCGCTTGGCGTCCTTGGCCTTGAAGCGGAACTCGAACGCCACGCCGCGAAAAATCAGCCCGATCAGCATGAAAATCAGCGGCAGGTACAAGGCCGAGAGCACTACCGAATAGGCCAGAGGGAACGCGCCGAACAACGCCGCGCCGCCCAGTACCAGCCAGGTTTCGTTGCCGTCCCAGACCGGGGCGACGGTGTTCATCATCACGTCACGGTCAGTCTTGCCGGGGATGAACGGGAAAAGAATCCCGATTCCCAGATCAAAACCGTCCATGACCACGTACATCATGATGCCGAAGATGATGATCACGGCCCAGATCAGCGGAAGATCAATACCCATGACTCAAATCTCCTTGGTCAGGCTGGGGCTGTGGTTGTCATCGCCAGTGTCATCAGCGGCGGACAGCGGACGGGCCGGCGTGCGTTTCTGGCCAGGGCCACCTTCGTTGGTTTCCTTGCCCTCGTCGATTTTCGGCCCTTTGCGCACCAGGCGCATCATGTAGCCCAGACCGGCACCGAACAGCGCGAAATACACCACCACGAACATGATCAACGTGATGCTCATCTGCATGAAACTGTGGTTGGAGGAGGCATCCGCCGTGCGCATCAGCCCGTACACCACCCACGGTTGACGGCCGATTTCAGTGGTAAACCAGCCCGCCAGGATCGCGATCAGGCCGGACGGCCCCATCCACAACGCCAGGTACAGGAACGGTCGCGAGGTGTACAGCTTGTCGCGTTTGCGCAGCCACAGGCTCCACAATCCGGTGAAAATCATCAGGAAACCCAGGCCGACCATGACTCGGAACGACCAGAAAACAATGGTCGAGTTAGGCCGGTCTTCGGGCGGGAACTCTTTGAGCGCCGGGACCTGTTTGTCCAGGGAGTGGGTCAGGATCAGGCTGCCGAGGTAGGGGATTTCCACCGCGAATTTGGTCTTTTCGGCTTTCATGTCCGGCCAGCCGAACAGGATCAGCGGAGTTGGTTCATCGCCCACGTTTTCCCAGTGACCTTCGATCGCGGCGATTTTTGCCGGTTGATGCTCAAGGGTGTTCAACCCGTGGAAGTCACCGATGACCGCCTGAATCGGCGCCACGATCAACGCCATCCACATGGCCATCGAGAGCATGGTGCGGATGGCCGGATTGTCCTTGCCGCGCAGCAAGTGCCAGGCTGCGGAGGATCCGACGAAGAATGCCGTCGCCACAAACGCGGCCGTCGCCATGTGCATCAAGCGGTACGGGAACGATGGGTTGAAGATCACCGCCAGCCAGTCCACCGGAATGACTTGGCCATTGACGATTTCATAACCCTGCGGCGTCTGCATCCAGCTGTTGGAGGCGAGAATCCAGAAGGTCGAAATGAGCGTGCCGATGGCGACCATGACCGTGGAGAAGAAGTGCAGATTGCGCCCGACCTTGTTCCAGCCGAACAGCATCACGCCGAGGAAACCGGCTTCCAGGAAGAATGCGGTCAGCACTTCATAGGTCAATAGCGGCCCGGTTACTGAACCGGCAAAGTCCGAGAAGCGGCTCCAGTTGGTGCCGAACTGATAGGCCATGACCAAACCGGACACCACCCCCATGCCGAAGTTGACGGCAAAAATCTTCGACCAGAAATGGTACAGATCTCGGTAGGTGTCGTTATGCGTTTTCAGCCACAACCCTTCGAGCACCGCAAGGTAACTCGCCAGGCCGATGGTGATGGCCGGGAACAGGATGTGGAATGAGATGGTGAACGCAAACTGCATCCGGGCGAGATCAAGCGCCTCCAAACCGAACATAAGTCTTCCTCTGTCAGTAATACCGGCTGAAGGCTTGCGGCCTGCACCCACTGCCCCCACGGATATGGAGTGTGGCGAATTTCAATTCGTTCTTTTTTTACAAACATCACAACGTAGGGAGTCTGGCCATGTGGCCGCCGGATCAATTCCATGAAAGGTCTTGATCTGGATCAAGCAATGGTTAAAAGAGTAGTCCCATTTTTGACGATGGACGGTGTGGTCTTTTGCCGCGTGACAGGTTGCCTCATCGCTTTGGCAATCAGTCGCAACACATCCCTTGTGGGAGCTCGCTTGCTCGCGAATGCGATCTGCCTGTCACCTTCATGCTGGATGTGCCGGCGCCATCGCGAACAGGCTCGCTCCCATAAGGGGATTTCGGTGATTTGGAGATCGGTGTTTAGCTAACTAAATTTTCCAGACCTGCAACTTCTGGTTACAGCTTGGTGATAATCTCGAGCCTTCCCTCGCCCAAGACCTGCCTTCAGATGCCCAGCCAAGCGCCTTTGCTGTTACGTCACCATCGCCCCTTTATCGCGTTCTGGCTGGCTCGGGTGTTTACCGCCAGCGGCTTTCAGATGCTGACCGTGGCCATCGGCTGGAACCTGTATCAGCTGACGGGCAACGTGTTGGACCTGGGTTTAGTGGGGTTGGTGGAGTTCGCCCCTCGGGTGCTGTTCATGTTGCACACCGGGCATGTCGCGGACCGCTATGACCGGCGCAAGGTCGCGGCAATCTGTCAGTCCCTGCAAGCATTGATCGCCCTGTCGCTGGCCATCGGCAGTGCGACCGACCATGTCACACGGGAAATGATCTTCATCCTCGCGTTCCTGCTCGGTGCCGCGCGCTCCTTCGAGATGCCGACCACCCAGGCCTTGCTGCCGAGCATCGTACCCAGCGCGCTGTTCCCTCGCGCCGTTGCCGCCGCACAGTCGGCGCAACAATCAGCAACCATCGTTGCTCCGGCCCTGGGCGGTTTGCTCTATGCGTTTGGCAGCGTCTGGGTCTACGGTCCGACGGTGATCCTGTACATCATTGCCTGCCTGCTGATGCTCAACCTGCCCGCCCGGCAAACGCCACTGAACAAGGGCAAGGCAACCCTGGATTCGCTGCTGGCCGGTATCCGTTTCATTCGCAGTCGCCCAGACATTCTCGGGGCCATTTCCCTGGATCTGTTTGCGGTATTGCTCGGTGGCGCGACGGCGCTGCTGCCGGTGTTTGCCAAAGACATTCTGTTGACCGGGCCGTGGGGCCTGGGACTGCTGCGCTCGGCGCCGGCCGTCGGTGCGTTGCTGATGTCGCTGTTCCTGGCGCGATTTGCCGTGGAGCGCAACGTCGGGCGGGTGATGTTCACCGCCGTCGGTGTGTTCGGCGTTGCGACCATTGCGTTCGGCCTCTCCACCTCGTTCTGGTTTTCCCTTGCCGTATTGGTCGTACTGGGCGCGGCGGACATGATCAGCATGGTGATCCGCGCCTCGTTCGTGCAACTGGAAACCCCGGATGAGATGCGCGGACGGGTCAGCGCCGTGAACGGTCTGTTCATCGGCGCTTCGAACCAGTTGGGCGAATTCGAATCCGGCCTCACCGCCCACTGGTTCGGCACTGTGCCGGCGGTGGTGATGGGCGGCATCGGCACACTGCTGGTAACCGGGGCATGGATCAAACTGTTCCCGACTTTGGCCAATCGCGACCGCATGCATATGCCGGTCGAAGAAGCCAAAGTCTAGAGAAGCTTGTCGAGGGTGATGGGGAAGTCCCGCACCCGCTTGCCCGTGGCGTGGTAGATGGCATTGGCCACCGCCGCCGCGACTCCGACGATACCGATTTCCCCCACGCCCTTGGAACCCAAGGCATTGACGATCTCGTCCTGTTCTTCGACGAACAGCACATCAATGTCGCCGATATCGGCGTTTACCGGGATGTGGTATTCGGCCAGGCTGTGGTTCATGTGACGCCCCAGCGCATGATCGGTTTGCGTTTCCTCGTGCAGCGCCATGCCGATGCCCCAGACCACGCCACCGAGAATCTGGCTGCGGGCCATTTTCGGGTTGATCACCCGGCCGGCGGCGATAGCGCTGACCACCCGGCTCACCTTCACTGAGCCCAAATCCTCATCCACCAAGACTTCGACGAACACCGCTGAATGGGTGGCGGTAGCGTAGGCATCGCGCTTCTTGTCCGGCGCAGCGTCGACCTGAACCTCGAGGGTGTCTTCGCCACTGTCGCGGACCAGATCGGACAGCTTTATACGTGCCTCACCGTACGACAGCTGCCCGTCTTCGAACACCGCTTGCTGCGAGGTCACGCCACTGAATGCAGGAGACGTTTGCCGTGCCACGGCGAGCAGTTTTTCCTGCAGGGCTTCACAGGCTTGTTGCACCGCAGTGCCGACCGACGAAACGGTGAACGATCCGCCCTGCAACGGCGCGGTGGGCAAGGAAGAGTCGCCAAGGACAAACGTGACGTCCTTGAGCGCAACGCCTGCCGACTGCGCGGCGATTTGCGTCATCACCGTGTAGGTTCCGGTGCCGATGTCCGTCGTCGCGCTGCTGACCGTCAGTTTGCCGTGCTGATCAAGGCAAGCCTTGGCGCTGGCTTTCTGCTGCATTGCCTCCCAGACACCGCCAGCCATGCCCCAACCGACCAATTGCCGGTCCCGGCGCATGCTGCGCGGTTCGGGGTTGCGTTGATCCCAACCAAAACGTTGGGCGCCCTGGGCGTAGCATTCACGCAGTTCTTTGCTGGAGTACGGTTTGTCTTCGTTCTGATTGCGCTCGGAAAAGTTGCTCAGGCGCAGTTGCACCGGATCAATCGCCAGCGCGCAGGCCAGTTCATCCATCGCGCACTCCAGGCCGATCAATCCCAGCGCCGCGCCCGGTGCTCGCATGTCCAACGGCGTGAACACGTCCAGCGGCACCAGTTTGTAGGTCAGTTGAACGTTGTCGCAGTGATAGAGCATGCCGCTCCATTCCACGACGTGCTCGGTGAAATCTTCGAACCGCGAAGTCTGGCCAATGGCCGTGTGCGCGACCGCGAGCAAGCGACCATTGGCCGCCGCGCCCAATTGCAGGCGCTGCAAGGTGCGGGGCCGATAGCCAAAGGTGAACATCTGCTGACGTGTCAGCGTCACGCGCACCGAACGCTTGAGGTGCAACGCCGCCATCACCGCCAGTGGCAGCTGATATTGCGGACGCAAACCGGACCCGAATGCGCCGCCGACAAAGGCCGCGAAAATTCTGACCTGCTCTTTCTCAAGTCCGAAGACCTTTTGCACATAGGACTGACAGTTCTGCGGCCCCTGGTTCTTGTCATGGATGTGCAAGCTGCCGTCGGCCTGATACAGCACCGTGCTGGCGTGCGGCTCCATGGGATTGTGGTGTTCGATCGGCGTGCTGTAGTTCAGGTCCAGGCTGATGGCCGCGCCAGCGAATTCGGCCTGAAAATTCCCACGAGGCTTGGGCAGTTCGGCGGGCGCCGGATGCGCCTCGTCCTGCAGGCTAAACAGATCGGTCTGATGGCTGTCGGTGGCGTATTCAATTTTGATCAATGAGCCGGCATGGCGCGCCAGCTCAAGGTTGTCCGCGACCACCAGCGCCAGCGGTTGACCGCTGTACAGAACACGGTCGTTGTAAAACGGACGAAACGGCGAACCTTCGGCCGAGTCGGCGTCTTCGTAGTCATCGTCGTAACTGGCGATTTTCGGTCGATTTGTATGGTCAATCACCGCTATGACGCCGGGCAGCGCCAGCGCTCTGGATGCGTCAATACTGACCACACGCCCGCTGGCGATGCTGCTTGAAACAACGCTGCCGTGCAGCAAGCCGTCCTCGGGAAACTCTGCGGCATAGCGCGCCTGACCAGTGACTTTGAGCAGACCATCGACCCGGTCCAGTGGTTGCCCCATGGGTTTGGTAATCGTATTCATCGGGTTTGCCCTCCCTGCGCTGCGTCGCCAAGGGCGCGGACAATGGCCCGGTGCGCCAATTTAACTTTAAAGGCGTTGTGTTCGAGTGGTTTCGCGTCCTGCAAAAGCGCATCGGCGGCAGCGCTGAAGGTTTCACGGCTCGGCGCTTTGCCCACCAGCCATTCTTCAACGCCCTGATCACGCCAGGGTTTGTGCGCCACACCACCGAGCACCAGCCGCGCCTGACGAATGACTGGCCCGTTCATGTCGAGCGCCGCCGCGACCGAGACCAGCGCAAAGGCATACGAAGCGCGATCCCGAACCTTCAGGTAATGGCTGTGGTTGGCGAAACCGGCGGCTGGCAATTCAACGGCAGTGATCAGTTCATCGTCGTCCAATTGGTTGTCACGTTCGGGTGTCTCCCCCGGCAGCCGGTGAAAATCAGCGAACTCAATGGTCCGCGCACCGTCGCGACCTTGCACGTGGACCACAGCTTCCAGCGCGGCCAAGGCGACGCACATGTCGGACGGATGAGTGGCCACACACTGGGCGCTGGCGCCGAGGATCGCGTGGATGCGATTCAGCCCCTCACGCGCCGGGCAGCCGCTCCCGGGTTCGCGTTTGTTGCACGGCACGCTGGCATCGTAGAAGTAATAGCAGCGCGTGCGTTGCAGCAGATTGCCGCCGGTGCTGGCCATGTTGCGCAACTGCGGTGAAGCACCGGCCAGAATGGCTTGCGATAACAATGGGTAGCGCTGCTCGATCAACGGGTGCCACGCCAGATCGGCATTGCTGACCAGCGCGCCGATCAACAATCCACCGTCTGCCGTTTCGGTGACCTCACGCAACGGCAGACCGGTGATGTCGATCAGGTGCTCGGGGCGGGTGACATTTTCTTTCATCAAATCCAGCAGGTTCGTCCCCCCGGCGATGAAACGCGATGCCGGCCCGGCGAGATGAACAGCGTCTTGCAGCGAATCGGGTTTGCTGTACTGGAAAGGATTCATCGGCCACCTCCTTGCCCAGGCTGGCGGCAGGCTGGAAGCGCCTCTTCGATGGCATCGCGGATGTTGCTGTACGCGCCGCAGCGGCACAGGTTGCCGCTCATCAGCTCGCGGATCTCGTCCGGTGTGTGTGCCCGATCTTCGTTGACCAAACCCACCGCCGAGCAGATCTGCCCTGGCGTGCAATAGCCGCATTGAAAGGCGTCGTGCTTGATGAAGGCTTGCTGCATCGGATGCAGTTCGTCACCGCTTGCCAACCCTTCGATGGTGGTCAACTCACTGCCGTCGCACATCACCGCCAGCGTCAGGCAGGCGTTCACCCGCTTGCCATTGAGCAACACCGTACAGGCACCGCACTGCCCGTGATCGCAGCCTTTTTTGGTGCCGATCAGGTCCAGTTGCTCGCGCAGCAAATCCAGCAACGTGGTCCAGGGCAAGACCTCAAGCTGACGATCCTGACCGTTCAGGGTCAGGCGTAACGGATGACGTGCAAAGGTCGGCTGCGCCGCCTCGGGAGTGGTCGCGCTCATAAACACCTCACGGTTGGTCGTACGTTCGCGGCGCTTGGTAAACCGCCGTCTTAAGGGGTACGACTTCGGGGTGGGATGAGCGTTCAAGGGAATTGATGGGCGTGAAAAAAGGCTGAAATAAAGGACAACGCATACATTTGCCGACCACGTGCAATACATAGATAGCGCACAAGGTGTAATGTATCGCCTTACACTCGTCCCATGATCAGATCCTTTCAACACAAAGGCCTGCGTGGCTTCTATGAAACAGGTTCGACTCGTGGGATCCGCGCAGACCATGCGAAGCGCCTGTCTCGAATGCTTCAGTTCATGGACCGGGCGGTACTGCCAGGCGACCTCAACCTGCCGGGATGGCGATTGCACCCACTCAAGGGTGAGTTGGCCGACTATTGGTCGCTGAGTGTTTCAGGAAACTGGCGGGTTATTTTTCGTTTTATCGGCTCGGATATCGAACTGGTCGACTATCTGGACTATCACTGACAGGAGGCAGGATATGCCCTTGCACAACCCGCCACACCCTGGCGAAACACTGTTGACGGATGTTTTGCCCGAGCTTGGCATCAGTGTCGCTGAGTTGGCTCGCCACCTTGGATTTGCACGCCCGCATCTTTCGCGAGTCCTGCATGGTCACGCGCCAATCAGCCCTGACCTGGCGGTACGCCTGGAGCGGGCCGGGATTGGTAAAGCCCGGATGTGGCTCGGTGTACAGACCGACTACGATCTTTGGCAAGCTGAGCATCGTGAGCAACCGGCTATCGAACCTATTGCTGCCCACGCCTGAAATTCGTCAAGCCTTCAACTCTCCCGCCACCGCCGTTCGCGTGGCTTTACCACAGAGTTGCTCGACCAGCGTCAACGCAAACTCCATTGCCCCACCCGATCCCTGTGCGGTAACGCAGTTGCCGTCCACCACCACGGGTTGGTCAACAAAGGTGCAGCCCGACAGTTGGTGGCTGGCCGATGGAAGGCAAGTCATGCGCCGCTGACGCAAAACCCCAAAGGCTTGCAGCGCCGACGCCGGAGATTCGGCGATGCCCGCGAACAGCCGTCCGGCGGCGGCCTGGTCCTTGATCAGTTGTTGCAGGGGTTGATGCGCGGCGAGGTGCTGCGAGCCCACCTCACCGCCAGGCAGAGCAATCAGGTCAAACGGCTGGGCCAGCAAATCCACCAGCATGGCATCGGCGGTCAAGCGAGTGCCGCGGGCGCAGGTAAGCATGCGCCGTCCCTCGATACTTGCGACCACCACTTCAACCTTGGCGCGGCGCAGTACATCGATCAGGGTCACGGTTTGCAAATCATCGATGCCCTCGGCGAGGGTAATCAGAGCTCTAAAGGTCATGGGCACAGTCCACTGGGTGATCTTTAAAGCGTAGTCAGCTTTCCTGACCCTTGTTCGAGCGCAGGCGTTACTTGATGTAAAGCTGCGTCGAAACAGTATTGCCCGGCGCGTTGATCGAGCGGTTACTGAAGCTGAAGGTCCCTTCCTGTTTGCCGCCCAGGTCAAAGATGTATAGCGTGCCAACAATCTTCATCGAGGTACCGGTGCATTCGGTCGGGTTGCCGTTATCGTAGGCGCAGACCTTGGTTTGCATGCCATCGAGGTTGAAACCGTCGAGTTGCACGGTCGGCGCTCGGCCGTAGCCCATCTCCAGCACGTAGACCTTGATATTCGCGCCGCCGTGATCGCAGGTCGTGCGCTCCTGCCCCGCCGAGATGTTTTCAATCCCGCACGCCGCCGACTGGACCTTGAGCACCTGGACGTTGCTCAACGGTGGTGCCGACTCCGCCATGACGGCGGGCACACTGGCCAGCAATGCGAAAAACAGCCCCGACGCCCGAACGATATTGCGCTTGATGCCCACCATGACCACTCCCCCAAAACAGGCGCGCAGTATGGCTCAGTTCAGCGAACCGCAAAACATCGCCGACGATCGCAGCCATTACCCCACGCTGCTGGTATGATGCGCGGCTTTTTCCGGCCCACAGAAAATTACCAGGCGCGATCAGCGGTCTGTGCTTTGCTGTTGAGGTCGATACATTCACGGCGCACTGCGCGCCACGGGGAGCAGACATGCTGGAAAGGCTGTTTCAACTCAAGGCACACAACACCAACGTGCGCACCGAGATTCTTGCGGGCGTCACGACCTTCCTGGCCATGGCCTACATTCTGTTCGTCAACCCGAGCATCCTCGGCGAGACCGGCATGGACAAGGGTGCGGTGTTTGTCGCGACCTGTCTGGCGGCGGCAATCGGCTCCACGGTGATGGGCCTGATCGCTAACTACCCGATCGCCCTCGCGCCGGGCATGGGCTTGAACGCATTCTTTACCTACACCGTGGTCCTGCACATGGGGCACACGTGGCAAGTGGCGCTGGGGGCAGTGTTCATCTCCGCCGTGTGCTTCTTCCTGCTGTCGATCTTCCGCATCCGTGAATGGATCATCAACAGCATCCCCCTGCCTCTGCGCTCGGCGATTGCCGCCGGTATCGGCCTGTTCCTGGCACTGATCGCCCTGCACAACGCCGGTATCGTGGTCAGCAACCCGGCTACCATGGTTGGCCTCGGTGACTTGAAGCAACCGGCACCGATCCTCGCCACCCTCGGCTTTGCCCTGATCGTTGCACTGGAAGCGCTCGCCGTGCGCGGCGCGGTGCTGATCGGCATCCTGGTGGTGACCATCGCTTCCATCGCCTTGGGCTTTACCCCGTTCGGCGGCGTGATGTCGATGCCACCTTCGCTGGCTCCGACCTTCCTGCAACTGGACATCAAAGGTGCACTGGACATCGGTCTGGTCAGCGTGATTTTTGCCTTCCTGTTTGTCGACCTGTTCGACAACTCCGGCACCCTGATCGGCGTCGCCAAGCGCGCCGGCCTGATGGGCAAGGACGGCCACATGCCGAAAATGGGCCGCGCCCTGATCGCCGACAGCACCGCCGCCATGGCCGGCTCCTTGCTGGGTACTTCGACCACCACCAGCTACATCGAATCCGCCGCCGGCGTGAGTGCCGGTGGCCGCACCGGCCTGACCGCCGTGGTCGTGGCGATCCTGTTCCTGCTGGCGTTGTTCTTCTCGCCACTGGCCGCCAGCGTTCCGCCGTTTGCTACCGCGCCTGCGCTGCTGTTCGTCGCGGTATTGATGACATCCGGGCTGGCCGAAATAGACTGGGACGACATCACCGTTGCCGCACCGGTCGTGGTCACCGCCCTGGCCATGCCATTCACTTATTCCATCGCCAACGGCATCGCCTTCGGTTTCATCTCCTGGACGGCAATCAAACTGCTGTCCGGTCGCGGCCGTGAGCTGAACCCGGCGCTGGTGATTCTGTCGATTCTGTTCGTGATCAAGTTGGGTTGGTTCAACGCATGACTTTTGATTCCCAGGCCTACGCCGTTCAGCTTGAAGAAAAGGTCACGCGCTTGCGTGACCTGCTGGCCCCGTTCGATGCACCCGAGCCGACTGTGTTCGACTCACCGCTGCAGAACTTCCGCCTGCGTGCCGAATTCCGCTTGTGGCGCGAAGGCGGCGAGCGTCACTACGCAATGTTTTCCCAGGAAGACAAACGCACGCCGATCCTGATCGAAGAGTTCCCGATCGCCAGCCTGCGTATCAATCAATTGATGCCGCAGCTCAAGGCTGCGTGGAAAGCCAGTGCGGCGCTGAGCCACAAGTTGTTTCAGGTGGAGTTCCTGACCACCCTGGCCGGCGATGCAATGATCACGCTGTGCTATCACCGTCCGCTGGATGAACATTGGCACGCGGCGGCGTCGAAACTGGCTGCCGAGCTGAACGTCAGCGTGATCGGCCGCTCCAAGGGCAAGCGCGAAGTGATCGGCCACGACTATGTGGTCGAGCAACTGGAAGTCGGCGGTCGCACGTTCAGCTACCGTCAACCGGAAGGCGCGTTTACCCAGCCCAACGGCACCGTGAACCAGAAGATGCTCAACTGGGCTTACGAGGCCCTCGGTGATCGTTCCGATGATCTGCTGGAGCTGTATTGCGGCAACGGCAACTTCACCCTGCCGCTCGCGACCCGCGTACGTAAAGTGTTGGCCACTGAAATCAGCAAGACGTCGGTCAACGCAGCGCTGAGCAACCTCAGCGAAAACGCTGTGGATAACGTCACGCTGGTGCGCTTGTCTGCCGAAGAACTGACCGAAGCGCTGAACGAAGTTCGCCCATTCCGTCGCCTGCAAGGCGTCGACCTCAAGAGCTATGAGTTCGGCAGCGTCTTCGTCGACCCGCCCCGCGCCGGCATGGACCCGGACACTTGCGAGCTGACCCGGCGCTTCGACAACATCCTCTACATCTCCTGCAACCCGGAAACCCTGGCGGCCAACATCGCCCAGTTGCACGACACCCATCGCATCACCCAGTGCGCGATGTTCGACCAGTTTCCATGGACGCATCACATGGAATCCGGAGTGTTGTTGACGCGCCGTTGAGTCGTTGCTGCGCATTCAAATCAGCCGTCATCACGACGGCTTTTTTGTGCGTGCTCAATCGGTGACATCAGCCTTGCGCGGACGCCCGCCTTTACGGCCATTAGCCCGCGCGGCCTCGGCTTTGGCAGCGCTGCTCTGACGTCCATTGCGCGAGGCGATGACCGAGGTAGCCATGTCCATCAACGGTTTGCTCGCCGAAATCATCCCCGAGATGGACACATGTAGATCCTTACCTTCATGGCACAGGGCAGTTCCGGAAAAGCCGACTTCCAGGTTCGCGAAATCCTTGATGTCAAAATCATCGAATTCCGGATAGTGCTGCACGGGCAGCAGCACGCCACTGCCATCCATGAAACTGACCGCCAGACAAGGTTCCACAAACTTCACCGAAATTGCATGTAATCCGTTTTTCTGGCGAACTTGTCCGCGTTGAATGGCTTCATCCAGCACTTTCTCGGTTACGGGCCGATCGGCCAGCATTCCTGCCTGTATCGTCTTCATAGTTGGATCTCCACACTCTCCGCACTGCCGATCACCGCCAGCAGGGTCTTGTTCGTCTCGGGTTCATAGCAAGCCGAACCAATCATCCAGGTCGTACTCGCAATCCTTTTCATCACCACGACTTCGCTGGTCTGCCAATCCCATATCTGATGATCAAGACAGACCGTGTGCAGCTTGTCCCACCAGATGGCCCGGGCGCGTCGCAAGTGAGCGGGTTGTCCGAGCGCGTGACGCAATCCTTCCAGGACTGCCACAGGTGGCCGTTTTGAATGAGGGACCACATCCCACAGCTCGACACTGTTGTGCCAAAAGCAGAATTTAAAGCGTGCACTCCAGCTGCCGGCGTCCACATGCGCGTGCGGCGGGCAGTGTTCATCGCGCAACATGATCGCCATTGAAAATCCTTTGTAGCTGAATACTCGCATGCTAACCCATCTGTTAGGTTAATGAGTCCAAAGACCCGACATTCCATGGAAAATCTGACCATTGGCTCTACGCCAAATCGCCTTTACACCTCTGAGCCTAGCGCCAAGACATGCCTTGGACCGGTGAATAGCTGCGCTGAATCGTAAGCAATCCTTTCCTCGCGCTCACAAAAAAGCCGTCACGTAGACGGCTGTCTTTTCGGCTCAAAAAATCATCCCGGCTGATTTTTTCGATATTCGGTGGTGGTCATACCGGCATAACCCCAGTTATCGGTGTCGACTTCTTCAATCACGATGTGGGTCAGTTTTGGGTCCTTGCCGAGGACTCGTTGCAAGGTGTCGGTGATTTCGGCAATGACCTGGGCTTTCTGCTCTCGGGTGACGCCATCACGGGTAATACGCACGCTGACGAAAGGCATGATGCTGCTCCTGTCTGGTAATCGAAGAAGATGCCGGGCAAGTAAAGCACCGCAGAGTCGATTTCATCTACAGTGGCGAAATCCAGCTCCTTATTCGATCCCCGGTGTAATAAATCATGCAGCGACTCTTCGACGATCTTCAGCTGGGCAGCATCGAACTGTTTTGCCTGGCCGCCGAGGCCGGCAGCTTTACTGCCGCCGCACTGGTGGCAGGCGTAACGCCTGCGGCGGTGAGCCGCTCGGTGTCGCGCATGGAAGAACGCCTCGGTGTGCGCCTGTTTGCGCGTACCACCCGTAGCGTCAAGTTGACCGACAGTGGTCGTCGTTATTACGAGGAATGCCGTCAGGCACTGGCGCAACTGGTCGAGGCTCAGCGCGAAGTCATGGGCCAGCAACAGCAACCGGCCGGCACGCTGCGCATCAGTATTCCCACAACGTATGCGCACCATCGAATTTTGCCGTTATTACCGGCGTTTCGGGCGCGCTTTCCAGACGTGAAAGTCGAGTCGCACATCAGTAATCGCAATATCGACTTCGTCGGTGAAGGCTATGACATGGCCATTCGCGTGCGCGCGATTCCGGATTCCGGCCTGATTGCCCGGCACCTCGAAGACGCCGAACTGGTGATGATTGCCAGTCCCGATTACCTGAAGCACGTCGGCATCCCGCAAACCCTGGACGACCTGGCACAACACGAATGCATTCAGTACGAGTTGCCCAGCAGCGGTCGGCGCATTGCCTGGTTGTTCACGGATAACGGCGTCCAGCGGGAGATTCTCGCCGAGGGCAGCCTCAGTTGTTCTGATGACGTGCTCGGTGGCGTGACCTTGGCCAAACACGGGGCCGGTCTGTTTCAGACCTATCGGTTTATCGTCGAGAACGAACTGGCCGATGGCTCCCTGGTGGAAGTGCTCAAGCCTTACGGTGGGCGTTCGCGACCGTTCACTCTGCTCTACCCGCAAAGCCGTCATGTGCCCCTGAAGTTGCGGGCCTTTATCGATTTCCTGGTGGAGCATCTGCCTCGATAAGCATCGAAACTGTCCGATCACCGCACACAAACGCCCCAGGAAACGTCTGTTCAATTGACCAAATTAACCAGCTAGTACAATTTATCTCCACAGGCTGAGACCACAGCCGATTCCAAAAATAATAAGTGGAGAGACCCCGATGTCCCCTCTCGTTCTGGTGCTCAACGGCCCGAATCTGAACCTGCTTGGCACCCGCGAACCGGCCACCTACGGCCATGAAACCCTGGCCGATATCTCCGCCTTGTGCGCCCGTTCTGCCAAAGAATTCGGCCTGGCGGTGGAGTTTCGCCAGACCAACCATGAAGGCGAATTGCTTGACTGGATTCACGGCGCTCGCGGTCGCTGCGCCGGGATCGTCATCAATCCGGCGGCCTGGACTCATACCTCGGTCGCGATCCGCGATGCATTGATCGCCAGTGAACTGCCGGTGATCGAAGTCCACTTGTCCAACGTTCACGCCCGCGAACCCTTCCGGCACCACTCCTTCGTCTCCGCCATTGCCACTGCGGTGATGGCCGGTTTCGGCAGCCACGGTTATCGCCTGGCGCTGGATTATTTCAGCCAACGCTTGAAAGGGTGAGCGCCATGACACAAAACACCGTGGTATTGGCCGGCCTGATCGGCGCCGGTATTCAGGCCTCGCGCACCCCTGCGCTGCACGAATTTGAAGGCGATGCGCAAGGCATGCGCTACGTATATCGCCTGATCGATCTGGACTATTTAAAGCTCGACAGCAGTGCCCTGCCCGACTTGTTGACGGCCGCCGAACGCATGAACTTCACCGGCCTGAACATTACCTTCCCGTGCAAGCAGGCGATCATCCCGCTGCTCGACGAGTTATCGCCGGAAGCCCGTGGCATCGGCGCGGTCAACACGGTGGTGTTCAAAGACGGCAAACGTATCGGGCACAACACCGATTGCCTGGGCTTTGCCGAAGGTTTTCGCCGTGGCTTGAAGGACGTTGCCCGTGAGCGTGTAGTTCAAATGGGTGCCGGTGGCGCAGGCGCAGCCGTGGCCCACGCGCTATTGAGCGAAGGCGTACAGCTTCTGAGTATTTTCGATGTCGAGATCAGCCGTGCGCAGGCTCTGGCGGACAATCTCAATCAACATTTCGGCGCGGGCCGTGCGGTGGCTGGCCATGATCTGCCGAGCACACTGGCCCAGGCAGACGGCTTAGTGAACACCACGCCCATGGGCATGAAAAAATTGCCGGGCATGCCGGTGCCGGTGGAGTTGCTCCGATCTGCGTTGTGGGTGGCGGAAATCGTTTACTTCCCGCTGGAAACCGAACTGCTGCGCAACGCCCGCGCCTTGGGTTGCCGAACGCTGGATGGCGGCAACATGGCGGTGTTTCAGGCGGTGAAAGCGTTTGAATTGTTCAGTGGCGTGGTGCCGGATGCGCAGCGAATGCTGGCGCATTTTCAAAGCATGAATGACTGAAACGCTGCGCGGGCAATCTTGATTGCCCGCGAAGGCGTCAGGCTTGCAAATACCGCAGAACCGACTCGCAAATCATCTCCCGATGACGCTGCTTGATGCTCTCGTCAGGCAAGTCGATCTGGAAGATCTCGCCGAAGGTATGGCGGTTCGACACACGATAGAAGCAGAACGAGCTGATCAGCAAATGCACATCCAGCGGCTCCAGCCCGGAACGAAACACACCGTCCTCGGCCCCGCGACGCAAAATCTCGCCCAGTGAATCAAGGATGGTGTTGTTCATCGCCTTGATCGCATCGGAACGCTTTACGTATTCGGCGTTGTGAATGTTTTCGATGCTGACGATGCGCACGAAATCGACGTTGCGATCATGGTGATCGAAGGTGAATTCCACCAGCCGCCGAATCGCCTCGACGGGCGCCAGCTCGGTCAGGTGCAGACGGTTTTCAGTGCTGCGGATATCGCCGTAGAGTTTCTCCAGCACCTCGATGTAGAGCTGTTCCTTACTGCCGAAGTAGTAATAGATCATGCGTTTGGAGGTGTGGATGCGCTCGGCGATTGCATCGACGCGAGCCCCGGAAAGCCCTTGCTGAACGAACTCGACAATCGCCTCTTGAAGGATGTTCTCGCGGGTTTTTTCAGGGTTGTTCTTGCGACTCTTGCGCGGCTCGGCAACGGGTTCGTCGGCTGCTGCGGAAAGTTCTGAAATTATCGTCATTGCGGGCTCACGGCCATCACTGCACAGGTGGGCGATTATGGGCCGCGCCGCACAGTGAAGGAAGCCGCGCGGCAACGGTTTGTCTCCGTCTTTACGATTTTCCTACAACTTTGCCTGTCTTACAGCCCCACTTCGTGACTTGGCCATCGCCGCCAGTCGGACCGCGACATTGGCCGCACCGTAACCGGCATAGCCGTTCTTGCGCTGGATGATCTCGAAGAAAAAGCGCCCCTCGAACGGTTCGGTGTAGACGTGGAACAGCTCGCCGCCCTGGGCATCGCGGTCATACAGCACGTTGAAGTAGGCCAGTTCACTGAGAAACTCATCGTCGAAATCAAACCGCGCCGCCAGGTCATCGTAGTAATTGAGCGGAATATCGAGCAGCGGCACACCCGCTTCTTTCGCACGGCTGACTTCGGCAAAGATGTCATCGCAATCAAACGCAATGTGATGCACACCGGAACCGCGATAACTCGACAACGCGTGTGAGATTGCGGTGTTGCGGTTCTCGGAAATGTTCAGCGGCAAGCGGATCGAACTGTCACGACTGCGCAAGGCACGGCTCTTTACCAGGCCATACGGATCGGGCAGCACCACTTCATCGTCGGCTTCAAAATCCAACAGGCTTTTGTAGAACAGCACCCAACTGTCGAGGCTGTCGGCCGGCAACGCCATGGCCATGTGGTCGATGCGTTTGAGGCCGCCACTGGCCACCGCAGCGGGTTGCAGATTGAAGTCAGTGGCGTAGACATCGGCCTCCTGATCCACCAGATAAATCAGGCTGCCATCCGGCGCACGCACCGCCGCCAGCTCCAGCTCGTTTGGCCCGACCAGTCCGCGATACGGTTGGCCTTTATAGGCCACGGCCCGGGCCAGCGCACTGGCGCTGTCCTTGACCCGCACGGCCGTGGCGCACAGCGATGGACCGTGTGCCTCGAAAAAACTGTGGGCGAAGGAATAAGGTTCGGAGTTGAGGATCAGGTTGATATCGCCCTGACGCAGCAAGCTCACGTTCTTGGAACGATGTTGCCCGGCCTTGACGAAACCCAGGCGCTCCAGCCAATGGGACAGCTTGGCGCCAAGGGTCTCATCCACCGCAAACTCGAGAAATTCGATGCCGTTGTATTCGCTGGCCTTGGGCGTCTCGAACAGAATATCGAGGTGGGTCGCAGGCATGGTTTCCTGCGCCAGACGCTGGCGGGTTTTCTCTTCGAGGTACAGCAACGAACGCAAACCGTCCGCCGCGTTAGCACGAGGCGGCGCGGCGCGAAAGCCATCGTTAAAGATTTCCAGCGACAGCGGCCCGGTGTAACCGCTCTTGATGATCGGTGCTAGGAACCCCGGCAAATCGAATTCACCCTGGCCCGGGAAGCAGCGGAAATGCCGGCTCCACTCCAGCACGTCCATGGCCAGGATCGGCGCGTCGGCCATTTGCACGAAAAAAATCTTGTCCCCGGGAATCTCGGCAATCGCACTCGGATCACCCTTGAGCGACAACGTGTGAAAACTGTCCAGCAACACCCCAAGGCTTGGGTGATCCGCCTGGCGCACGATGTTCCACACCTGTTGATAAGTGTTCACATGCCGGCCCCAGGCCAGCGCTTCGTAGCCGATTCGCAGGCCTCGGGCGCCCGCGTGTTCGGCCAGCAAGCGCAAGTCATCTATAAGGATTTGCTCATCACCGACGGAGTCGGCAGACGCGTTACTGCACACCAGCACCAGGTCGGTGCCCAGCTCCTGCATCAGGTCGAACTTGCGCTCGGCCCGCTCCAGGTTGCGGTGCAAACGGTCGCGGCGGCAGCCTTCGAAGTCGCGGAATGGTTGAAACAGGGTGATCGCGATCCCGAGATCGGCGCACATCTGTTTAATTTCCCGCGGGCTGCCGTCGTAGTAGAGAAGGTCATTTTCGAAAATCTCCACCCCGTCAAAACCGGCGGCGGCAATGGCTTCGAGTTTTTCCGGCAGGGTACCGCTCAAGGACACGGTGGCAATGGAACGCTGCATGTTTTCGACTCCCGGTGGAGGCTTCGGCTACAGGGAATTTGCGCCGCTTTTAAAAGAGTGAGCGGATTATTGAGCTGACGGCCTTCTTGAGCAATTCAAAGTGTACTACCCGGTTAGTTTTCCGTTCGATAATCGAACACAATGGCCCTTGGCGAATTGACGATTTTTCGTCCACTGCCCAACATCGACTCCACATTGAGTCCGGTCACCCATCGGTCTCGGTGACCAAAGACCCAGAACACCACATAAAAATAATCGGTGGCCTAAATGACTCCTTCTCAAAGCTCTCCCGTAGAGCGTTCCTCCATGATTTCTGCCACCGGCGGCGTCGGTGCCAAGATCCGCGGTGCCATGGCGGTGGGCAAAACCCGCTGGGGCATGCTGGCGCTGGTATTTTTCGCCACCACGCTCAACTACATCGACCGCGCCGCGCTAGGCGTCATGCAGCCGATCCTCGCCAAGGAAATGAGCTGGACGGCGATGGACTACGCCAACATCAACTTCTGGTTTCAGGTCGGCTACGCCATCGGTTTCGTGCTGCAAGGGCGGTTGATCGATCGGGTCGGCGTCAAGCGCGTGTTCTTCTGCGCGGTGCTGCTCTGGAGCATCGCCACCGGCGCTCACGGCTTGGCCACGTCGGCAGTCGGCTTCATGGTTTGTCGCTTCATTCTCGGTCTGACCGAAGCCGCCAACTACCCGGCCTGCGTGAAAACCACGCGATTGTGGTTCCCGGCCGGTGAACGGGCCGTCGCCACCGGCATCTTCAATGCCGGGACCAACGTCGGTGCGATGTTCACGCCGATGCTGTTGCCGCTGATTCTGCACGTGTGGGGCTGGCAAGCCGCGTTCCTGTGCATGTCGGCACTGGGCGGTATCTGGTTGCTGTTCTGGGGCTTGAAGTACTTCAACCCGGAAGATCACCCAAGCGTCAAACAATCGGAACTGGACTACATCCAGAAAGAAGTCGAACCGGAACAGGTCCGCGTGCCGTTCTCGAAAATCCTGCGCATGCGTGGCACCTGGGCCTTCGCACTGGCCTACTCGATGACCGCGCCGGTGTTTTGGTTCTACCTCTATTGGCTGCCACCGTTCCTCAATCAGCAATACAACCTGGGGATCAACGTGACCCAGATGGGTATCCCGCTGATCATCATCTACCTGACGGCAGACTTCGGCAGCGTCGGCGGCGGCATCCTCTCTTCGTTCCTGATCGGTCGCGGGATCAACCCGATCAAGGCGCGGTTGATGTCCATGTTGCTGTTCGCCTGCTGCATCGTCGGCGTGATCATGGCGGCAGGTTCAAGCAGCCTGTGGGTCGCTGTGTTCGCCATCTCCCTGGCCATCGGCGCGCACCAGGCCTGGACTGCGAACATCTGGAGCCTGGTGATGGACTACACGCCCAAACACATGATGAGTACGGTGTTCGGCTTCGGCGGCATGTGCGCGGCCATCGGCGGGATGTTCATGACTCAGTTGGTCGGGCACATTCTGACGGTGACCAACAACAACTACACCGTGCTGTTTACCCTGATTCCGGCGATGTATTTCATCGCGCTGATCTGGATGTACTTCATGGCGCCGCGCAAGATTCCTAGCGTCACCGAGTAACAATCCCCTCCCCCCCGGCAGGCCTGATTCCAGGCCTGCCTTTTTTGTTTCTTCTACCGACGACTCTGTTGCCAGGCCGCGGCCAGCCCGCTGCAGCAAATCACCGCGATCCCGACCACGGTGGTCAGGGTCGGCGTGTGGGAAAACAGTAGCCAGCCCAACAACCCGGCAAACACAATCTGGCAGTAGCCAAAGGGCGCGAGCAGCGCAGGGGCGGCGTAGCGGAAGGCCTGAGTCAGAAACAAATGCGCCGTCATCCCGCAGGCGCCCAGCGCCACCATCATGAAGCCATGCCCCAAGGTCGGTACTTGCCAGAAGAACGGCACCAGCGCGCTCATCACCAGGGTGTTGCACAGACCGGCGAAGAAGTTGCTGGTGGTTGGGCTGTCGATGCTGCTGAGCTTGCGGGTGAGCAATTGATAAAAGCAGAAAAACAGCGCCGAGCAGAGCGGCAACAGCACGGCCGGAGTGAACAATTCACCGCCGGGGTGGACGATGATCAACACACCGATAAATCCGCAAATCACCGCGATCCATTGGCCCCGGGTGACACGTTCACCCAGCAGTGGCACCGACAGCGCGGTCACCAGCACCGGCGCAAGAAAGTTGACCGCCGTGGCTTCGGCCAACGGGATGTACTGCAAACCCGTGGTAAAAAACAGGCTGGTGCCCAACAGGCACAACGCTCTCGCCAACTGCAGCAACGGCCGTTTGGTACGCAGGACGCGCAACCCGGATTGCGGCAGGAAGATCCCGGCCATCAGTAACGTGTGAACCACATAACGGGCCCAGACCACCATGACGATCGGGTAAAACCCCGACAGATACTTGGAAAAGGCGTCATGGCTGGAGAAGAGAAAGGTGGCAACAACAATCAGCAAGATCCCCTTGAAGGGTTGGTTAACGCCAGAAAGCGGGGTGCTGACAGTCATGGGCATTCCTTAAGGCTTGAAATCAAAAACATCACGGGCAAGCCGTGCCAACAATTCCCGGGTTTTATCCAGCGCCATCTGCGCCCGCTGCAACCCGCTCACGCCCTGCTCCAGCAACTGCACGGTGGGAATCTCGAGGCTCAGCGCAATATCGCTCGGTAAACATCGCAACAACCCTGCCAGGTCGCACTCGCCATCGCCGGGAAAACGCCGCTCGTTACGGGCCTGACGCAAAATTTCCGCCATGTCCGTCGGCCTCGGTCCTGCGACATCACACAACTGTGCATACCGTAACCGCGACGGCGCCACCCTGGCCAGATCTTCCAGCCGTGAAGCCGAACGGTCGAAGTGAAAAGCGTCGACCAACACCGCACCATTTTCGCGCCTCGCATTTTCGACGATGCGCACCGCTTGCTGCAGGTTGCAGGCATCGGTCCACGGCATGAACTCCAGATGCGGATGAAGCCCGTACGGTGCCGCCAGGTCACACAGCCGCGCAAAGTTCTCGGTGAGCCGTTGTTCGTCAGAATCGTTACCGGCCACCAGCAATTCACTGGCACCGAATTCGGCACCGACCGCCAGTATCTTCTCGAAACCGGCGACCACCGTGTCCGGTTTGAGCCGCAGGATTTCAACATCCAGTACCCGCATGCCGGTATCGCGCAGTCGCTCCAAGGTCTTGCGCCGCAAGCCGGCATCGGCGACCAACGCAAAGTGATGCTCCTCAGGTGTCGCCGGTTCGAGGCGCAATCCGACATGGCTGTAACCGGCGCGAGCAGCGACTTCGACCATCTGCGGCGGTGACAGCTCCAGTACCGTCAGACTGGCCAGGGAAAAGATCCGTTCACTCATGTTTATTCCCGCATCCGACAGCAGTCGGCGAAAAAACCCACGGATCGACGACGGCGCACGGTTTCACGTGCGTCAGGGATTTGAGAGGGTGGTAATGCTGCCGGCCCATATTGCCAGCGCCGATCAACGCGATACGAAGGGGCAAACTCATCGTACGGTCCTCTTGCGATTATTGTTGGAAGGGGTCATTCCAACAATCTAGAACCTGGTTCCAGATTCTTACACAAGCAAATCGAAAAAGTGTGCGAACAGCGCACACCTTCACTTATATGAACAGTTCTGACGCCAGGCTTGCCGCCGACAGCTCTTCAGTAAATTTCAACAACAGCGGGGCCAATTCATGCAGCCGCGCCCCCGGCATCCGCGCGCTGGGCCCGGCAATACTCAGCACGCCGATCACTCGCCCATCACTCGGATGACGCACCACCGCCGCTATCGCTGAGGTGCCCACCGCCGAACTCTCCTCGACCCAGGCATAACCTTGCTCGCGCGCCAGGCGCAGGCGCTCAAGCAATTCGATATTGGAACGCGGTGCATTCGGCCCCAGGTCCTTGGGGCGCTCTCCACCTTGGCGCTCCACCAATGACAAGGCTTCCGCATCACTCATGCACGCCAGCCACGCATGGCCAGACGCGGTATAGAACAACGGCGCATCGCGGCCCATGTCCGGGTCGTAACGCAGCCCGGACCGAGCGCCTTGCGACTTGGCAATCCAGACCTGCCGCTCACCTTCGATCACGCCAAGACGCACCAGCTCGCCCGTCTCCTGAGCCAGGCGATCAAGCACCGGCTGAACGATATCGGCGCCGCTGCTCGACAGGTAACGAAAGCCCATCGCCACCAATTTGCTCGACAAGTGATAGCGCAAAGTCTCCGGATTCTGGCGCACGTAACCGAGCCGTATCAGCTCGGCGAGCAGGCGGTGGGTCGCGCTTTTGGGGATGTCCAGTTGCTCTGCCAGCGTCTGCATCGGCAGGCCGCGAGGGTCACTGGTGAGGCTTTCCAGCACGCTGAAAACACGTTCGATCTGACTGCCAGCCATGGGGAGTTCCACGCAAATTTTGGCCGATTCTAGAAGACAATCGGTGGAATGCGAAATCTGGAACCCACTGTCCGATAACCGCCCGTTTTGCGCCTCTCGCGGTTGCCGAGCAGGAACCACCTCCTATATTTTCTGGAATCAAATTCCAAAAACATACAAACCGCTGGAGTGCCACACCATGCCTGCCGAACCCCGTTCACTCCCGGACATCGATTGCGATGTGCTGATTGTCGGCTCTGGGGCTGCCGGATTATCGGCAGCCGTCACGGCGGCGTGGCACGGGTTGAAGGTGATCGTGGTCGAGAAAGACCCGGTGTTTGGTGGCGCCACGGCGTGGTCCGGCGGTTGGGCCTGGGTGCCGTGCAATCCTTTGGCACGACGCGCCGGCATTGTCGAAGATGTCGAGCAACCGCGCACTTACCTGAAACACGAATTGGGCGAGCATTACCAACCGGCAATGATCGACGCGTTCCTGGAGGCCGGCCCACGGATGGTGGCGTTCTTCGAGCAACACACCTCACTGCAATTCGCCGACGGCAACGCGATTGCCGACATCCACGGCGACACACCAGGCGCCGGCACCGGCGGGCGATCAGTGATCGCCGCGCCGTATGACGGGCGAAAAGTCGGCAAGCTGCTCAAGCGTCTGCGCCGAACCCTGCGGGAAACGTCGTTCATGGGCATGCCGATCATGGCGGGCGCGGACCTGGCGGCGTTTCTCAATCTGACGCGTTCACTGAAATCCGCCTGGCACGTGACCCGACGCTTAACCCGGCACCTGCTGGACCTCGCCATTCATGGTCGGGCGATGCAATTGGTCAACGGCGTGGCGCTGGTCGCTCGCCTGGCAAAATCCGCCGAAGACCTGGGTGTGTTGCTCTGGGAGTCAGCGCCAGTCACCGAATTGCTGCGCGATAACGAACAGGTCCGAGGCGCGCAGGTCAGCACGGCCAAGGGCAACATCCGCATCCATGCGCGCAAGGCTGTGGTACTGGCCGCCGGTGGTTTTGCCCATGACATCGAACGGCGTAAATCCTTGTTCCCGCGCACCCCGACCGGCCATGAACACTTGGCGCTGCCGCCTCTCGGAGTCTGCGGCGATGGCTTGCGCCTGGGCGAAAGCGTGGGCGCGCTAGTCAACACTGAAATGGCCTGCGCCGTGGCCTGGGCACCGGTTTCACGGGTGCCTCACAAGGACGGCAGCGTCGGGCACTTCCCGCACATCATCGAGCGTGGCAAGCCAGGAATCATCGGCGTGCTGAGCAACGGCCAGCGGTTCGTCAATGAAGCCAACGGTTACTACGACTACGTCAGCGCCATGGTCAACGCCGCGCCTTCGGGTGAAGACGTCGCTTCGTGGCTGATCTGCAGCCATGCTTTCCAGCGACGTTATGGCTTGGGGATCTCCCGACCGTTTCCGGTGCCGCTGTCAGGCTTTATCCGCAGCGGTTATCTGAAAACCGGCAACACGCTTGAAGAGTTGGCACGCGCCTGCGGCATCGACCCGAACGGATTACGCCACACTGTGTCGCATTACAACCAGCACGCGCGCAACGGCGAAGACCCGCAGTTCGGTCGCGGTTCGACGCCTTACAACCGCAAACAGGGTGATGCCTTGCAGCACCCCAACCCCTGCGTCGCCCCCATCGAACAGGGGCCGTTTTATGCGGTGAAGGTCCAGCCCGGTTGTTTCGGCACCTTTGCCGGGCTCAAGGTCAACCAACACGCCCAGGTGCTGGGCGAATCGGGTCAGGTCATCCCCGGGCTTTACGCGGCGGGCGGTGACATGGCCAGCCTCATGGGTGGGCACTACCCCGCCGGCGGCATCAATCTGGGTCCGGCGCTGACGTTCGGCTACATCGCCGCGCGCCATATCGCCGGGATCACCGCTTACGAACAGGAGATCGATCATGCAGCGAATCGTTAATGCTCAAGGACTGAACATGCCCAAACTCGGTCTCGGCACCTGGCCGATGCTGGGTGAAGAATGCACCCGTGCGGTCGAACAGGCGTTGATCTCAGGCTATCGACACATCGACACTGCGGCGGCCTACAACAATGAAGACGCGGTCGGTCAAGCGTTGGCGAACAGTCCTACGCCTCGCGATCAGATCCACGTCACCACCAAAGTCTGGTGGGACCAACTGCAACCGGACGCCATGCGCCATTCCATGGACCGCAGCCTGAAAGCCTTGCGCAGCGATTACGTCGACCTGTTCATGATCCATTGGCCGACGACCGATTGGGACTTGCCACAGACCATCAAGACCCTGGTGTCGCTCAAGGAACAAGGTCTGGCACGGCACATCGGCGTGGCGAATTTTCCGTTGCCGCTGCTGCGCAAAGTCGTCGAAGAACTGGGCGCGCCGCTGTCCGCCATCCAGGTCGAATACCATGTGTTGCTCGGGCAACATGCGCTGCTGGACTACGCCCGTCGACATGACATAGCGCTGACGGCCTATTCACCCTTGGCCCGCAACAAGGTCTCGGAAATTGCGGCACTCCAGCAGATCGCGGCCAAACACGGGGTGCTGCCGACCCAGGTCGCGCTCAAATGGCTGCTCGACCAAGCCAATGTGGCGGCGATTCCCAAAGCCAGCAGCAAGGCCAATCAACTGGCCAACCTTGCATCGCTGCAAGTGAACCTGGACGACGAAGACCGGGCATTGATTGCCGGTCTCTCCAAGCGCGAGCGTCAGGTCAATCCCGATTTCGCGCCGGTGTGGGACCCGTTCGACCAGTAATTTGTGGTACAGGCCGTCGCCTGCTCGATAAAAACCCATCACCTGACGGAATTAGATGGGTTGTCTACGTTCAATACAGACCTGAGAGGTTCCCGGCGACCGCCACTGGTTGCCGGGAATGCTGCCGTGCGCGATAAAAGCCGGACGGCCGGACTGGCGCCGCTCCCACTCACCAGCAACACTCATCCCCACGGACAATCAGAGGATTCCCACATGCTATGGAAAAAAGGCCGACGCAGCGACAACGTGGTCGATGCCCGTGGTGACGATGTCGGTGGCGGTGGGATGCGTTTTGGCGGTGGCAAAGGCCTGAGCCTGACCGCGATCATCCTGATCGTCGGGATCGGCTGGATCACCGGCCAGGACCCGATGCAGATCCTCGGACAACTGACCGGGCAAATGAGCGAGCAATCGGCACCGGCCACCAACCAGACCCGCAAGGCGCCGCCGGCCAATGACGAAGGCGCCGAGTTCGTGCGTTCAATCCTTGGCGACACCGAAGACACCTGGGGCCAGATTTTCCAGCAGGCGGGTCATCAGTACAAAAATCCGACGCTGGTGCTGTTCAGCAACCGCGTCAACTCGGCCTGTGGCCTGGCGACATCGGCGACCGGCCCGTTCTATTGCCCGGCAGACCAGAAGGTCTACCTGGACATGAGTTTCTTCCAGGAAATGTCGCAACGCTTTTCAGCGGCAGGTGATTTCGCACAGGCTTACGTGATCGCTCACGAAGTCGGACACCATGTTCAGACCTTGCTCGGCGTTTCGGCGAAAATTCAGACAGCCCGTCAGCAAGGCCGGAAAATGGAAGGCGACGGAGGTTTGCTGGTGCGTCAGGAATTGCAGGCCGATTGCCTGGCCGGCGTCTGGGCCAACAATGCACAAAAGCGTCTGAACTGGCTGGAACCGGGTGACATCGAAGAAGCCTTGAATGCGGCCAACGCCATCGGCGACGACCGTTTGCAGCAACAGGGCCAAGGTCGCGTGGTCCCGGACTCGTTTACCCATGGCACGTCGGCGCAAAGGGTGCGCTGGTTTAAAACCGGATTTGCGCAAGGCCAGGTGGGCCAGTGCGATACCTTTGCGGCGAAAAACCTGTAAATGAAAAATTGGCTGTTGATGTTGCTGTTCACCTGCATGTGCACCCAGGCTGCCGAACATGCGGTCAAAGAGATCAGCCCCGGGCGCTTGTTGTTGAAAGAAGGTGAGATGGCGGTGGGCATCAGCCCGGCGCCGGCGAAAATCGAACGGGTGCTGATCATCATCCATGGCCGTCTGCGCAACGCCGAAACCTACCGCCAGAGCGCCGAACGCGCGGCGCAACTGGCCGGGCAAAGTGCCAACACCCTGGTGATTGCTCCGCAATTTCTCAACGAAACCGACATTGCCCAACATCCGGTGGCGGACACCGTGTTGCGCTGGCAGGGCAATGACTGGATGGCCGGTGGCTTATCCACCGCTCCGTTTCGGGTGAGTTCCTATGCGGCACTGGATCAGATCATCGAGAGAATCAGCGATCGTCGGCAGTTTCCCGACGTGAAGGAAATCATCATCGCCGGTCACTCCGGTGGCGCCCAGGTCGTTCAACGCTATGCGCTGTTGGCTCACGACCTGCCGGCATTGACGGCTGCGGGTGTGAAACTTCGCTATGTGGTCGCCAACCCTTCGTCCTACGCATACTTCAATGAGCAGCGGCCCGTGGCGTTCAATCATGCCGGCTGTCCTGGGTTCAATCGCTGGAAGTATGGACTGACGGATCTGCCCATTTACGCCAGTGGGCAAACGGCTCCGCAGATTGAAGGCAATTACGTCAAACGCGACGTGACTTATCTGCTCGGGCAGCAAGACATCGACCCGCAGCATCCGGCGCTGGACAAAGGCTGCGAGGCCGAAGCCCAAGGCGCTTACCGATTGGTTCGCGGACAGAATTATTTCAACTACCTGCTGCGTCGCAACCCGCAAGGGGTGAATCAGCGACTGATAGAAGTGCCTGGGGTTGGGCATAACGGAGAGGGGATGTTTACGTCGCCGGAGGGGCAAAAGGTTTTGTTTGGGCAGTGAGTTTTGTATTGCCTGATCCGACGCTATCGCGGGCAAGCCCGCTCCCACAGGGTTGTGTGCCGGTCGGATAACTCAGGCATGGCACATAACTGTGGGAGCGGGCTTGCCCGCGATGGTTTCGGATCAGACAACAATTGCATCAAGCCGAAAGCATTTCCCGCAACACCACACAGTCAGCAGCATGCCAATCCGTCAGCTCAGGCCACGGATTATCCGGCAGGTTAACCAGCACCGTCCGCGCCCCCGCCGCCCGGCCGCAATCCAGATCAAACCGGTAATCACCGACCATCACCATCTCGCTCGCCGGCACGTTCCAGGCCTCGGCCAATTTCAGCAGACCACCGGGATGCGGTTTCGGCGGCGCTTCATCACGGCCCAGCACGTCCTCCGCCGCAAAGCAGTCAGCCAGGCCGATCGCCTCCAGCGTCACATGCGCCAGCTCCCGGGCATTGCGCGTGAGAATGCCCAGGCGATAACCGCGTCCGGCCAATTCCCGCACCAGCTCCACCGCGCCGGGCGCCGGTTTCGAACCCAGCGCCAGATCCCGTTCGTGTTCCAGCAGCCAGGCGTGTTTGGCAGCGGCTTCATCGGCCGGCAACGCCGCGAGGTGAGTCAGGATGTCGTCTTCGGCCGGGATCGCCAGCGCCACGCGAATGGCCGCGAAGTCATGCACAGCCACCGTCAGGGTGCCGTCCATGTCGAACACCCAGTGCCGCACCTCGGCCAGGCTCATGCCCAATCCTTGCGATGACGGATCAGCCCTTCCTGAGTGACCGAGGCCACCAGTTGGCCGGCACGGTTGAACACGCTGCCACGGGTGAAGCCTCGCGAATTGCCGGCCCACGGGCTGTCCATCGCGTACAGCAACCAGTCATCGGCGCGCAGGTCAGCATGGAACCACAGCGCGTGATCGAGGCTGGCGACCTGCATGTCTTTCTGCCAGACCGATTTGCCGTGGGGTTGCATCGAGGTGGTCAGCAGACCGAAGTCCGAGGCGTAGGCCAGCAGGTATTTGTGCAGCGCCGGGGAGTCGGCCAAGGCACCGTCGGCGCGAAACCAGACGTACTTGACCGGATCGGACGGTTGCGGGTTGTAGGGGTCTTTCTCGGTGATCGGTCGGAACTCGATCGGTTTGGGGCACAGCAGTTTTTCGCGCATGTGTTCGGGAATCAGGTGCGCACGCTGCTGAGCCAGTTCAAGCTCCGAGGGCAGGTTTTCCGGGCCGACCACAATCGGCATCTCGGCCTGGTGCTCGAAGCCTTTTTCGTCGTACTGGAACGAGGCGCTGCAGGTGAAGATCGGGTTGCCCTTCTGGATCGCCGTCACCCGACGCGTGCTGAAACTGCCGCCGTCACGCACCCGATCAACCTGATAGACCACCGGCAACGCGGAATCGCCGGGACGCAGGAAATAACCGTGCATCGAATGCACATGGCGCGTTTCTTCGACCGTCTGACTAGCGGCCGACAGAGACTGACCGATTACCTGACCACCGAACAATTGACGAAAACCCAGGTCCTGGCTGCGGCCACGAAACAGGTTTTCTTCGATCGGTTCCAGGGTCAGCAAGTCGACCAGATCATCCAACACTTGGCTCATTCAGACTCTCCTCACACAACGCAATGCCGCGCAGTCTTGGCTGCGGCGGTCGATTCAGATTCTGGCCCGGGCCACTAGGCAGCCATTGTAAACGTCCGTGCCCGCTTATCCATGCAAGGTTTGCAGCCATTGTTCACGGGTAATGCGGTAGAGCACATGGTGACGCAGGGGATGATCGGCCGCGAGCCTGGGGTGTTCGAAATCATCGGCTGAATCATGGTGCATGCCGATGGCCTGCATGACTTTTTCAGAAGGCAGGTTGTCTTTGGCGGTAAAGGACACGACCTCGTCCAGTGCCAGACGGTCAAACCCGCAGCGCAGAGCCGTCCATGCTGCTTCACTGGCATAGCCCAGGCCCCAATGCTCGCGCGCCAGGCGCCAGCCGATTTCGGTCGCCGGGGTGAAGGGCGCGTCAAAGCCAACCACGCCGAGGCCGGTAAAACCGATAAAGGCTCCGGTGTCTTTGCGCTCCAATGCCCAAAGGCCGAAACCATGCTCGGCAAAATGCCCGCGAATCCGTCCGATCAGCGAAGCACTTTCCATACGACTCAACGGCGCCGGAAAATAGCGCATCACCTGGGGGTCGGCGCACATTGCCGCAAACTCAGGCAAATCCTCATCGCGCCACTGTCGCAACAGCAGCCGCGCGCTCTCGAGTTCCAGTATCGGCTCCATCATGTCCTCCCCTTTCCATGCCGCAAGTCTACATCGCTGGTAGGATCGTTCCTTCATTCCTGCTTGCCGTACTGAATAAAAGCCCGCCATGTCCCTGCCGCTGATTTACCACGAAGACTACAGCCCCGAATTCCCGGCGGACCACCGCTTCCCCATGGACAAGTTTCGCCTGCTGCGCGATCACCTGGTCGACAGCGGCCTGACCCGGGACGCCGATCTGCTGCGACCGGAACTCTGCCCAGCGGACATTCTCGCCCTGGCCCATGACGCTGCCTATATCGAACGCTACATGAGCGGCGAGTTGTCCCGCGAGGACCAACGGCGACTCGGCCTGCCCTGGAGCGAAGCACTGGCCCGGCGCACGGTGCGAGCGGTGGGCGGCTCACTGCTGGCGGCCGAGCAGGCGCTGGAACATGGGCTGGCCTGTCACTTGGCCGGCGGCACGCATCACGCGCATTACGATTACCCGGCCGGCTTCTGCATCTTCAATGACCTGGCGGTGATCAGCCATTACCTGCTGGAAAGTGGCCGGGTGAACCGGGTGCTGATCTTCGATTGCGACGTGCACCAAGGCGACGGGACTGCACGGATTCTGCACAACACCCCGGACGCGATAACGGTTTCCCTGCACTGCGAAAAGAATTTTCCTGCACGCAAAGCCGAAAGCGACTGGGACATCCCGTTGCCCAAGGGCATGGGCGATGCCGAATACCTGAAAGTGGTGGACGATGCGCTCAACTATTTGCTGCCGCTCTATCAACCCGATCTGGTGTTGTATGACGCGGGCGTCGATGTGCATAAGGACGACGCACTCGGTTACCTGAAGCTGACCGACGAAGGCGTGGCTGCCCGCGATGAAAGCGTGATGCGTCATTGCCTGGGGCGTGATATTCCAGTGGTCGGGGTGATCGGCGGCGGCTACAGCAAGGACCGCCAGGCATTGGCACGCCGTCATGGAATCCTGCATCACAGCGCGCAACGGGTCTGGACGTCATCAGGTTGTCATTGAGCTGTGGGTGCTTTACCCACAATGCCTGTGGAACTGCCTGTGGATAACCTGAGTGAAAGGGTCTGCAGGCCAGGCTTTGTATAGCTCTCAGAATACTGGTTGTTTTTTGATCACACTTTTACAAACACCAAAAAAAACCCTGTGGGAGCGGGCTCGCTCGCGAATGCGGTGTATCAGACAACATTAATATCGACTGACCCACCCTCTTCGCGAGCAAGCCCGCTCCCACAGGGAATGGTGCTGATAGAATGCGCCGCTTATCCAGCCATACCGCAGCGCATTCCATGACCCAGCCCTCGACTCCTCTCTTCCCTCGCGTCGCCATCATCGGCGGCGGCCCCGCCGGTTTGATGGCGGCCGAAGTGTTGAGCCAGGCCGGAATCCGCGTCGACCTGTACGACGGCATGCCTTCGGTGGGACGAAAATTCCTCCTTGCCGGTGTCGGCGGCATGAACATCACTCACTCCGAAGCCTACCCGGCCTTTCTCTCGCGCTACGCCGAACGTGCGCCACAGATTGCGCCGCTGCTGCGGTCCTTCGGCGCCGACGCACTGTGCCAATGGATTCATGACCTGGGCATCGAAACCTTTGTCGGCAGCTCCGGCCGGGTGTTTCCAACCGACATGAAAGCCGCGCCGCTGTTGCGCGCCTGGCTTAAACGCCTGCGCGATGCGGGCGTGGTTATCCACACCCGTCACCGTTGGCTCGGCTGGCATGACAGCGGTGGATTGCGCATCGACAGTCCCGAGGGCGAAAAAATCATCCAGACGGACGCCACGTTGCTGGCCCTTGGTGGCGGCAGCTGGTCGCGCCTTGGTTCGGACGGCGCGTGGATGCTGCCGCTGGAACAACGCGGCGTAGGACTGATGCCTCTGCAACCGAGCAATTGTGGTTTCGAGGTGCAGGCCTGGAGCGAACTGATGGTCAGCAAATTCGCCGGAGCACCGCTGAAAAACATCGCCATCGGCCTCAATGACGACGTGCCACGACTCGGCGAATGTGTGATCACTGCCACGGGGATTGAAGGCAGTTTGATCTACGCCCTGTCAGCACCGATCCGCGAAGCGATCAACCTGCACGGTTCGGCGACAGTCCATCTCGACCTGTTGCCGGGCCGACCTGTGGATAAAGTTCAGGCAGCACTGAGCAAACCCCGTGGCTCACGCTCCATGTCCAAACACCTGCACAGTCAGCTTGGAATTGATGGCGTGAAAGCGGCGCTGTTGCGAGAGCTGACGCCGGCCGACTGCTTCACCGATCCGGCACTGCTGGCCAAAGCAATCAAGTCGTTACCACTGACCCTGGTAAAAACCCGCCCACTGGACGAGGCCATCAGCAGCGCGGGTGGCGTGATGTTCGAGGCGATGGATGAACGCTTGATGCTCAAGCAACTGCCCGGCGTGTTCTGCGCAGGGGAAATGCTCGATTGGGAAGCGCCGACAGGCGGCTATCTGCTGACCGCGTGTTTCGCCAGTGGGCGCGCAGCGGGGTTGGGGATGATCGAATGGTTGAAACACCGAACCTGATCGACTGATCGTTCCCACGCTCTGCGTGGGAATGCATCTTCGGACGCTCCGCGTTCGGCTTTGAAGGGACGCGGAGCGTCCCGGGCTGCATTCCCACGCAGAGCGTGGGAACGATCCTTAAGCGATCAAGGCTTCTTCTTACGCGGCCCAGTGTTGAACACCGGCACTTTGCGCACTGGTTTGATCGAAGGTTCCGGCGCCGAAGCATCGCCACTCTCGACCCACTTACCCAGATTGCGTTTACCGCCACCGGAAGTCTTGGGCTTCTTCGGTTTCTTCGGCTTCTTGACCACCTGACCACTGGCATCGGTGTCCGGCACCCGGTGCTCGGGTTCAAAGTCGTGTTCCATCTGCCGAGGCAGCGTCTGACGGGTCAACGTCTCGATGGCCGACAGCAGATTTACTTCATCGGCGCAGACCAGCGAAATCGCCTGCCCGGTTGCACCCGCACGGCCGGTGCGACCGATGCGGTGGATGTAATCTTCAGCCACGATCGGCAGGTCGAAGTTGACCACCAGCGGCAAATCTTCGATATCCAGACCACGGGCGGCAACGTCGGTAGCCACCAGAATCTGCACTTCACTGGCCTTGAAACGGTCCAGCGCACGCTGACGGGTTGCCTGCGGTTTGTCGCCGTGGATGCCGTCGGCGTTGATGCCCAGCCCCTGGAGTTTTTCCACCAGCGCATCCACACCGTTGCGGGTCTTGGCGAACACCAGCACCTGCTTCCACTTGCCCTTGCGCATCAAGTGGACGAACAGCTCCGGCTTGCGCTTCTTGTCCACCGTCACCACCCACTGCTTGACGGTATTGGCCGCCACGTTGCGCGGGCTGACTTCAATGCTCAGCGGGTCGTTGAGCATTTGTCCGGCCAGGGTGCGGATTGCGTCGGAGAAGGTCGCCGAGAACAACAGCGTCTGGCGTTTCTTCGGCAGCGCCTTGTAAATGTTCCCCAGCTCTTCGGAGAAGCCCAGATCGAGCATGCGATCCGCTTCATCCAGCACCAGGGTTTGCAGCTGGTTGAACTTCAGCGCGTTCTGACGGAACAGGTCGAGCAAGCGACCCGGGGTCGCCACCAGCAGATCGACGCCTTTGCGCAGCTTCATCATCTGCGGGTTGATGCTGACGCCGCCGTATACGGCGTACGTGCTCAGCGGCAGGTTCTCGGCGTATTGACGCACGGCTTCGTGAACCTGTTCGGCCAGCTCGCGGGTTGGCACGAGGATCAGCGCGCGTACCGAGTTGGCGGTGACTTTCGGCCCTTCCATGGCCAGCAATTGCAGCAGCGGCAACGCGAAACCGGCGGTCTTGCCGGTGCCGGTCTGGGCGGCGGCCATCAGGTCGCGACCGGCCAGCACCGCCGGAATGGCTTGCGCCTGAACCGGCGTCGGGGTCTGGTAGCCGAGCGTCTCGAGAGAGCGCAGCAAGGGTTCGATCAGGCCAAGGGAGGCGAAAGTCATGGGAGTACCGTAGGAAAATTCAGCGCGGGTTTTTCAAAACAAGTGTGCAAAACAAGATGCAATGGCGCGCAGTTTACCCTAATTCACACGGGATTCTGTCGGCACCGCTACGGCCGGCTGAACAGGCGCCCTGCGCCACTGCGGCAATCCGATCAACACCACGGCACTGATGATCACCAGCATCGCCAGCCCCTCTTCAATACCGATGGTCTCGCCGACAAACACGATACCCAGCAACACCGCCACCGCCGGATTGACGTAGGCATAACTGGTGGCGGCCGCCGGACGCACGTTTTTCAACAGGTACATGTAAGCGTTGAAGGCGATGATCGAACCGAAGAAAACCAGGTAGGCCAAGGCTGCCCACCCTTCTATTGGTGGCATGGCTTGCAGATGCTCGCCGCTCAGCGCACTGCCGATCAACAACACTACACCGCCGACCAGCATTTCCACGGCACTGGCCATCGCCCCTTGAGGCAACGGCAAGTGTTTGCTCCAGACCGAACCGAACGCCCAGGACGCCGCCGCGAACACCAGCAACAGCGCACCCAACGGGCTCGATTGCAGGTTCGAACCCAGATTGAGCATGGCGATGCCAATCAGCCCCAGCACAATCCCGGCCCATTCGAGACGGGTATTGCGCGCGCCCCAGAAATAGCCGCAGAGCAAGGTAAACAGCGGCACCGTCGCCACCGCCAACGCCGCAACCCCCGAAGCGACGCCCATGTGTTCCGCCACGCTGACCCCGCCGTTACCGCAAGCCAGCAGCAAGATTCCGATGATCCCGGCAGCCTTCCACTGCGCCCAGGTCGGTGCCGGCGCCCCGCGCCAGCGCAGGAACGCATACATCAACGTCCCGGCGATCACAAAGCGGATACCGGCGAGCAGCAGCGGCGGCCAATATTCGACGCCAATGCGAATCACCAGGTAAGTCGAACCCCAAATCACGTACAACGCGAAAAAGGCAGCGATCAGCGGAAAGGGAAAACGACGTAAGCCAGGCATGGGCAGCTCGATGACAAGACAAGGTGAACGGCTATTCTAGAAAGGCTAACGGCGAAAAATAAGTTACAAAACCTGTTTATAGCGTCGGTACACTTTTCAAAACACGGAGATCAGCGCTATAAACCGTGTTTTCGAAAGTCAGGCATTTTCAGGAATACGATGATGGACAAATACGACCGCATGCTGCTCGGCGCCCTGCTGGAAAACGGTCGTGCGTCCTACGCCGACCTGGCGCGCAAAGTGAATCTCTCCGCCCCGGCCGTGGCCGAGCGTGTGGCTAAACTCGAAGCCAGCGGGGTGATCACCGGATACCAGGCGAAAGTCGACATGGCCAAGCTGGGATTGCCGATTCAGTGCGTGATCGAACTGCGCCTGAACCAGCACGGCAACCAAAAGGCCTACGACGACCTGATCAAAATCCCGCAACTAACGGAATGCCACCGGGTGACCGGTGATCCGTGCGTAATCATGCAAGCGGCGGTGGGTTCGATGCCGGAGCTGGAGGAGTTGATTAACCGGATCGCCAAATTCGGCTTCAGCAAGACCTCGATTGTGCTGTCGAGCGCCATCGAAAAGCGCGTGCCGCTGGGGCAGTTGGAAGGGAATGGAAAGCTCTGATACGCCACATACCCTGTGGGAGCGAGCCTGCTCGCGATAGCGGAGTGTCAGTCGACATCAATATTGAATGATAAATAGCTATCGCGAGCAGGCTCGCTCCCACAGGGGATTTGTGGTGTGTCAGTCAGAACCCGCGATGGCGCTTGAGATGTTCATTGATCTTCGCCGCCGGCACTTTCTGCAAACTCACCAGCAGATCATGGGACAACTCGCGCAAGCCATGCTTTTGCCGCAGCTCTTGCGCCAGGTGCGCAGTCAGGTTGGCCGCCATCTCGGCATCGGCCATGGCCCGGTGAGCCTTGCCAACAACCCGTTCCCACTGGTGTTACCTCATTCCTGTGGGAGCGGCGGTGCGACGATTCGACTTGCCCGCGAAGCGATCGGTCAGACGCCGCTGTAACTTGCAGGCAACAAACCCGGCATATCCCGCAGGCGCACCCAAGGTTCCTTGCGCCAATGCAGCAGCCGCAGCGTCCCGCCCGCCCATTCCATCGCCCGCATATGCGGCGCTTGATTCGAAATGGTCCCCGCTTCCTCCCGCAACATCGGCACCACGTCGTGTGTCAGCCAACGCCGTAAATGGCGGTTTTCCGGGCAATAGTGATACACCAGCATCGCGTATACGCCTGATTCACTCAGCATCAAGGTCTCTCGGAGACCATCATTTCCGGACAGACACATCAGTTGCTTCTGATCCGCATCAAGCTTGAGCACTTGCCTTCCATTTATGTCCACACCCATCAATCGACCTATATCGTGGGCGCAGAACCAGGGCTCTGCATGCAGCAACAGTGCGCGCAGCTGGATGTGGTGACGGATGAATGTTTTGGGGGTGAAGTGAGCTGCGCTCATAATCGATTGCGCAGAATCTTCAGGAGGGTTGGGGGTAACTTTGATCATGGCGAATCTCCTAAGAATGTCGGAGCTGCCAGCATCACTTGCAGATGATGGGTGGCAGCTATGTGCGGGTCTGCAAGACCGAGTAGGAGACCACCCCGGCAGACCCGAAGGTCTCCCGCACACAGCTACCATAAAATCGATGGTCGCTCATTAAAGCGACGCGATTATAGGTGCGCCGGTGGTCTCATAACAAACTGTCGGCGGGCTTGCAGACCCGGTCGCTGAATTGGCAGCGACAGCAAAAGGTTATCGATGCCACAGATGAGGAGCAAGACAGACATTCCCTAAAATTCGGTAGGACCGATCATCGAATCGGAGGCGTCGTTAAACACGAATCTAACGGCGCAGGAGATCCAATGTGGGAGCGAGCTTGCTCGCGAAAGCGGAGTGTCAGTCAACATCAATACTGAATGATGAATCGCTTTCGCGAGCAAGCCCGCTCCCACAGGTTTTTGCAGTGTTTTTAGAACCCGCGATGGCGCTTGAGATGCTCATTGATCTTCGCCGCCGGCACTTTCTGCAAACTCACCAGCAGATCATGGGACAACTCGCGCAAGCCATGCTTTTGCCGCAGCTCTTGCGCCAGGTGCGCAGTCAGGTTGGCCGCCATCTCGGCATCGGCCATGGCCCGGTGAGCCTTGCCGGTGTCGGGCAGGCTGGCGAAGGTGGTGAGGGTGCCAAGTTTGTGGTTCGGTGCGGCGGGCATCAGGCGTCGGGCGAGCAACAGCGAGCAGGCAAAGTTCTGCAAGCGGGTGCGTTTGATCCGTCCCAGCTCGAAGTCCCAGAACTTCTGGTCGAATGCCGCGTTGTGCGCCAGCAGTGGCGTGATGCCAACGAACTCGTTGACCTCGTTCATCACCTGCTCGGCCGACGGCGCGGTGCGCAGCATGGCGTTGCTGATGCCGGTGAGTTGTTCGATGAAGCCCGGCACGCGCACGCCAGCGTTCATCAGGCTTTGGTAACGGTCGACGATGCGCCCCTGCTCAAGGATCACCACGGCAATTTCCGTGGCCCGGCAACTGCTGCTCGGGGAGATCCCGGTGGTTTCAAAGTCGATGACTGCTATGCGTTCCAAACCTGTTTCAGCTCCGTAAAAATCAATTCTTGAGCAGCAACGCGCCTTCGATCGGCACGTAGCGGCTGGCGGCGCGGATCAGCGAGTTGGCGGTCAGGCCCGGTACGCCGTAGGCCACCGCTTGCACGCCGTGCTTGTTGATGATGCGCTCCAGCAGCATGTCGAAATCGCCGTCGCCGGATGCCAGGACCACTTCATCGACGTGATCGGCCGCGTCCATGATGTCGAGGGTGATGCCCACGTCCCAGTCGCCCTTGGCCGAACCGTCACTGCGCTGGATATAGGGTTTGAGTTTCACAATGAAACCGAGGTTGCGCAGGATTTGCTGGAATTGCTGTTGTTTGCTGTCGCCACGATCGATGGCGTAGGCATACGCTTCGACGATCTCGCCCTGTTTGCTGATATCAGCCCACAAAGCGGCGTAGTTGAAGTGGCAACCATAGGCCTGGCGCACGGTGTAATAGAGGTTTTGAACATCGGCGAACACTGCGATTTTTTTCACCGGTCATCCTCATTTGCGCGCCAAAGCGCGGGCAGGATCGGGCGCAAGGCCCGAAAAGTTGCCCAGTATGCCAGCCTGAAGGATTGTTCCGCGAATAATCGGCCCGAAGCGCCGTAGCGCTCCGGACGAATGGCACATCAGACGAAGGAATCGTCGTCGTTGTCAAAGAACGATGAGCTGTCATCGCTGTAGTCGGCGTCGCTGAAGCCGCCCTGGTCGTTGCCGTTGTCGGCCACGCGCTGGTCGTCGCCCCAGCCGTTGTCACCGCTTTTATCGGCAACCTGGGCCGGTTCTTCCTTGATGACTTCAACCACTTCCGGTTGCTGGTTGTGGTGAAACAGGCTGCTGATGCCTTCTGCCAGCATGACACCACCGGCCACACCGGCCGCGGTTTTCAACGCGCCGCCGAGGAAACCGCTGCCAATCGGTTGTTGCGGTTGTGCGTAGTTCTGCTGTGGCGGTGCGGCACCGTAGTTCTGCTGTGGCGGCTGCGAATTGAATGACGGCCGCGCGGGTTCACGCCATCCGCCCGTGGAAGGCGGCGCACTCTGGGTCGGCGCGGGTTGTGGCTCGCGGGAGCTTCCACCAAAGATGCTCGATAAAAAGCCACCGCTGGCCGGTGCTGGCGCCGGTGCCTGCGCCTTGGCTGCTTGCAGTTCGGCCTGCAATTGCTGCACTTGCTGGGTCAATTGCTTGTTCTGTTCGTCGAGGCTTTTGATGGCCGCCTCTTGAACCAGAATCGCCTGGGTCATGAAATAGCCTGCCGCGGGTTGGCGAGTCAGGTGTTCCTTGATCCGCGCCTCAGCCTGGGCGTCGCGCGGGGCTGAGTCCGTTTCGGCCTGTTGCAGCCGGGAAAACAGTCCATCGATCAGGGTTTGTTCTTCGCTGTTCATGGCGACCTCGTAGATTGCCGGAGAAATCGTTGCTCTTTTCCAAAGAGGATAAGGTGCCCAACCTTAATGGAGGCTGAAACAAGTTGTTTCAATAGTCTTTACCGAACGTTTACGTTTGCTTGCGACAGCGCATCATCGGTTAAAGTGGGCCATTGCTTTCAACCTGCGATACCGACTGATGAATCCGTTCGACGTACTGCGTGACTCTTTGTATTTCTTCAAGCGCAATCTGGGCCAGATTGTGCAGCTGTGCCTGCCGCTGGTGATCATCGAGGCATTGCTGCAACAAGTGGTCGACCACTCCACCCAGCCGGACGGCTTCCCCGGTATGAGTGTGCTGGTCGGCCTGCTGGTGTATCCGCTGTACACCGCCGCGCTGATCCTGTTTCTCGATGCCCGCAGTCGTGGCGAATCGCCGACCACCCGCGAGCTGCTGTCGAGGTCGGCCTATCTTTGGCCGCGCTTCGCCCTGCTCACGGGCCTCAATACGTTGCTGATCCTGGTGGGCCTGTCGCTGTATTTCCTGCCGGGTATCTGGCTGATGGTGACGCTGGCCTTCGGCGAATACCTGCTGGTACTCAGAGGCCTGTCCCCGCTGGCCGCGATGAAAGAAAGCCTGCGCCTGACCCGCGGCCATTTCATGCGGATCCTGGTGTGCATATTGTGTGTGATGGGCCCGTTGTGGGTGCTCAAGGGAGCCACCCTGGCGGTCTATCCCGACCCGCAGAACCCGGTGATTTCACTGTTGATCGACAGCGCTCACAGCTTCCTGCAATTGTTCACCAGCGTGGTGCTGTTTCGTCTGTTCATGCTCATCGGCGATGTGCCCGAGAAAATTGACGGACCACGCTGACCGTGGGCTTAAACCCGACGGTCGGTTATGCTCGGGCCCATCTTTTGTAACGCTATAAGCCGAGCCATGACCCGTCTACTGCGCTACACCCTGCTGGCCCTGTTGATCGTGACCGGCCTGATTGCCCTGCTGATCTACAGCCTGACCTGGCGCCCACAGGCCAGGGAAGTTTTGCCGGTGAGCTGCAACGCTCAGGCACCGACGCTGGTGCCCGGGCAGGCATTGAAAGTGATGACCTGGAACGTCCAGTACCTGGCGGGTAAACGCTATGTTTTCTGGAATGACCTGGCCGCCGGCAACGACGAAAAACCTACTCTCGAAGACATGGCGTTCAGCCTCGATGAAGTGGCGCGGGTGATTCGCGACGAGCAACCCGATGTCGTCCTGTTGCAGGAACTGGATGACGGCGCCAAGGCCAGCGATTACCAGAATCAGTTCAAGTTGCTCCAGGAACGCCTCGCCGACCTCTATCCGTGCAGCGCCCGCGCCTTCGACTGGAAAGCCGACTTCGTACCTGAGCCGCACATCTTCGGCAGCGTCGGCCGGCAACTCGCCACCCTCAGCCGCTTCCAGATCGAACACGCCGAACGCCTGCAGTTGCCGGTCGCGCCGGCTAACTTCATCAGTCGTCAGTTCAAACCGAAAAACGCTTTGCTGGTGGCTTATATGCCGTTGAGCGACGGCGGTCAGATGGCGCTGCTCAACACTCATCTGGACCGCGTCGTCCAGCCCGACGACACCTTGCAGGCGCAAGTGACCGCCGTGGCCAAAGTGCTCGACAAGTACGAAAGCCGCGGCACGCCGTGGTTGATCGGTGGTGATTTCAACCTATTGCCACTGGGCCAGTATCGACGCCTGCCCGATGAACAACGCACGCCCTACTCCGCCGACAGCGCCTTGCATGTGCTGTGGGACAAATACCCGATGATCCCGACCAACAACGAAGCCAGCGGCGTCGACCGGGCGCACTGGCTGACCCACTACCCGAATGATCCGGGTTTGAACGGCCCCGACCGGACGGTCGACTACCTGTTCTACAGTCCGCGGATCAAACGGGTCGAGGCGATGGTGAGGCAGGACGATACGTTGCGTATCTCCGATCATTTGCCGGTGATTGCGCGGTTCCTGTTGCCGCCGGCCCCGTAGAACCGGATCAATGCACCTCCTCCAAATCGTCATGCAGCAACCCGAAGATCCTGCGTTTCATGTCGATGAACGAGCGCTCCATGACCATGTCCAGCGTCCGTGGGCGTTCGATCGGCACGTCCAGGATCTGCTTGATCCGCCCAGGCCTGGCGCCCATCACGTAGACCCGATCGCCCAGCAGAATCGCTTCGTCGATGTCGTGGGTCACGAACAGTACGGTCTTCTTGCTGTTGCCCCAGACCCGTAGCAGCAGCTGTTGCATTTGCAGGCGCGTCTGGCTGTCGAGCGCACCGAACGGTTCGTCCATCAGCAGGATTTGCGGGTCGTTGGCCAGCGCCCGGGCAATCGCCACACGCTGCATCATGCCGCCGGACAACTGCTTGGCGTAGTTGTCGGCGAATCCCGTCAGGCCCACTTCATTGACGTAATAGTCGACGATTTCCTTGCGCTGGGCCGATGCCATGCCGCGCCGCTTGAGACCGAACTCGACGTTCTGGCGCACGGTCAGCCACGGGAACAGCGTGTAGCTCTGGAACACCATGCCGCGATCCGCACCCGGCCCTTGCACCTGCTGGCCACCGACGTAGATCTCACCTTCGGTCGGCTCATTCAGGCCCGCCGTGAGGTACAGCAAACTCGACTTGCCGCAGCCCGACGGACCGACCAGCACGGCAAACTGTTGATCCGGCACTTCAAACGACACCTGTTCCAGCGCGGTGAACATGCCGCCGTCAGGTTTCTGATAACGCAGGCTGACTTTGTCCACTTGCAGTCGTGGCGCAGCCTGCACCGGGGCGGCCGTCGGTGTGACGAAACGAGGGTTTACGGCGCTTACTGAGCCCATGCGGCGATCCTCAGACGAAGGAAACGGAACAGTTGATCGGTGACCAGGCCCAGCAGGCCGATGATCGCGATAGCGAGGAAAATCACATCCACTTGAAAGCCGCGCATGGCTTTAAGGCTCAGGTAGCCCAGACCGCTGGAGGCTGCGACCAGCTCGGCGACCACCAGGTACGTCCAGGCCCAGCCCATGGTCACGCGCAAGGTGTCGAGCACACCCGGCAACGATGCCGGGGCGATCACATGCAGCACCGCGTCGCGACGATTCGAACCCAGGGTGTATGAGGCGTTGATCAAGTCCTTGGAGATGCCCTTGGACACGTCCGCGATCATCACCAGTTGCTGGAAGAACACGCCGAAAATAATCACCGAGACCCGCTGCTCCAGACCGATGCCGATCCACAGGATGAACAGCGGCACGAACGAGGTCACCGGCAGGTAGCGGATGAAATTGACCATCGGTTCGAGGAACGCCTGGACGATCCGAAAGCTGCCCATCAACAGTCCCAGCGGCACCGCCACCAGGGACGAGACGATGAAACCGACCATCACCACTTCGACGCTGGCCCACACGTGCTGGCCGAGCGTTCCGTCTCGGCTCAGGCGCACGGCCGCCTCCACCACCGCACCCGGTGTCGGCAGGAACATGCCCGGCACCACGCCGCCGTAAGACAACCCGGCCCACAGACCGATCAACAACACCCAGGCCAGACCGCTCGCGCTCCAGATCACCTGCACCGGCAAGCCGGTCTTGGGCGTGATGCAGCGGCTCAGCCATGAATTGCGCTTGAACATGCGAACCTCCTACAGCGGGCTGACGAAGCGGTTGTCGATCAGGTCGTCATTGCTGACGTTGTAGGGTTTGCCCTGCAATTCGCTGGCGGTCTCGTTGGCCAGTTTGATCAGCGGTTCGCTGTCGCCCGGTTTGCCTGGCGAGCCCAGGAGTTTCTCGCTCATGGCCTGATCGTAGAAGCGCACGCCATGCGCGGCGGCTTCCAGCTCCTTCGGATCGGCAAGGTAACCGCCAACGCCCTTGGCCATGATTTTGTAGGCTTCCTGCGGATGTTCCTGGGTGTATTTCACGGCTTTGTAGAGGCCGGCAACCAGCGCCTTGACGTCTTCCGGCTGCTTTTCAATAACCGTGCAGTTGAGTGCAACCACGTCGACAATCACACCCGGCGTGCTGCTGCTGTCGATCAGCACCTTGCCTTGCTGTTTGCTGCGCACCATCGACAGGTGCGGCTCCCACGTCACGGCGGCGGGTACGCGACCGGCGATGAACGCGGTGGCGGCATCGTCCGCCGTCATGTTCTGCACGGTGATGTCACTCATGCTCATGCCGTGTTTTTTCAGCAGGTAGGACAACCAGAACTGCGAGGTCGACCCTTCGTTCACCGCGACGGCTTTGCCTTTGAGCTCCTGCAGACTCTTGACGTCCTTGCCCACCAGCACACCGTCGCCACCATGACTGTCATCCAGTGCGGCTACCGCCTTGAAGCAGAATTGCGGACGGTATTTGAGCACCTCGTCGATGGTCGACGCCGAGCCCGACAACTCGCCCGAGGCTTGGGCGGCCATGTACATCGACGCCTCTTCGACGACAGGCAATTCGACGGTCAATCCGTTTTCCTTGAAGTAGCCCAGGTCCTGAGCCAGGTAGAGCGTGCCGTAGCCGACCCACGTGGTATGGCCGATGGACAAGGTGCCGGCCTGGGCGCTGGTGGCGACCGTCGCGGCGATGGCGGTGACCGCCAGTGGATGAGCGAAACGGGTAAACAAGGACTTGATCATGGAGCACTCCCAAAGCTGTTGATTTAGTTTTGTCATGGGCAGTACGGCCAGGAGCCTTGGGTGAGCTGTCACGGGTGGTCTCTGGTGGACCTTCGGGTGGGCAGCGTTCGGCTGACTGGCGAAGTCGATGTTGGACCAAGGCCGGGAATAGGAAAATCAGGAAATATGTCGTTGGGAATGATGAAAAAACTGGGTAGTGCGCACTGCAAATGAGCACGGTTTGCGGGGGTGCACGGGGTGGGTGCAAAACAGACAGAAAGGAAGTTATTTGCGCAAATGATCGTTCCCACGCTCTGCGTGGGAATGCCTCCAGTGACGCTCTGCGTCACATCACAGGGACGCGGAGCGTCCCGGGCTGCATTCCCACGCGGGAGCGTGGGAACGATCAGTGGATATTAGAGACGGCCGTATTCCTGCGCCGTACGATCTACCGCTTTCAGGGTTTTGCCGACCAGTTCATCAACCTCTTCACGACTGGCAATCAGCGCTGGCGCCATGATCATCCGCCCCAGGGTCGAGCGAATGATCACGCCCTCCTCAAAGCCGATCGTGCGGCAGCGCCAGGCAATATCATTCTCGTTGGCAAAGCGCTTGCGACTGCTCTTGTCCTCGGCCAACTGCAACGCCGCGACCATGCCGACACCCTGGATATCGCCCACCAACGGGTGATTGCCGAACACCTCGCGCAAGCACTGTTGCAGGTACGGTCCGATGTCATCCTTGACCCGCGTCACCACGCCTTCATCGCGCAACGCCGTGAGGTTGGCAATCGCCACCGCCGCCGCCACCGGGTGACCGGAGTAGGTCAACCCGTGGGCAAACACCCCGCCCTGCTCCACCAGCACCTGGGCCATTTTCTTCGACAGAATCAGCCCGCCCATGGGGATGTAGCCGGAGGTCAAACCCTTGGCAATCGACAGCGTGTCCGGCTCAAAACCGAAGTGCTCGTGGGCGAACCATTCGCCGGTGCGACCGAAGCCGCCGATCACTTCGTCGGCGCACAACAGCACGTCGTACTTGCGGCAGATCCGCTGGATTTCCGGCCAGTAACTCTCGGGCGGAAAGATCATCCCGCCCGCGCCCTGGAACGGTTCGGCGATAAACCCGGCGACTTTGTCCGCGCCCAGTTCGAGAATCTTCGCTTCCAGTTGCTGCGCCGCCCGCAGACCGAATTCGGCAGGGGTCAGGTTGCCCTCGTGAGCGAAGAAGTACGGCTCGTCGATGTGTTCGATGTCGGGCAGCATGCCGCCCATTTCGTGCATGAACTTCATGCCCCCAAGCGCCGTCGCCGCCAGCGTCGAGCCGTGGTAACCGTTCCAGCGACCGATCATGACTTTCTTCTCGGGCTTGCCGAGAATCGTCCAGTAACGGCGTACCGTGCGGATCAGTACCTCGTTGGCTTCGGAGCCGGAGTTGGTGTAGATCGCGTGGCTGTAGTGCCCCGGCAACAGGCTGAACAGCAGCTCCGAGAGCTCGATGACCTGCGGGTGGGTGGTGTGGAAAAACATGTTGTAGTACGGCAATTGTTCAAGCTGTTTGGTCGCAGCGGCAGCCAGGTCCTTGCGTCCATAACCGAGGTTGGTGCACCACAGCCCGGACATGCCGTCGAGGTAACGCCGCCCATCGTTGTCCCACAGGTGCAGGCGCTCACCCCGGACCATCACCCGTGGCCCTTCGTCGTTGAGCGCTTTTTGATCGACGAATGCGTGGATGTGGTGCGCAGCGTCGGCGGCCTGGTAGTCGCGGGTTTCACGTGGTGTGGTCATCGCCAGTTCTCCGTTTCTTGTTGTTAGCGGCTGTTGTTAGCGCAATTGAAACCAGGTGGTCTTCAACTGGGTGTATTTATCGAATGAGTGCAGCGACAGGTCACGGCCGAAACCGGACTGCTTGCCGCCACCGAACGGCACGGTCACGTCCAGCGCATCGACGCTGTTGACCGACACGGTGCCCGCGCGCAATTGCCGCGCAACGCGGTGGGCGCGATTGAGGTCGTCGGTCCACAGCGAGGCAGCCAGACCGTAAACGCTGTCATTGGCCAGTTGCAAGGCGTGTGCCTCGTCCTCGAACGCCGTGACGGCCAGCACCGGGCCGAACACTTCATCGCGAAACAGCGGCATGTCCGGGGTTACGTGGGTGAAAATCGTTGGCTGAATGAAGTTGTCGGAGCCATTGAATATCGACTGCCGACCGCCACACACCCTGGTCGCGCCTTGGCGCTCTGCCTGCTCGATGAACGTCATGATGCGCGCGGTCTGGCGGCTATCGACAATCGCCCCGGCGCTGCTCGACGGGTCCAGCGGATCACCCGGCTGCCAGCGTTGGGCCTGTGCCTTGAGGCGCTCGACAAACTCATCATGAATCGAACGCTGCACCAGCAACCGCGAGTTGGCCGAGCAGACTTCACCCTGATTGAAGAAAATCCCGAACGCGGCTTTCTCGGCGGCAAGGTCCAGGTCCTGGCAATCGGCGAACACCAGATTGGCGCTCTTGCCGCCGCACTCCAGCCACACCTGTTTGAGGTTCGACTGCGCGGAATACTGCATGAAATATTTGCCGACTTCGGTGGACCCGGTGAACACCAGGCAATCGATGTCCGGGTGCAAACCAAGCGCTTTGCCGGTTTGCTCGCCCAGGCCCGGCAACACGTTCAGCACACCCGCTGGCAGGCCGGCTTCCAGCGCCAGCTCAGCCAGACGCAGGGCGGAAAACGGTGATTGCTCGGCGGGTTTGAGGATCACCGAATTGCCCGCCGCCAGCGCTGGCGCGAGTTTCCACGCCGCCATGTCCAGGGGGAAATTCCATGGCACCACGGCAGCGACCACGCCCAGCGCTTCACGCGTGATGGTCGCCAGTACGTTCTGCGCGCTCGGGGCGATCTGGTCGTAGAGTTTGTCGAGGCTTTCGGCGTACCAGCGAAACACCCCGGCCGCACCCGGCACGTCGATGTTGTAGGCATCCATCACCGGTTTGCCCATGTTCAGCGAATCGAGCAGCGCCAGTTCCTCACGGTGAGCCATGATCAGATCAGCCAGACGCAGCAGCACTTGCTTGCGCTCAGCCGGCGAGCGCGCCGACCAGGTGCCAGCCTCGAACACCTGCCGCGCATTGCGCACCGCCACATCCACGTCTTCTTCACCGCACGCGGTGACGTTGGCCAGGCACTGGCCGGTGGCGGGATTGATTACCGCGAAAGTCTGCCCCGACAGCGCCGAACGGGATTTACCGTCGATCACAGCCAGGTCGGGAAACCGCAGTGCAGCGGCCTTGTTTTGCCAGTATGCAAGCTCGAACACGTTCAGATGCTCCATGGGCTTTTCTTGTGAATTGGATGGTCGCTCAGGCCCCTGTCCAGGAAAAATAGTAAAAATGTCTTCGCAGACCATGAAAAAACTGGGCAGCCAATCTCCCCCGTCGCGCGGGATGTGGTTATTGTTCAGGCACAACAACACCGTCGAACGAACGGATGCGGGCGGCTCGCAATTTGCTTGGATGTCGAGATCATCCACCCCGAGGTTTGCCGTGGCTGCCTACAACCTGCGTCAACTGAAATACTTCATCACCACCGTCGAATGCGGCAGCGTCGCCGAGGCGTCGCGCAAGCTGTACATCGCGCAACCGGCCATCTCCACGGCAATCAAAGGCCTGGAAGACAGCTTTGGCGTGCAACTGCTGATCCGCCATCATGCGCAAGGCGTGTCCCTGACACCCAGTGGCGCACGCTTCTACCGCAAGGCCCAGGAACTGCTGCGCATGGCCAAGGAGTTCGAACAGAACGCCCTGGCCGACAACGATGTGGTGTCCGGGCAAATCGATATCGGCTGTTTCGAAACGGTTGCGCCGCTGTACCTGCCGCAATTGATTGCCGGGTTCTCGGCGTTATATCCGGGCGTGAAAATCCGCATCCGTGACGGCGAGCAGCAAGAGTTGGTGCAAGGCCTGACCTCGGGCACCTTCGATATGGCGATCCTCTATGAGCATGACCTCGACGCCACCATCCAGACCGAACCTTTGATGCCGGCGCAGCGACCGTACGCGTTGCTGCCGGCGGACCATCGCTTCGCCCAACTTAAGCAAGTATCGCTGCGAGACCTGTGCCTGGAACCGATGATTCTGCTGGACGTGCAACCGAGCCGGACCTACTTCGTCAGCCTGTTCGAAGAATTGGGCTTGTCGCCGAACATTGCCTTCAGCTCGCCGTCGATTGAAATGGTCCGGGGCATGGTCGGGCAAGGTTTCGGCTTTTCGATCCTGGTCACCCGTCCGCATTCGGAATGCACCTATGACGGCCAGAAAGTGGTGTGCGTGGACATCGTCGAAGACGTCACCGGCTCGGGGCTGGTGGCGGCGTGGCTCAAGCGCGGGCAACTGACCAAGCCGGCGCAGTTGTTTGCCGACTATTGTCGGGAGCAGCTCACCGCGAAGGCTGCCTCTTGAATCGATCGTTCCCACGCTCCGCGTGGGAATGCATCCTGTGACGCTCCGCGTCACTTCGGTGCCAGGCCCGACACCAGTGATGCTGCCGGAACGCGGAGCGTCCCTTGAGGCATTCCCACGCGGAGCGTGGGAACGATCAGTATCCTCAGCTTTTGCGGGGTTTGATCCGTGCCGTTGCCTCGGCCACCAGCGGATCATCCGGCCAATAATGTTTTGGGTAGCGCCCCTTCAAGTCCTTCTTCACCTCGGCGTACGTGCTGCGCCAGAAGTTCGCCAGATCCTGGGTCACCTGCACCGGCCGTCGCGCCGGAGACAACAGATGCAGTTTCACCACCTGCCGACCCCCGGCAATGCGCGGGGTTTCGGCCAGGCCGAACAACTCCTGCAAGCGCACCGCCAGAATCGGTGGTTGCTCGCTGTAGTCCAGACGAATCGAGGAGCCTGACGGCACGCTCAGATGATGCGGCGCCAGCTCATCGAGCCGTTGCGGCAATGGCCAGGGCAGCAGGTTGTGGACGATGCTCGACAGGTCCAGGTTAGCGAAGTGACTCAACCGCGAGACTTTCCCCAGATACGGCATCAACCAATGCTCGAGGTTTTTGAGTAACGCGGCGTCGCTGACATCCGGCCACTCACTGTCGCTCTTGCTGCCAAGGTCCAACTGCCGTAACAAGGCCACTCTCGCCTGCCACTGGCGCAGTTCCGGGGTCCACGGCAGCAGCTCCAGGCCCTTGCGCCGCACCAGGTTCACCAGCGCTTGGCTGCGAGCATTTTCATCAAGACCGGTCAGCGGTTCACGGCTGAGGATCAGTTCGCCGACCTTGCGCTGACGCTCGGCGCGCAACACGCCTTCGCGCTCATCCCAATCCAGTTGATCGACCACGCGCACTTGCTCGGCCAGCACGGAATCGAACAGCGCCGGATCAAAATCCGCCGCCAAATAAATCCGTTCCTCTCGCTGGCCCTGACGACTGCCGAGGTCGGCGATCACCAGCCAGGGTTGTTTCATCAAACTGTCGGCTTCAGCGAACAACGCCGCGCGGCCGTTGGCCAAGCGATATTCCGCGCCACCGGCACGCCGTTGTTGAGCCACGCGGTCGGGATACGCCAACGCCAGCAGCGCGCCGAGCCAGCGCGGATGATCCGGGTCGCCGACCGGCTCCAATGCTTTGCCGCGCAGATAACCGCGATATTGCCGCGCCAGTTGCCGGGCACGCTGAACGCCGCCCTGGGCTCCGCGCGCGGCCCGCTCTTCACCGGACAACAGCGTCAATCGGCTGTGCAGATCGGCGCCCGCACCGCGCAAGATGTCCCGCTCGCCGAGCAAGGCCGCGACATCGCACGCCATGTCTGCCAGGCCGAGCGCCTGCCCGCGCAACAGCAAATGGGCGATGCGCGGATGCGCCGGCAGTTCGGCCATGGCCTGACCGTGACGGGTCAGCGCTTCGCCGTCCAACGCACCCAGGCGCTCAAGCAGATCCTGAGCCTGTGCATAAGCGGCGGCGGGCGGCACGTCAAGCCACACCAGTTGAGTCGGTGTCACGCCCCACCGCCCCAGTTGCAACGCCAGTCCGGCAAGGTCTGCCGAGAGAATCTCGGCACTGGCATACGCCGCCAGTTGCTCGTGCTGATCTTGCGACCACAAGCGATAACACACGCCCGGCTCCAGACGCCCGGCCCGACCCGCGCGCTGTGTGGCGCTGGCTTTGGAAATTCGCTGGGTGTCGAGGCGGGTCATGCCGCTCCCTGGATCGAATCGCGGTACCCGCGCAAGCCCCGCGTCGATCACCACGCGCACGCCGTCGATGGTCAGACTGGTCTCGGCGATGTTGGTTGCCAGCACCACTTTGCGTTTGCCGGCAGGCGCCGGATCGATCGCGGCACGCTGTGCGGCGAGGTCCAGCTCACCGTGCAACGGGCAGAGCAGAACCTGTGGGTTGTCGCCCAGCGCATCGGCCAATTGTTGATGAACACGACGGATTTCCGCCTGCCCCGGCAGGAACACCAACACGCTGCCGGTTTCATCGTTCAACGCTTCGAGGATGGTCTGCACCAGCCGCGGCTCGATGAATTCACCAGGCTGAAACGGCCGCCCCCAGCGCATCGCCACCGGGTACATGCGACCTTCACTGCGCAGGATCGGTGCGTCGTCGAGCAACCCGGCCAGGCGTTCGCCCTCGAGCGTTGCCGACATCAAGAGGATTTTCAGCGGCTGATCGTCGCGAAACAGCTCCCGGCCATTCAGGCTCAGGGCCAACGCCAGGTCAGCATCGAGACTGCGTTCATGAAATTCATCGAAGATCAGCAGGCCTACGCCTTCCAGCGCCGGGTCGTCCTGCAAGCGCCGGGTGAGAATGCCTTCGGTGACCACTTCGATACGGGTCCTGGGCCCGACTTTGCTGTCCAGCCGAATCCGGTAGCCAACGGTTTCACCGACCTTCTCGCCCAGCTCACTGGCCAGCCGCTCCGCCGCCGCACGCGCGGCCAAACGGCGCGGTTCAAGCATCAGAATGGTCTGCCCGGCCAGCCAGCTCTCGTTGAGCAAGGCCAGCGGAACACGGGTGGTTTTACCGGCACCGGGCGGTGCTTCGAGCACGGCTTCATGGCGTGTCGCCAAGGCTTCACGCAGGGCGGGTAAAACTTCATCAATCGGCAAAGAAATCATGCTGGCTCCACAGGGCGTGCCCACAGTAAATTGCGAGTCGCGTTGAAGTTGTGGGCATGCCAGGCAAGGCGTGGGACGCAGGTAAGGGTCGTTTCCTTACCAAGTCCCACAACGCAGCATGGCATGTCCACAGCGTCAGCCCGGAGGGCCGAACCCCAGTAAAATTTATTAGCCGTTGCGCGTGGTCGATCTGGAAAAAACAACTTCAATACTCAACTAATCCTGGAAGGGGTGAGACGCGGCCGCAATTTACTGTGGGCACGCCCTGCCGCCGCGAGTATAACGGCGAACTGCTAGTTGCTCGTTGCTGTCCTAATTCATATCGACGACGCTTCGTTTTCCAAATGACTCAGGAGATTTCATATGCGTGTTCCCTTTCGCTTGATTGGCGGTGTATTGGTCGCGACCTTGCTGACCCAAGTGACCGCTTGCGGATCGATTTTCTACCCCGACCGTCGTGGGCAGATCGACGGCAAGATCGACCCGGCCATCGCGGCGCTCGATGCCGTGGGCCTGCTGTTCTACATCATCCCGGGCCTGATCGCTTTTGCAGTGGACTTTGCCACTGGCGCGATTTATTTCGAGCCAGGCCACACTGCTCAGGTGGCGCCGGAAAAACTCAAGGAAGCCATCGGCGCCGACGGCAAGGTCGATAACCACAAGTTGCAGACTATTCTGGAAACTGAACTGGGCCGCAGCTTCCCGCTGGATGACCCACGCCTGATCCAGCACAAGGGCAGCGCCCAGCAACTGGCTATGTTCGGCCTGCAACCTGCTGCGTAATTCGAGCATCTAAAGGAACCGCCGCACTTATGATTTCCAGCTCCGAACACGCCCGCCTGTTGCGGCTGGCGACTCGTGCCTCAGTGGCGGTCGCCTGTACGCTGATCGTCGCCAAAGCCATCGCATGGTGGATGAGCGGTTCGGTGAGCATGCTTGCCGGGTTGACCGACTCGACACTCGACGGCGTCACCTCGTTGCTCAACCTGCTGGCGGTGCATTACGCCTTGCGCCCCGCCGACGATGACCACCGTTACGGGCACGGCAAGGCTGAGTCTCTGGCCGGCATGGCTCAGGCGCTGTTCATTGGCGGCAGTGCGGTATTGATTGCCTTGCAGGCAATTGATCGGTTGAAACACCCGGAACCAGTGGGCGCGCCGTGGATCAGCATCGGGGTGATCTTGTTCTCCCTGGCGCTGACCCTGGCGTTGCTGATACTTCAACATCGGGTCGTCAAGGCCACCGGTTCCAATGCCGTGCGCGCCGACTCCCTGCATTACCGCTCGGACATGATGCTCAATGGCAGCATTCTGGTTGCGCTGATTCTGGCGGGGTTTGGCTGGCATCAGGTCGACCCGTGGTTCGGGCTGGCAATCGCTGCGTACATTTTCTGGAGCGCCATCCAGATCGCCAAGGAAAGCTTCATGGTGCTGATGGATGAAGAACTGCCGCCCGATGTCAGCCAGCACATGCTTGAGCTCGCCTGCAGCGTACCGGGGGTATTGGGCGCGCACGACTTGCGCACGCGGATTTCCGGTAACCAGTGGTTTGTGCAGTTGCATCTGGAATTGCCGGGAGACCTGACGCTCTCAGTCGCCCACGGCATCAGCGATCAGGCGGCCGACGCGATTCATGCCGCTTACCCGCGAGCCGAAGTGCTGGTGCACGCCGACCCGCAGGAAGTGGTGATGGCCGCCAGGGCTCAGTAGGAAACCTGGTAGCCGCGACTGCTCAGGCAATTGCCCTGGGCCTGGCGGTAGGCTTGCACCACCGACGGGTCTGGCTGGTAAGTGGCCGTGCGCGGATTGAAACCACTCTGCTGCACCGCGTATTGATAGCACTCATAACCGTCCTGCTGGACCTGCTCCGGCGACTGGCCGTTGGCCGGGTACGCCACCACGTCATAGCCATTGCTGGCCGGTTGCGGTTGCGGTGGCTGCTGCACCGGAGGCTCGACCACGACGTAATCCTGAGTGCTTTCCTGATAGGCGTAATACGAACCGGCTGCCAGGAATAACAACGCACCGCCGATCCACACTTCACGGGCGTAATCGGGCAAGTAGCCGACTCGAATTCCGCGAGGCGGTTGGACCACAACGTAACGTGGGCCTTGCGGGCGATACCAGTAGCCGCCGGAATAGAAGTAATCGCGGCCGCCATAAGGCACGCGGTATTCACGGTCCGGGAAGCGATCGATCACTTGGCCGGGACGATACTGCGGGCCTGCACCCCATCCATTACCGTGTCCGTCCGGACGACCGGCCCAGCGATGATCATCGGGACGCGGACCGTTGTTCTGCCAATGCGGGTTGTTATCGTAGCGCCGCGGAACATCCTCATAGTAACCACGCTGTGGCTGCTGGGTCTGGCGCACGGTGTCAGGTCGCCCCTGGATCGGCAGGTCATTGGCCGGCAATTGAGGCGGTGGTGGCGCCGATCGAACAGGGTTGTTGTAGTTGGGCTGTTGACGGTTCTGCCATTGGCCGTTGTTTTGGTTCTGCCCGTTGTGCTCGAACTGGCGACTGTTGTCGCCACGAATGATGTCGTTGTTCTGCGGACGCGGCTGGTTTTGCTGCGGCTGATTTTGCGGATGCGGCTGATTTTCGCCGCCGTGGCCCCTATTGTTGCCCTCGTGGCCATCCGATCCACGTTGCCCGCCTTCGGGGCCACGGTTCTGCTGATCATCGGCCAGCGATTGCGCAGTGACACTGATACACAGCAAACCAACACCGGCCAAACGCCAGATGCGCGACTTCATGCTTTTCCTCACTGCGGGTTAGGGCCTGTATGTAAGACTGAAAAAGCACAGACCGGTTCTGCAACAGGTTATCAGTCGCGCAACTTATTTATTGAGCGCCGTCGTCAAATTCCGGGCAAAAGAAAAGGGAGACCCGTCGGCCTCCCTTTAGAGAACTTCGTCCGTGCTCGACGCTTGTGGCGCCGGCTCACCTCACGCCGTCTTCTGGACAGTGTGTAGCTCGGGGGCCGACACATCCCCTGTGGGGGTGGCGACCGCGACTGGCCTGATTGGGCGAGCCGCTGTGGACTGTTTGTCCGAGCAGTGATTCTGGTGATAAGAATAGGCCGGAGGCGCCGACAGAGGATTGCGAAGATTGCTCAAATAAACATCACTTGCGCAATTTTTAACCCTGGATAGATAATCTGCCGCAATAGTTATGACAAAGGCCTGATTGATGAGCAAACTCGACCGATACGACTTGAGCATTTTGGCGGAATTGCAGCGTGACGCGCGCATCTCCAACCAGGAGCTGGCCGAACGCATCGGCCTGTCGCCTTCGCCGTGCTCGCGCCGGGTCAAGCAGCTGGAAGACGACGGCTACATCTCCCGCCAGGTCGCCTTGCTGGACCGCAAAATGCTCGGCTTGAGCCTGACGGCTTATGTGCTGATCGGCATGGACCGCCATACGCCTGAGCGTTTCGAGAACTTCGAAGCGGCGATTCGTACATTACCGCAGGTGCTGGAATGCAGCCTGGTGACCGGGATGGATGCGGATTATCAGCTCAAGGTGGTGGTGCCGGACATGGATCACTATCAGAAACTGCTGCTGGGGCACCTGACCCGGATTGAAGGGGTGACGAGTGTGCGGTCGAGTTTTGTGTTGAACCAGGTGCTCAATAGTACGGAGTTACCGCTGACCCATCTGCGTAGCTGATGACGCCATCGCGAGCAGGCTCGCTCCCACAAGGGATCTCCTGAACATCGAAGATCTTCTGTGGGAGCGGGCTTGCCCGCGATGGGGCCGGCCCAAGCGACGAATAGCTGCGACACGCTGCCGCAGGTCAATACTTCGCCAATCCCCCATGCCGTATACTTCAGCGCCTTTTAGCCACGCCCGCGCTGGAGATGTCCGATGGATCCTGCAGTATTCGAAGAGTGGATGATGACTGGACTGGTCAGCATCCTGATCATTTTCATGGGTTTCATCGTCTGGGATCTGGCGAAGAAATCCAAAGCCGGACGCTTCGGTTCTTTCATCCTGTTCTTCGTTCTGGGCTTGGGTGTGGCTGCATTCGTGATCAAAAGTGTGGTCATCGGCCTGATCGAATCCGGCACGTTATAAACGCGCCGGCACTTCCTTCCACTGGCCCTGATCGAGCCCTTCGATCGTCCAGTCGCCGATTCTGACCCGTACCAGACGCAACGTCGGCAAGCCGACCGCCGCCGTCATGCGCCGAACCTGACGGTTGCGTCCCTCGCGAATTACCAGTTCCAGCCAGCTCGTCGGCACGCTTTTACGAAACCGTACCGGCGGGTTGCGTGGCCACAACTCGGGTTCATCCAGTTGTCGCGCTTCGGCCGGCAAGGTCATGCCGTCGTTCAACTCGACACCCTCGCGCAGGCGCTGCAACTGCTCGGCGTTCGGTTCGCCTTCCACTTGCACCCAATACGTCTTGGCCAGTTTGTGTTTCGGATCAGCGATCCGCGCCTGGAGTTGACCGTCGTTGGTCAGCAGCAGCAAACCTTCGCTGTCGCGGTCCAGCCGTCCTGCCGGGTAAATCCCCGGTATGTCGATGTAGTCCTTGAGTGTCGCGCGCCCTTCACCGTCGCTGAACTGCGTCAGCACATCGAACGGTTTGTTGAACAGAATCAGTTTCGGCTCGGTCGGCGGCGCCTTGGCGACACGGCGTGGGGCTGAGGAAGCTGGCTTCGCACCTGGACGGCGGGAAGCGGGAGGTTGAGGACGGGACATGGCGAGGAGAACATCTAACGGTCAGGGCTGCTAATGCTAGTGCCCTGACCGCCAAATGACCACGACAAACCGTTAACGGAACGGCGGTTCGTCGAAGCTGCGCAGTTTGCGCGAGTGCAGCGAGTTGAGCTCAGTGCGCAACAGGTCCACGGCCTCGATGCCGATCTTCAAGTGCTGGCTGACCGCGCGCTCATAAAAGGCGTTGGCCGAACCCGGCAGCTTGATTTCGCTGTGCAGGGGTTTGTCCGATACGCAGAGCAACGTGCCGTACGGCACCCGCAAGCGATAACCCTGGGCCGCGATGGTGCCGCTTTCCATGTCCACCGCCACGGCGCGGGAGAGGTTGATCAACGGACGCTCCTGCGCCCAGCGCAGTTCCCAGTTACGGTCGTCGTAGGTCAGTACGGTGCCGGTGCGCAGGCGTTTTTTCAGCTCGTCGCCCTTCTCGCCGGTGATGTTGGCCGCGGCTTGCTGCAACGCCATCTGCACTTCGGCAAGTGCTGGGATCGGAATATTGGGTGGCACCACCCGGTCGAGAATGCCGTCGCGACGCATATAAGCGTGAGCCAGCACGTAGTCGCCAATGGTCTGCGACTGACGCAAACCGCCGCAGTGGCCGATCATCAACCAGCAATGCGGACGCAGCACTGCCAAGTGGTCAGTGATGTTCTTGGCATTGGACGGGCCGACGCCGATGTTGACCAACGTCACGCCATGACCGTCGCTGGCAATCAGGTGATAGGCCGGCATTTGGTAACGGTGCCAAACCACGCCCGCGGCAATCGCCGAAGCTTCGCCGTGGTCCATGGTCTTTTCGATGATCACGTTGCCCGGCAAGACCATGCGCACAAAACGCGGGTCGCTGCGCAACTGCTCCAGCCCATGCACGATGAACTGGTCGACATAGCGATGGTAGTTGGTCAGCAGAATCCACGGCTGCACATGGCGCCAGTCGCTGCCGGTGTAATGCACCAGCCGGCGCAGGGAAAAGTCCACCCGCGCAGCGTCGAACAGCGCCAATGGCAGCGGATCGGTGTTTTCCCAATCGTACAAGCCGTCGGCAATGCCGTCGGTGGCGGCCGACAAATCCGTACTCGGGAACACCCGCGCCAATACGGCGGCGGTAACGCCGGAGCCGGCCAGTTCATCACCCTGCTCGACCACGTACGGATACGGAATGTTTTGCTGGCTGACGCCGACTTCCACAGTCACGGTGAAGTCGTGCATCAACGGCACGAGTTGTTCCAGCAAGTATTTTCGGAAAGCCGCCGGATGGGTGACGGTCACGCTGTAGGTCCCAGGCAACTGAACCTTGGCATAGGCGCGGGTGGTCTGTGGGACCTCACCCTGGCAGTGATAGGTCAGACGCAGCTCGGGATAACGAAACATCGCACGCTGCTCGGCGTCGGGCTCGACACGATCCTTGAGGTAACGCTTGAGCGCCTGGTTCAGCGCGGTGGTTGCACGATTGTGCAAGAGCGCAAGCCGGTCCACGGCTTGCTCGGCGGTTTGAACGACAATAAAAGCTTCGGTCACGATCAGCATCCTGTGTTCTGACTTGCAGTGCTTCATCTTGCCTGCATCATCGCTTCACGGGAACAGTGGCTGCTACACAAATCCCAAGTCCACTGTAAATCCAATGTGGGAGCGGGCTTGCTCGCGAAAGCGGTTCAACATTCAACAGTGATGTTGGCTGACAGTCCGCCTTCGCGAGCAAGCCCGCTCCCACAAGGGGTTACATGTCGTTCACACAAGCGGGGTCGAGCGGGCGACAATCGCTTCCACTTCCAGCCCTCGCGGCAACGCGCCATATACCCGCCCGGCCGAAACCAGTCGACTGGCAATAAATGCATCACTGACCGCCGAATTGCCGGCCTCCAGCAACAATTTGGCCTGGAGCCCCAATGCAATGTCTTCGGTGAGTTGCCGCGCGCGGTATTGAATGTCGCTGGTGTCCTTGAACGCTGCCTGCAATTGGTTGATGTGTGCGGCCAGGCGTTTATCGCCATGACCATCGCCCAGTTCGCCGAACAACACGTCCAGCACGCCCGGCTCTTTCGACAACGCCCGCAACACGTCAAGGCATTGCACGTTGCCGGAACCTTCCCACGTCGAGTTGACCGGTGCCTCACGGTAAAGGCGCGGCAGGATACTTTCTTCGACATACCCGGCACCGCCCATGCATTCAGCGGCTTCATTGATCATTGCCGGCGCACGCTTGCAGATCCAGTACTTGCCCACCGCCGTCACCAGGCGGGCGAATTTGGCTTCATGGCTGTCATCCAGATGATCCAGCGCCTTGCCCATGCGCAGGCTCAACGCCAAAGCCGCTTCGCTTTCCAGTGCCAGATCGGCCAGGACGTTCTGCATCAGCGGTTGTTCGCTCAGCAACTTGCCGCCGACCATACGGTACGCGCAGTGATGACTGGCCTGCGTCAGCGCCTGGCGCATCAGTGAACTGGAACCGACCATGCAATCAAAGCGGGTCATTGCAACCATCTCGATGATGGTCGGAACGCCACGCCCCTCTTCGCCGACCATCCACGCCAGCGCGCCCCGGAATTCGACTTCACTGGACGCATTGGAGCAATTGCCCAGTTTGTTTTTCAGGCGCTGGATATAGAACTGATTGCGCGTATCGTCCGGGCGGTGGCGCGGCAGCAGGAAGCAGGTCAGCCCCTTGTCCGTCTGTGCCAGGGTCAGGAAGGCATCGCACATCGGCGCGGAACAGAACCACTTGTGCCCCACCAGTTCATAAGCCTGGCCAGGACCGCTCGCGCCCACCGGATAGGCCTTGGTGGTGTTGGCCCGAACGTCGGTGCCACCTTGTTTTTCGGTCATCGCCATGCCGATGGTGACGCCGGCCTTGTGGGCCATGCCGACATTGCGCGGGTCGTATTCGGTAGACAGGATTTTCGGCAGCCACTGCTCGGCCAGGTCCGGCTGCAATCGCATCGCCGGCACGCTGGCGAAGGTCATGGTCAAGGGGCAACCGCTACCCGCTTCGGCCTGGCTGTGCAGATACGACATCGACGCGCGCGCGACATGCGCGCCAGACTGGGGATGCGTCCAGGGCAACGAGGTCAACCCGTGCTCGACCGCCGTGCGCATCAGCTGGTGATACGCGGGATGAAACTCCACCAGATCGATGCGATGGCCATAACGGTCATGGCTGACGAACACCGGTTTGTTTTGATTGGCCAGGAACCCGGCTTCCATCAGTGGCCCGCCGGCCAATGCGCCATAAGCATCAATCCGCGACTCGGCCCACCCGGCACCGAAACGCCGCGACCACTCTTGCAACGGCAGGTCGATGCGATAGAGGTTGGTGCCGTCCAGTGACGGTGGCTGGTTGGTGACTTCGTGGGTTTCGGCGAACTGATGCAGGTTCATGACGGGGCTCCTTTGATCAGCCAAGGGATTCAGTTAAGCACCGCCCCCTGACCGATCAAAGTGTCATATCTGCCTAAATGTCGGCGCTTTCGCCTTGTTTAGGACAGAGCACGCGCCGATAGAGCGCCGCTTGCAAATCCTCGAATTTAACCGGCTTGCTCAGATAGTCGATCAAAGCGCCGGTCGGACAGCGCTCCCGCTCACCGCTCATGGCAACCACGAACACCGGCAACTCGGCACACCCCGGCAAGGCGCGGATCTGGCAGCTAAGGGAGATGCCGTCCAGCGTGGGCATCTGGCAATCGAGCAACACCGCATCGAAATGTTCACGCTGCAATTCATCGAGCGCCGCCTCGCCGCTGTCGGTAGCACGCACCCGAAACCCGAGTTTGAGCAGCATGCCGCGCATCACCAATTGATTGATGCTGTTGTCATCCACCAATAGCACCGAGCAGTCCTGGGGCAGGCGCAAACGCGGAAACTCCCGGGTCATCAAGGGCACAGGAGGCCGCTCCACCACTGGCAACTCGAACTCGACGTCCAGCTGGAAGCGGCTGCCGCTGCCGGGTTCGGATCGGTGGGTCAGGCGCCCGCCGAGCAGTTCGACCAGTTGCCGACAGATCGCCAGGCCCACGCCCAGTCCACCGTATTCACGGGTCATGGAACCGTCTAGCTGGAAGAAGTGTTGGTACAGCGTCGCCTCCCCCAGATCAGTGAAACCGATGCCGGTGTCGATCACCGCAAACGACAACGACTGTCGACCGTTGCCCACCGGCTTGCCCGTCACCCGTAGCGCCAGCCCTCCGACCCGAGTGAACTTGATCGCATTATCGAGCAGGCATTCCAGGCATTGCGACAGCTTGGCGCTGTCGCCATTCAAGCGATCCGGCAGGCCCGGTGTCACGTCGACCTTGAAGTCCAGCGACTTGCTCAGGGCATTGCCTTCGAACTGCATCCGCAAGGCCTCGACCACACCGCGCAAACTAAATGTTGCCGAATTGGCCTTGAGTTTGCCCGCCTGCAACTCAGTCAGGGTAAGGATGCCGTTGACCATGCGCATCATGTCTCGCGCCGAGCCGGCGGCGGTTTGCTGGTATTGCTCCAGCTCCGGGTCCATCTCCACGGTCTGCATCAGTTCCAGCGAACCGATCACACCGTTCATGGGCGTGCGCAGTTCATGGGTCAGGGTCGCGAGGAACTCGTCCTTGAGCTTGTTGCTGTGAGCCAGTTGCTGGTTCAACACTTCGAGCTTTTGACCGGCATCGAACAGCGTCTGCGCCTGCTGTTCGCGCATGGCGTTGATTCGATCGGCCAGCGCCAGGGACAACAATGCGACTTCGATGGCTGAACCGATCTGGCTGGAGTACATGGTCAGGAACACGTTGGGCAGGTAACCCAACACCATCATCGTGTTGACGATGCCGCCGAGCAGGAAGGCCGACCAGGCAATGATGAAATACCGCGCCACGCGCAGCCCCCGCAACCAGGCGCACAGCCCGGCGACGAATATCACCACGGTGAAAACCAAAGCCAGTGCCGTCGCCAGACGCAAGGCCAAGGCGTAGCTGGTCATCAATGACAAGCCGACCACCACCGCACTGAACGCCACCAGTGCCAGCAGCAAACGGTCTAGCCAGCGACTGTGACTGGCCGTCTGCAAGAAGCTGCGGGCGAACTGGCTGCCGAACAACCCTGCGCACCCAATGAAAAACGGCGTCGCGGCATTGGCCCACCAGGGATTGTCCGGCCAGAAATACTGCACTGCCGCGCCATTCACCGACAGCTGATACAGGCCGAACGAGGCGATGTAGAAAATGTAATAGAGGTAACTGGTGTCACGCACGCTGAGGTAAATGAACAGGTTGTAGACCAGCATTCCAAGCAGCACGCCGTAGATCAGGCCCAACACATAAAGGCGCACCGGTTGGTCTTCGAGGTAAGCCGTACTTGACCATAAAGTCACGGGCGCCTGGACCGACCCTTCACTTTGCAGGCGCAGGTAAACGGTTTGCGCCTGGTCAGGGGCGAAGTTCAGATCGAACAGGTAGTTGTTCTGGCGGATCTCGCGAGTGGCGAAGGGCAATGCATCGCCGGTTTGCCGGACCAATTGATAGTCCCCGCCAGCATCGGGCAGATAAAGATCAAGGTGATCGAGGGGCGGATAAGCCAGTTCCAGCAGCCAGGTGCGTTGTGCCGCGGGGTTGGTCGGTCGGTAATGCAGGTCGATTTTCAGCCAGAACGCTGAGCGCGAATAACCGGCGTTAAGGGTGTCTTTATCGTGGACCTTGAAGTTTCCGGCAGCGGCTTGCGCACGAACATCGGCGATGGTCGCTTGACCACCCGCGTCTTCATACACCTGCAGGGCTCGGCCTAAGGGAAGGCTTTGGGTGAATTCATCAAATTCAACGGCACTTGCCATGAGGGGCAAGCACAACAGCAACATCAACAAATAGCGCATTTAAGCCCCAGTGTGGCCTGTCCGGTTATCTCAGGAAGCCCCTCATTCCTTTTGAGTAGACGTAAAACCGGTATTACCTGTCATTGGTTTGGATCCACTCTAGCATAGCCGTTGATGGCCATTGAACACCATTGAAATTTTTCCTACAAAGGCTCTAGGACGGGCGTTCCAGCGCTGCGCATTGAGCTAGAGCCGTTAGCCCCGTCGGAAGGTGAAAATGAACCGACGATTGGCACATTCCGGCGGCATCCAGGCGAGGGCCGCCACAGGGAGCGTCATGACTCGCTGGTCGACTGGTGGTAAGCTCGCGCACCATGAATATCTACAGCTCTCGCCCCGTTGTCCTCTGTCTCTCCGGCCACGACCCAAGTGGTGGCGCCGGCTTGCAGGCAGATATCGAAGCCCTGCTCGCTCAGGGTTGTCATGCGGCTCCGGCCGTCACCGCCCTGACCGTGCAAGACACGGTCAATGTCACTGACTTCCGCGTCCTCGATCGCGAGTGGGTGTTGGCCCAAGCCAATGCCGTGCTCAACGATTCCGAAGTCGCCGCCGTCAAACTGGGCATGCTCGGTTCCCTGGAAATGGTCGACACCGTCGTCGAACTGCTCTCGGCGCACCCGCATTTGCCGGTGGTCTGCGACCCGGTGCTGCGCGCCGGTGGCGGCGGACGACTGGGCAAGGACGAAGTCGGCTATGCCATGCGCGAACGCCTTTTGCCGCTGTCCATCATCGCCACCCCCAACCTTCCTGAAGCCCGCATCCTCGCCGAACTGCCCGAAGGCACCGCGGACGAATGCGCTGAAAAACTCCTGCCGTTCGTCAAACACTTGCTGATCACTGGCGGTCATGGCGACGAACACGAAATCCATAATCGCTTGTACAGCCGCGACGGTCACCGCCAGACGTTTACCTGCCAACGCCTGCCCGGCAGTTATCACGGTTCCGGTTGCACTTTGGCCAGCGCGCTGGCCGGTCGCCTGGCCTTGGGTGAACACCTTGCCAGCGCCGTGCAGACCGCGCTTGACTACACTTGGCGTACCCTGCGCGATGCGGAGCAGTTGGGCAAAGGCCAGTTCGTGCCGCGCCGCCTGCCGCTGGATTTCTGTTCGTAACTTTTGATGCGTAAAGCGCAGAGGCTTGTCCGATGAAACTACGTGGCCTGTACGCCATTACCGATAGCCAGTTGCTGGCCGGTAAATTTCTTTCGTACGTGGAGGCGGCGCTCGAAGGCGGCGTCACCTTGCTGCAATACCGCGACAAGAGCAGCGACGAGGCCAGGCGTCTACGCGAAGCCCAAGCCCTGCGCGATCTGTGCGAGCGCTACAAAACCAAGCTGATCATCAACGACGACGCCGAGCTGGCTGCGCGCCTGAACGTCGGCGTGCACCTGGGCCAGACCGACGGCCCGCTGACCCCAGCCCGAGCGCTGCTCGGTCGTCAGGCGATCATCGGTTCAACCTGCCACGCACAACTCGAACTCGCCGAACAAGCTGCCAAGGAAGGCGCCAGTTACGTCGCCTTCGGTCGCTTCTTCAACTCTAATACCAAACCCGGCGCACCGACCTGCAGCCTTGAGTTACTCGACCAGGCGCGCAGCAAACTGCACCTGCCGATCTGCGCGATTGGCGGCATCACCCTGGAAAACGCCGCGCCACTGGTGGCCCACGGGGTCGATCTGCTGGCAGTCGTCCACGGCCTGTTTGGCGCCGAGAGCACGGCTGAAGTCACCCGCCGCGCCCGCGCTTTTAACGAATTGTTCAAATCCTGATTTTTGAGAGCCCGATCATGTCTCGTTCCGAAACCCTGTTTGCCAATGCCCAGAAACACATTCCCGGGGGCGTTAACTCGCCTGTTCGCGCATTCAAAAGCGTTGGCGGCACGCCGCTGTTCTTCAAACACGCTGAAGGTGCCTACGTCACCGACGAAGACGACAAGCGCTACGTTGACTACGTCGGCTCCTGGGGTCCGATGATTCTCGGCCACAGCCACCCGGACGTGCTGGACGCGGTGCGTAAACAGCTGGAACACGGTCTGTCCTACGGCGCCCCGACCGCGATGGAAACCGAGATGGCCGACCTGGTCTGCTCGATCGTGCCGTCGATGGAAATGGTGCGCATGGTCAGTTCCGGCACCGAAGCGACCATGAGTGCCATCCGCCTTGCGCGTGGATTCACCGGTCGCGACAACATCATCAAGTTCGAAGGCTGCTACCACGGCCACTCCGACAGCCTGCTGGTCAAGGCCGGTTCCGGCGCGTTGACCCAAGGCGTACCAAGCTCGGCCGGTGTGCCGGCGGACTTCGCCAAGCACACCCTGACCCTGCCATTCAATGACATCGACGCCGTGGAGACCATGCTCGCCGAAGTCGGTCAGGACGTGGCCTGCATCATCGTCGAGCCGGTGGCCGGCAACATGAACTGCGTACCGCCGGCGCCAGGTTTTCTCGAAGGCCTGCGCACCCTGTGCGACAAACATGGCGTGGTGCTGATTTTCGACGAAGTGATGACTGGTTTCCGCGTCGCGCTCGGCGGTGCCCAAGCCCACTTCGGCGTGACACCGGACCTAAGCACGTTCGGCAAGATCATCGGTGGCGGCATGCCGGTGGGCTGCTTCGGCGGCAAGCGCGAAATCATGTCGTGCATCGCACCATTGGGTCCGGTCTATCAGGCCGGCACCTTGTCGGGTAACCCGCTGGCGATGGCCGCCGGCCTGACCACCTTGCGTTTGATCAGCCGTCCTGGTTTCCACGACGAGCTGAGCGACTACACCAGCCGTCTGCTCGATGGTCTGCAACAGCGTGCCGATGCCGCTGGCATTCCATTCGTGACCACCCAGGCCGGCGGCATGTTCGGCCTGTACTTCAGCGGTGCCGATGACATCGTGACCTTCGATGACGTGATGGCCAGCGACGCAGCCTTGTTCGGCCGCTTCTTCCACTTGATGCTCGAAGGCGGCGTGTACCTGGCGCCGAGCGCATTCGAAGCAGGCTTCACCTCGATCGCTCACGGAGAAACCGAGTTGAAACTGACACTGGATGCCGCCGAACGAGCTTTCGCCGCATTGAAATAACCTGGTGTCGCTGACGTCGGCCAATGCCGGCGTCAGCTTTCGCCTGCATTTACACCCTTATTCCGACGCTCGTGCCAAGAATTCCCCGCAAATTGGGCGATATATTCCCCGCGCAGCAGAAAAACGAGTAAAGACTTTGTAAGGTTGGCCCTGCTTATTTCATAATGCGCGCTTATTGGATCCCCTCGATGGGTCCGCGCGCCCTTCAGAGGTAAGTCGATTCCCATGAACCGCACCGGCCGCGCCCTTGCACTGGGCTGCCTGTTGCTCCTTCAGCCCCTGCTCGCGCTCGCACAAGCAGGCGGCAACTCGTTGTTAATCCCAGCGATGGGTCGTTGCACCCTCAATACTCAGCCGCAAGACCTGACGCAAGCGCTGGCCGCCTGTCAGAAAGCGTCGGATGAAGGGGATGCACAAGCGCAATACGAGTTGGGTGCGTTCTACTACGACGGCAAAAACACGCCGCGCGACCTCAAAAAAGCCCTGGACTACTTCGAGAAGGCCTCATTGCAGGGCCACGCCCAGGCGCAGTTCAAACTCGGCACCATGTTTTTCCACGGCGAAGGCGTACCGGCCAATAACGTTCAGGCGTATATCGTGCTGAAAATGGCTGCGGTCAATGGTGCTGAAGATGCGCTCGATACGGCGGACGAAGTGGCCGAGAAAATGCCTCGAGAAGAACTTGAAGTGGCAACCCAGGTGCTTGGGCAAATCTTTCGTAAGTACCTGATGGAATTGCAGAGCGCCGATGGGCGTACGCCGTTTTCTCCACTGCCTTGAATTCTGTTTCTATCTTTCTGGCCCCATCGCGGGCAAGCCCGCTCCCACATGTGATCGCATTCTAATTAAAGAACACATTCCCTGTGGGAGCGGGCTTGCCCGCGATGGGAGCTACTCGGTCTTGAGGCCTACTTCTCAGGCATCGGCATCGGGAACGGCATCACATTGCCGACCGCGCCGCGGGCTTCGCTGATTTTTGGCGTGCCCAGACGCTCGACTTCATCGATGCGCACGATCGAATGCATTGGCACAAAACTGCGCACAACCCCTTCAAATTGAGCCTTGAGCTTCTCTTCGCTCGGGTCGACGACCACTTGTGTGCGCTCGCCAAAGACGAACTCTTCCACTTCCAGGAAGCCCCACAGATCACTTTGATAGATCTGCTTGGCATACATTTCGTACACCTGGCCCTGATTGAGGAAAATCACCTTGTAGATTGGAGCTTCACGTTTGGTCATGGCGGGCGAGCAACACATCGGGGGATAAAAATGAGGGCGCGAACTATAGCATAGCCGCCGGACGCACAGCGGTAGGAACCTTGGGACATGTTCCCTATAATGCGCGGTTCTTTGAATCACGTGATGACTGTATCCATGGCCAAGAAGCTTTACATCGAAACCCACGGTTGCCAGATGAACGAGTACGACAGCTCGCGCATGGTCGATCTGCTGGGTGAACATCAGGCCCTGGAAGTGACCGCTCGCGCTGAAGACGCCGACGTGATCCTGCTCAACACCTGCTCCATTCGGGAACGCGCCCAGGACCGGGTGTATTCCCAGCTCGGCCGCTGGCGCGAACTGAAACTGGCCAACCCGGACATGGTGATCGCCGTCGGCGGTTGCGTAGCCAGCCAGGAAGGCGCGGCCATCCGTGATCGCGCACCGTACGTCGATGTGGTTTTCGGCCCGCAAACCTTGCATCGCCTGCCGGAAATGATCGACGCCGCACGCGCCACCAAGCTGCCGCAAGTCGACGTCTCGTTCCCGGAAATCGAAAAATTCGACCACCTGCCAGAGCCGCGCATCGATGGTCCGAGCGCGTATGTGTCGGTCATGGAAGGTTGCAGCAAATACTGCACATTCTGCGTGGTGCCTTATACACGCGGTGAAGAGGTCAGCCGTCCGTTCGACGACGTGATTGCCGAGATCATGCATCTGGCGGAAAACGGCGTGCGGGAAGTCACCCTGCTGGGTCAGAACGTCAACGGCTACCGTGGCACCACGCATGACGGACGCCTGGCGGATCTCGCCGAGCTGATCCGCGTTGTGGCCGCCGTCGATGGCATCGACCGGATTCGTTACACCACCTCGCACCCGCTGGAGTTTTCCGACAGCCTGATCCAGGCCCACGCCGATGTGCCGGAGTTGGTCAAACACCTGCACTTGCCGGTGCAATCGGGGTCGGACCGGATCCTCGCGGCGATGAAGCGCAACCACACCGCCCTGGAATACAAATCCAAATTGCGCAAGCTGCGGGCCGCGGTGCCAGGCATCTGCATCAGCTCGGACTTCATCGTTGGCTTCCCGGGGGAGACCGAAAAAGATTTCGAGCAGACCATGAAGCTGATCGAAGACGTCGGCTTCGACTTCTCGTACTCGTTTGTTTACAGCCAGCGCCCGGGTACTCCGGCCGCAGACCTGGCCGACGAAACACCAGAAGCGCTGAAAAAAGAACGCCTGAACGCCCTGCAACATCGCCTGAATCAGCAAGGTTTCGAGATCAGCCGACAAATGGTCGGGTCGATCCAGCGGATCCTGGTCACCGATTATTCGAAAAAGGACCCCGGCGAGCTGCAGGGTCGGACCGAGAATAACCGGATCGTCAACTTCCGCTGCGACAATCCCACGCTGATCGGCCAGTTCGCCGACGTGCACATCGACGCCGCGCAGCCGCACTCGCTGCGGGGCTCGCTGATTCAGTGACACCGCATTTCCCTGTGGGAGCGAGCTTGCTCGCGATAGCGGCAGATCAGACAACTCACATGCTGAATGTCAGACCGCCATCGCGAGCAAGCTCGCTCCCACAGGGACGGTGATCAACCTTGGATTATTTAAGAGCTTTCGCACCCAGCCCTCTGGCGTTATCCTTGATTTCATCTTAATTGCCCCAGGGCGGCTAAATACGACCTTGAACGCACCCATAGAACCACATCGTTTTATCCTCGAGCCCTTTGAGGCTCGCCGCTTCGCCAATCTGTGCGGGCAATTCGACGAGCATTTGCGCTTGATCGAACAGCGCCTGACCATCGAGATCCGCAACCGCGGAAACCAGTTCGAACTGATCGGCGAGCCAAAACACACCACCTCCGCGGAAAACCTCCTGCGCCGTCTGTACCGGGAAACCAAGGGTACCGAGCTGTCGCCGGACATGGTTCACCTGTTCCTGCAGGAATCGGCCGTCGAAGAGCTGGACAACGTCTCCCCCGCCGAACCCTCCGTCGCCCTGCGCACCAAAAAAGGCATGATTCGCCCTCGCGGCTTGAATCAGCTGCGCTACGTGAAGGAAATCCTCGGCAACGACATCAACTTCGGCATCGGCCCGGCCGGTACCGGCAAGACCTATCTGGCCGTTGCCTGCGCGGTAGACGCGCTCGAACGCGAACAGATCCGGCGCATCCTGCTGGTGCGCCCGGCGGTTGAGGCGGGCGAAAAGCTCGGCTTCCTGCCTGGCGACCTCTCACAGAAGATCGATCCGTACCTTCGCCCGCTGTATGACGCCCTCTACGAAATGCTTGGCTTCGAATACGTCGCCAAGCTGATCGAGCGTCAAGTCATCGAAGTTGCGCCATTGGCGTACATGCGCGGTCGTACGCTGAACAACAGTTTCATCATCCTCGACGAAAGCCAGAACACCACCGTCGAACAGATGAAGATGTTCCTGACCCGAATCGGCTTCGGCTCCACCGCGGTCATCACCGGTGACATCACCCAGGTCGACTTGCCGAAAGGCACCAAATCCGGGCTGCACCACGTGATCGAGGTGCTCAAGGACGTGCCGGGTATCAGCTTCACCCATTTCATGCCCAAAGACGTCGTGCGCCATCCGTTGGTGCAGAGGATCGTCGAAGCTTACGAGCGCTTCGAGAATCGCGTGGCTGATGAACCGGCGAAATTCTCGCCCAAGGACACTCGCCACGATGCTTGAGCTTGATCTGCAACTGGCTACCCAAACGCCGGCCCCAAGCGAAGCCGAGTTCCGCCAATGGTGCGAACTGGCTCTGCGCCAGCGCACGGCCGACTCCGAGATGACCATTCGCCTGGTCGACGAAGCCGAAGGCCGCGAGCTGAACAAGACCTGGCGGCAGAAGGACTACGCCACCAACGTCTTGTCATTTCCTGCCGATGTGCCGGATGAGTTTCTCGATATCCCGTTGCTGGGCGACCTGGTCGTCTGCGTGGCAGTCGTCGAACGTGAAGCCGCCGAACAAGGCAAGGAACTAAAAGCCCATTGGGCCCATCTGGTCATTCACGGCTGCTTGCATCTGTTGGGTTACGACCATATAGATGACGACGAAGCCGAGGAAATGGAAGCACTGGAACGAACGTTGCTTGCAGAGTTGGGCTATCCCGACCCGTACGCGGACGACGAAACCGACACATCCCCCATCGTTACAACAAAGGATTCAGAGTAATCGCTATGAGCGAAGATCGATCGAGCAACGGGCAGAAGTCTTGGCTGGGTAAACTCACCCAGGCTTTTGCCCACGAGCCGAAGAACCGCCAGGAGCTGCTGGAGCTGCTGCGCGATGCACACCAAAACAAACTGCTGGACAGCGAAGCGCTGGCCATCGTCGAAGGCGCCATCCAGGTCGCTGACCTGCAAGTACGGGACATCATGGTCCCGCGCTCGCAGATGATCAGCATCAAGGCGACCCAGACACCTAGGGAGTTTTTGCCTGCCGTGGTCGACTCGGCCCACTCCCGTTACCCGGTCATCGGCGAAAGCCACGATGACGTGATGGGTGTGTTGCTGGCCAAGGATTTGCTGCCGTTGATCCTCAAGGAGAACGGCGACAGCTTCAACATCAAGGACCTGCTGCGCCCGGCCACCTTCGTGCCGGAGTCCAAGCGCCTGAATGTGCTGCTGCGTGAATTTCGCGCCAACCACAACCACATGGCCATCGTCATCGACGAGTACGGCGGCGTGGCCGGCCTGGTGACAATCGAAGACGTACTGGAACAGATCGTCGGCGACATCGAAGACGAGCATGACGTCGAAGAAGACAGCTACATCAAGCCATTGCCCAGCGGTGATTTCCTGATCAAGGCGCTGACGCCGATCGAGAACTTCAACGAGTTCTTCGACAGCGAGTTCTCCGACGATGAGTTCGACACGGTTGGCGGCCTGGTGATGAGCGCTTTCGGGCACTTGCCAAAACGTAACGAAATCACTGAAATCGGCCCTTATCGCTTTCGCATCCTGAACGCCGACAGCCGTCGGATTCACTTGCTGCGCCTGACTCCTATTGCACGCTAAGGACTGACATGCTCCGCGTAACCCGCCCCGGCTGGCCCGGTAATCTGCTGGCCGTGGCGGCCGGTGCACTCACCACCCTGGCGTTGGCGCCGTACGATATCTGGCCGCTGGCTTTGCTGGCGGTCGGCTTCTTCTATGCCGGCTTGCGAGAACTGAGCCCCCGTCAGGCCCTGGGCCGTGGCTGGTGTTTCGGTTTCGGCTTGTTTGGTGCCGGCACCAGCTGGATCTACTACAGCATTCACAACTTCGGTGGCGCCTCGATGCTGCTGGCCGGAATGCTGATGCTCGCCTTCACCGCAGCGATTGCCTGGTTCTTCGCCCTGCCCGCCTGGATCTGGGCGCGCTGGCTGCGTCGCAACGAAGCGCCACTGGCCGATGCCTTGGCATTCGCCGCATTGTGGGTCGCCCAGGAAGCCTTTCGTGGCTGGTTCCTCACCGGTTTTCCGTGGCTCTACTCCGGCTACAGCCAGCTCGACGGCCCGCTGGCCGGGCTCGCGCCCATCGGCGGAATGTGGCTGATTTCCTTTACCCTGGCCCTGACAGCTGCATTGATCTACAACGCCATGCGCCTGGTTCGTGCTGGTCGCAAAGGTTTCATCGCTGCGGGCGTGTTGCTGCTGTTTGGCCCTTGGGTCGCCGGCATGGCATTGAAAGAACACGCCTGGACCAGTCCGGCGGGGCCGGCGCTGAGCGTTGCCGCCATTCAGGGCAATATCGAACAAAGCATGAAGTGGGACCCGGCACAGCTCAACGCGCAGTTGGCGCTGTACCGCGACATGAGCTTCAGCTCCAAACGGGTCGACCTGCTGATCTGGCCGGAAACGGCTGTTCCTGTGCTCAAGGAGTCCGCCGAGGGCTACCTGAACATGATGGGGAATTTCGCTGCGGACCGTAAGACTGCGCTGATTACCGGTGTACCGATTCGCCAGGAAGTGCGTCACGAGAAGCGCTTCTTCAACGGCATCACCGTTGTTGGCGAAGGCGATGGCACTTACCTCAAGCAGAAACTGGTGCCGTTTGGCGAGTACGTTCCGTTGCAGGACGTACTGCGCGGGCTGATCGCCTTCTTCGACCTGCCGATGTCCGATTTTGCCCGTGGTCCGTCTGACCAACCGATGCTGCAGGCCAAGGGTTACCAGATTGCGCCGTTCATCTGCTACGAAGTGGTCTACCCGGAGTTCGCCGCCAGCCTCGCCGCTCGCAGTGACTTGCTGCTGACCATCAGCAACGACACCTGGTTCGGCACCTCCATCGGTCCGCTGCAACACTTGCAGATGGCGCAGATGCGCGCGCTGGAAGCGGGCCGCTGGATGATCCGCGCCACCAACAATGGCGTTACCGGCCTGATCAACCCGTTCGGTCAGATCACCGCCCGCATCCCGCAGTTCGAACGCGGCATCCTGTACGGCGAAGTAGTGCCAATGCACAACCTGACGCCTTACCTGCAATGGCGCTCGTGGCCGCTGATCATCCTTTGCGTGCTGTTGTTTGGCTGGGCACTGGTGGCGAGCCGGATGGCCAAGACCGTCTGAAACTGCTGAGCTTGATCGTTCCCACGCTCGTGGGAACGATCAGCGATAGAAAAGCGAATACCCGAGCTGTCCTACCGCCTCATTCAACAACTGCCCGCTCTGCCAGATCGATTTGAATTCCGGCATCCAGCCGCCCAGCGGCCGGGCATTGTCCACGCCTAAAAACCCCACCGGCGCAGGCACGACTTCAAATCCGGCCTGCCGAAAACTCCAGACCGATCGCGGCATGTGCCAGGCCTGCGTGACCACCACCACCCGCTTGATCCCCTCCGGCAACAGCACCTGAGCGCTGAACTGCGCGTTCTCCCACGTCGTGCGGCTGCGCCCTTCCTGCCAACGCACGGTCACGCCGAAATCATCGAGCAATGAGTCCGCCATCAGTTTTGCTTCGGTGGGCGGCGTGCCGTAATGCAACCCGCCGCTGGTAAGAACCGGTAACCCGGACGCCTTCGCCAAACGTGCGGCATAACGTTCACGCTCCAGACCGATCCCCGTCGGCTGATCGGCGCCCCAGGCGATATCGCCGCGCTCACGCCCGGACCCCAGCAGCACAATTGCATCGGCGCGCTGGCCCAGGGTTGACCATTCGTCACGCGCCAACGGCGGCTGACTCTCCAAGGCCTTCGCTCCCCACTGCACGACCACCGGCAGACTCATCAGCCAGAAACCGCCCGCCCCCAAGACAAAACACACCGCCGCAAGGCGCGGCCTTGAGCGGCGCAGCCACCACGCAAGAACCAGCAACAGCAACAGAATGCCGGGCGGTAATAGAAGTTGTTTGACGAAATAGCGAAAAGGCATCGAGCATCTCCATAAGATGCTCGAAGCCTAAGTGGGTTGACGCAATGCGACAACAAATGCGGAAGGATTATGCTTCAACAAACCATGTTTTATGACTTGGAGCCGTTATTTGAATTGCAGCGACCGGACCTTTTCCGCGCCACTGCCAGTTGCTTTGTCCTTAAGCCAGACGATTTTGGCCGAACGCGGTGCATCAAGTTGCTTCACTGCTGCTGACAGGCATCCGTGCGTCTCACGTTCACTGCGATCCAGATAGGCTTTGACCAATGCAAACTCTGCGGGACTCAATCCACGCAGTTCCAGCTCAAGGGGACGCTCATCGCGTAGCCGACCAGCGGTTTTTGCAGCGTCCAGCGCCATGCCAAGACGATCAATCAGTCTTTCGTACAGCTCCGGCTTCGTGACTTTTTGCTGTGACTCAACCATCCCTCACCTCATTGAAGATAAGACTCACTCCCCATTTAGAGCTTAGCTTCCATGAACAAACCGGCTGAGTGCCGCGACCAACGGCCCTCGCAGGGCAAATCGGGCAACGCCTGCGTGCAATCAGGGTTTCCCTCGGTAGAGCGCGGTCATGTATGCTACGGCGCTTCCTGTAACTCCACTTCCAGCTCGCTTGGGCACCGAAACGCCGATTTGGCGTCGTCACCGTCCAGCGTTGCATTGAAGAGGATTAGGCCACCCCTATTCAGTTCAAAAGTAGCCATGCACGAACAATATCAGCCCCGTGAAATCGAAGCCGCCGCCCAGTCGTTCTGGGACGAGCAAAAGTCCTTTGAAGTCAGTGAACAGCCAGGCAAGGAGACTTTCTACTGCCTGTCGATGTTCCCTTACCCCAGCGGCAAGCTACACATGGGGCACGTGCGCAACTACACCATCGGCGACGTGATCTCCCGCTACCAGCGCATGCAAGGCAAAAACGTTCTGCAACCGATGGGTTGGGACGCCTTCGGCATGCCGGCGGAAAACGCCGCAATGAAGAACAACGTAGCGCCGGCCAAGTGGACCTACGAAAACATCGCCTACATGAAAACCCAGCTGCGCAGCCTGGGCCTGGCGGTGGACTGGTCACGCGAGGTGACCACCTGCAAACCTGATTACTACCGCTGGGAACAATGGCTGTTCACTCGCCTGTTCGAAAAAGGCGTGATCTACAAAAAAAGCGGCACCGTGAACTGGGACCCGGTCGACCAGACCGTCCTGGCCAACGAACAGGTGATCGACGGTCGCGGCTGGCGTTCCGGCGCGCTGATCGAAAAACGCGAAATCCCGATGTACTACTTCAAGATCACCGCCTACGCGGATGAGTTGCTGGAGAGCCTCGACGAACTGACTGGCTGGCCTGAACAGGTCAAGACCATGCAGCGCAACTGGATCGGTAAATCCCGCGGCATGGAAGTGCAGTTTCCGTACGACGTCGATTCCATCGGCGAAACCGGCGCGCTGAAAGTCTTCACCACCCGTCCGGACACCCTGATGGGCGCGACCTACGTTGCCGTGGCCGCCGAACACCATTTGGCCGCCCTGGCCGCGCAAAACAACCCTGAGCTGCAAGCGTTCATCGCTGAATGCAAGGGCGGCAGCGTCGCTGAAGCCGACGTCGCCACCCAAGAGAAAAAAGGCCTGCCGACCTCGCTGTTCGTCGAGCACCCACTGACCGGTGAGAAGCTCCCGGTGTGGGTCGCCAACTACGTGCTGATGCACTACGGCGACGGCGCAGTCATGGCTGTACCGGCTCATGACGAACGTGATTTCGAATTCGCCACCAAGTACAACCTGCCGATCAAGTCCGTGGTGCGCACCAGCGCAGGTGATACCAACCCGGCTCCATGGCAGGACGCCTACGGCGAACACGGCACGCTGATCAACTCCGGCGAGTTCGACGGCCTAGACTTCGCCGGCGCGTTCGACGCCATTGAAGTGGCACTGATCAAGAAAAGCCTCGGTGCCTCGCGCACCCAGTTCCGCCTGCGCGACTGGGGCATCAGCCGTCAGCGCTACTGGGGCTGCCCGATCCCGATCATCCACTGCACCACCTGCGGTGATGTGCCGGTCCCGGAAGATCAACTGCCCGTCGTGCTGCCGGAAGACGTGGTGCCGGATGGCGCCGGTTCGCCACTGGCGCGTATGCCTGAGTTCTACGAATGCGCTTGCCCGAAATGCGGCGCACCGGCCAAGCGTGAAACCGACACCATGGACACCTTCGTCGAGTCCTCGTGGTACTACGCCCGTTACGCCTCGCCACACTATGAAGGCGGCCTGGTGGAAAAATCGGCGGCCGACCATTGGTTGCCGGTGGATCAGTACATCGGCGGTATCGAACACGCCATTCTTCACCTGCTCTACGCGCGCTTCTTCCACAAGCTGATGCGTGACGAAGGCCTGGTGAGTTCCAACGAGCCGTTCAAGAACCTGCTGACCCAAGGCATGGTGATCGCCGAGACTTATTATCGTCGCGAAGCCAATGGTGCCTACACCTGGTTCAACCCGGCGGACGTCGAACTCGAACGCGACAGCAAGGCCAAGGTTATCAGCGCCAAGCTGATCGCAGACGGCCTGCCGGTGGAAATCGGCGGTACCGAGAAGATGGCCAAGTCGAAGAACAACGGCGTCGATCCACAATCGATGATTGACCAGTTCGGCGCAGACACCTGCCGCCTGTTCATGATGTTCGCCTCGCCGCCCGACATGAGCGCGGAATGGTCCGATTCCGGCGTAGAAGGTTCGCACCGTTTCCTCAAGCGCGTCTGGCGCCTGGCGCAAGCACACGTTACGCAGGGCCTGCCGGGCAAACTGGACGTCGCCGGCCTGAACGACGAGCAGAAAGCCGTTCGCCGTTCGATCCACCTGGCAATCAAGCAAGCCAGCCACGACGTCGGCCAGAACCACAAATTCAACACCGCAATCGCCCAGGTGATGACGCTGATGAACGTGCTGGAAAAAGCCGCGCAGGTCACCGAACAGGATCGCGCACTGGTTCACGAAGGTCTGGAAGCCGTGACCCTGCTGCTGGCTCCGATCACCCCGCACATCAGCCACGAGCTGTGGCATCAACTGGGTCACGCCGGCCCTGTTATCGATGCTGGCTGGCCGGCGGTGGACGAAACCGCGCTGGTGCAAGACAGCCTGACGCTGGTTATCCAGGTCAACGGCAAGTTGCGTGGCCAGATTGAAATGCCGGCCACCGCATCGCGCGAAGAAGTCGAAGCCGCTGCCCGTGTCAACGAGAACGTGTTGCGCTTCGTCGACGGCCTGACTATTCGTAAAGTGATCGTAGTGCCCGGGAAACTGGTCAATATCGTCGCCAGCTAAATTGGATCAGGCGCCCGGTATGCCGGGCGCCGCGTAAAACCTTTCGGGCCGCATGATCGGCCTACCTGGTTTCAAGGGGAGCAACAAGATGATCAAACGCAATTTGCTGGTGATGGGCCTCGCAGTCCTGTTGAGCGCCTGCGGTTTCCAGCTGCGCGGCACTGGCACCACCGAACTGGCGATCAAGGAACTCGACCTGAGCGCACGCAACGCTTACGGCGAAACCGTAACGCAACTGCGTCAAGTCCTGCAAAGCAGCGGCGTCAAGGTCTACACAGGTGCACCGTACAAACTGGTGCTGACCGATGAGCAGGAAAGCCAGCGCATCCTCAGCTACGCCGGTGCCGGTCGTACTGGCGAGTATCAAGTGAATACCGTGCTGAACTACGACATCCGTGGTGCACACGACCTGCCGTTGATGAGCGACAAACTTGAAGTGCAGAAGATCTTTATCCACGACGGCAACAACCTGGTGGGTTCCGATCAGGAAGCCGGCGCTGCCCGCGCAGAAACTCGTCGCGAACTGGTTCAACGCATGGTGCTGCGCCTGTCACAGCTGACTCCAACCCAACTGGAGCGGATGCAACAGACTGCGGACGCCAGGGCCAAGGCCGAAGCTCAGGCACTGGAAGCCGCACAGAAGGCTGAAGCGGAAACCCCGCGTCAGTCGCCCGTCGAAATTCCGCAGCAATAAGACTTACGGGGCGCTCAGGCGCCCCGTTCGCCCTCTCTTATGAAACTTGCCCCCGCCCAACTCGCTAAACACCTGCAAGGTCCCCTTGCACCCATCTATATCATCAGTGGCGATGACCCGCTGTTGTGTCAGGAAGCCGCCGACGCCATCCGCGCCGCCGCTCGCCAGCAAGGCTTCGATGAACGCCAGGTCTTCTCCGCCGACGCCAGTTTCGACTGGGGTACGCTGCTGCAGGCCGGTGCAAGCATGTCGCTGTTTGCCGAAAAGCGTCTGTTGGAACTGCGCTTGCCATCCGGCAAACCCGGTGACAAAGGTGCCGCCGCGTTTATCGAGTACTGCGCACGCCCGGCCGAAGACACGGTGCTGCTGATTAGTCTGCCCAAGCTGGATGGCAGCGCGCAAAAAACCAAGTGGGGCAAAGCGCTGGTCGAAGGTCAGCAGACGCAGTTCGTGCAGATCTGGCCGGTGGATGCCAACCAGTTGCCGAGCTGGATCCGTCAACGGCTGTCCCAGGCAGGGCTTTCGGCCAGCCAGGACGCGGTCGAATTGATCGCCGCGCGGGTCGAAGGCAACTTGCTGGCCGCCGCCCAGGAAATCGAAAAGCTCAAATTGATGGCCGAAGGTGGGCAGATCACCGTCGAAACCGTGCAAGCCGCGGTGGCCGACAGTGCCCGTTTCGATGTCTTCGGCCTGACCGACGCGATTCTCAATGGCGAAGCCGCCCATGCGCTGCGCATGCTCGAAGGGTTGCGCGGTGAAGGCGTGGAGCCGCCGGTGATTCTCTGGGCGCTGGCCCGCGAGCTTCGCCTGTTGGCCAACCTGTCGTTGCAATACAGCCAGGGCGTGCCGCTGGACAAGGCCTTCAGCCAGGCGCGACCGCCGATCTGGGACAAACGCAAACCGTTGATGAGCAAAGCCCTGCAACGCTACTCGGCGCAACGCTGGGCGCAACTATTGCTGGAAGCGCAGCGCATCGACGCGCAGATCAAAGGCCAGGCTGCCGGGTCGCCGTGGATGAGTTTGAGTCGGTTATCGTTGTTGATGGCCGGGCAAAGATTGTCGCTGCCTGCTGAGTAGGATCAAAAAATCGTAGATCTTTTGATCCTGCTTCCTACAAATCAAATCTGATTTTCCCCTCTAGACAGTCCCGCAACTTCAGCAGATTATTTCCCCCGCAAATCCACTCAATCGAGAGAACTCATCATGAGTAAAAAGCCATCTAAAAGTGGCCCCAACAAGGCCAAATCCATCATCGCCCAGCCACTGTTCCGCAGCCGTCAGGAACGAGCCGGCAAGGGCAAAGGCAGCTACCGCCGCGAAGCCTTCCAGTCTAATAGCTGGGAGGCTTCTTACTTTCTGGCGGCCTGAAAGGCAAGCGACCGCTCAACATGTTAAGGTCTTCACCTGATTCGTATTCCCTGGAACTGTGCATGCCCCTTCGTCTTTCCCGTCGCTGGCCTCTACGCCAACTGATCGCTGCCTCCAGCCTCATTCTACTTGTCGCCTGCGCGGAAAAACCGACCGCCGCGGACGCTCAACCGCTTCAGACCCTTCCCGTCGCGACAGCCCCTGCGGTCATTCCGCCCGTGGTGCCGGCCGATGAAAACCTCGACATCCAGCCCACCCAGACCTTCGCTGAATGGCAGGCGGGTTTTCGCAAAGAGGCCCTGGCCGCCGGGATTCGCGCCGACATATTCGACCGCGCCTTCGCCAATGTCAGCTTCGACGAGAGCGTGATCCGCGCCGACCGCAGCCAACCGGAATTCGCACGCCCCGTATGGGAATACCTTGATGGCGCCCTTTCGCCGCTTCGGGTACGCAAAGGCCAGACGCTGGTCAACCAATACGCCGACATTCTGCAAAGCATCGAACAGCGCTATGGCGTCGACCGCCAGGCGCTGGTGTCTGTATGGGGCATGGAGAGCAATTTCGGACAGTTCCAGGGCACCAAGTCGGTGATCAATTCCCTGGCAACCCTGGCCTATGAAGGCCGGCGCCCAGGCTTTGCTCAGGCGCAATTGATCGCCGCCTTGCAGATCCTGCAACAGGGCGACATCACGCCGGAGAAAATGCTCGGTTCCTGGGCCGGTGCCATGGGCCAGACCCAGTTCATCCCGACCACCTACAACACCCACGCAGTGGATTTCGATGGCGACGGTCGCCGCGACATCTGGGGCAGCCCCGCCGATGCATTGGCCTCGACCGCGCACTACCTGCAAAGCTCCGGCTGGCAGAAAGGCCAGCCGTGGGGTTTTGAAGTGCAGCTGCCAGGCAGCTTCAACTATGTGCTGGCCGATGGCATCCTGCGCAAGAGCGTTGCCGAATGGCTGCAACTGGGCGTCTCGCTACCCAATGGTGCCCAGGTTCCAGCGGGCTCGGAACACCTGTCAGCCGCCCTGCTGTTGCCGGCCGGCTATCGTGGCCCGGCGTTCCTGGTGCTCGACAACTTCCGCGCAATCCTCAAGTACAACAATTCCTCCTCCTATGCGTTGGCCGTGAGCCTGTTATCCGAGCGCTTCACTGGTGGAGGTTTGATCAGCGGCACTTGGCCAAAAGATGATTTGCCGCTGAGCCGTACCGAACGGATCGAACTGCAAAGCTTGTTGAGCGCGCAGAACTACGATGCAGGCACGCCGGATGGCATCATTGGTGCCAACACCCGCAAAGCGATCCGCAGCGCACAGCAGTCATTTGGCTGGCCAGCAGATGGATATCCGACGCACAAATTGCTGGAAGGACTGCGTAACCGATAGTCGGCCGAATGGCTGATGCCGCCTTCGCGAACAAGCCCGCTCCCACATTCGACCGCATTCCTATGGAAGGACTAGGTCAACTGTGGGAGCGGGCTTGCTCGCGAAGACTGACTGTCAGGCGACAAATGCCTACAGCTTGACCACCACATCCTGCTCCAGCACCAATTCCTTCTTCCCCGCGTCCAATCGAACCAGTGCCCCCATCGGCAACGTCAGGTTCGGATCGCAATGCCCGCTGCGCCACCCGGACAGCACCGGAATCCGCAACGGTTCGAAGGTCTGCTTGAGCAAACGCTCCAGCGCCGCCGTATCAACCCCCGCCACATCCCCCACCAGAACGCCGCGCAACTTGCCCAAGGTGCCCGCCAGGCGCAGATGGGTCAGCAGACGGTCGATGCGATACAGCGGCTCGTTGACGTCCTCAATGAACAGAATGACGCCCTCGGCCTCTATCTCGAATGGCGTGCCCATAGTCGCGGCAAGCATCGACAGATTGCCCCCCAGCAAACGCCCGTGAGCAATGCCCGGCTCGATTGTGGTCAGCGGGTAAGCCGACGGATGCGACAGCACACTGCCAGCCTTCACCTGCCCTCTGAGCATGTTGAAAAACGAAGACTCGGTCGGTTTTTGCTTTTCTCCCAACAAGTCAGCATTGAGCAGCGGCCCGTGAAAGGTGACGAAACCGGCGTAACGGCTGATCGCGACATGCAGCGCAGTGATGTCGCTGTAGCCGATGAATGGTTTCGCGTTGTTTTGCAGCAACTCGAAATCGATACGATCGAGCAAGCGCGGCGTACCGTACCCACCGCGCAGGCAAATGATGGCGTCGACCTCGGTGTCAGCGAACGCCGCGTGCAAATCATTGAGCCGTACGTCGTCGCTTCCGGCCAGGTAGCCATCCTGCTCGTACACACCGGGAAACACCCGCAGTGCGTAACCGCGAGCGCGCATCCAGGCGATGGCTTTATCGGTGTCCAGTCCCGCGGGACCGGCAGGCGCAATCACACCGATCAGCCCTTGCGAGGGCAACGCCGGGACGGGTTTGTGAGGGTAAAGCGTGTGAGTCGGTCGAACAGTCATCCATGAATCTCCCTGCGCAAAAAGCTTCAGCACACAGTAGTCAGGAACGGGGACAAACAGAAGAGGTCAAGTTGCCGTGAACATGGCAAAAAAACGCCCGCAAGGTCAGAAACCTTGCAGGCGCTTTTGCTTACTCGCCGTGGATCAGGACGACATCAGCTCGGCCTTGACCAGCTTCGCCTGTTCGTCGGCGTGGTACGAAGAACGTACCAGCGGACCGGAAGCGACGTTCTTGAAGCCCATTTTGTAACCTTCCTCGGCGAACCAGGCGAAGGTATCCGGGTGCACGAAACGCTGGACCGGCAAGTGGCTGCGGGACGGTTGCAGGTACTGGCCCAGAGTCAGCATGTCGATGTCGTGCTCGCGCATGCGCTTCATGACTTCGATGACTTCTTCGTCGGTTTCGCCCAGGCCCAGCATCAGGCCGGATTTGGTCGGAATGTGCGGCATCATCTGCTTGAAGCGTTGCAGCAGGGTCAGCGACCACTGGTAGTCCGAACCCGGACGCGCTGCCTTGTACAGGCGCGGCACGGTTTCCAGGTTGTGGTTGAACACATCCGGCGGCTCGGCAGCGGTGATTTCCAGCGCGACGTCCATACGGCCACGGTAGTCCGGGACCAGGGTCTCGAGCTGCACATTCGGCGACAGCTTGCGGATCTCGCGAATGCAGTCGGCAAAGTGCTGGGCACCGCCGTCGCGCAGGTCGTCGCGGTCAACCGAGGTAATCACCACGTATTTGAGCTTGAGGTCGGCGATGGCGATGGCCAGGCTTTCGGGCTCGTTGACGTCCAATGGCTTCGGACGACCGTGGCCAACGTCGCAGAACGGGCAGCGACGGGTGCAGATGTCGCCCATGATCATGAAGGTCGCGGTGCCACCGGAGAAGCACTCACCCAGGTTCGGGCAGGAAGCCTCTTCGCACACGCTGTGCAGCTTGTGTTTGCGCAGCAGCGCCTTGATGCGGTCGACTTCCGGGGAAATCGGAATCCGCACGCGAATCCAGTCAGGTTTCTTCGGCAGTTCGGTGGTCGGAATGATCTTCACCGGGATACGTGCAACCTTCTCGGCGCCGCGCAGCTTGACGCCGGCTTCAACCTTGGCACGCGGGGCCGGACGCTCGGTGACATCAAGCGTCGGGATCATGGTTTGCACTGCATCAGTAGTCATATCAGTCGATTCCGCCCGTTAGGGTCGTCTGCTCAGCATAGTCGAGGTGTTTGACGAGCTGCGCGCGCAGCCGGGCACTTACCTCGGCAAATTCAATCGATCCTGCGTGATCGCTTAGCTGGGTCATTGCCAGCCCGGCGTAACCGCAGGGATTAATCCGTCGAAACGGTTCCAGGTCCATATCCACGTTCAGGGCCAGGCCATGAAAGGAACAACCGTGGCGGATCCGCAGGCCCAGGGAAGCGATTTTCGCTCCCTCGACGTAGACACCCGGCGCGTCTGGCTTGGCGTTGGCGGTCACGCCATAGCTGGCCAGCAACTCGATCAGGCAGTGCTCCATGCGGGTGACCAGGTCACGCACGCCGAAACCCAGCTTGCGAACGTCGAGCAACAGGTAGGCCACCAATTGGCCGGGACCGTGATAAGTCACCTGACCACCGCGATCAACCTGCACCACCGGGATATCCCCTGGCAGCAACAAGTGCTCGGCTTTGCCAGCCTGGCCTTGGGTGAACACCGCAGGGTGTTCAACCAGCCAGATCTCGTCCGCGGCATTGCTGCCGCGTTCGTTGGTGAAGCGCTGCATGGCATGCCAGACCGGCTCGTAAGCCATCTGACCCAGCTCGCGAAAGCCCAGCGTGCCGGGCATCACAACACCATGTGCACGAAGCCGGTCGCCCGCAGTTCGCTGTTGATGTTGTACAGCTGGTCCTGATCGGTGGCGACGATGTGCAACTGAATCGTGGTGTACTTGCCGTTGGTGCTTTGGCGCTCATCAACGCGTTCATCGTTGACCGTCGCGTGTTTCTTGACGATCTCGATGATCTTGTCTTTGTTGCCTACACCCGTATCGCTGATCACCTTAACCGGGTAATCAACATTGGGAAATTCGATCTTAGGCGCCTTTACTTCGGTATCGGTCATGGCGTAACGGCCTCGTAAGCGTAAGCCGTGGCGACAGGCAAAGCCCCAGGCCGGATCGGCGAGGGGCTTTGCAGGTGCACACTATCAGTTGAACAAGCCGTAGAAGAATAGACGGATGCTATCCCACATGCGACGGAAGATACCACCCTCCTCGACAGCGTCCAGGGCGATCAGGTCGGCGCTGTGCACCACCTTGTCGTCCAGTTTCACTTCGACTTTACCGATCACGTCGCCCTTGGCGATTGGCGCAACCAGTTGCGGGTTCATGGTCATGCTGGCGGCGAGCTTTTTCAGCTGGCCTTTTGGCAGGGTCATGGTCAGGTCTTCAGCCAGGCCGGCCTTGACTTGATTGGTGCTGCCCTTCCAGACAGGTGCCTGAGCCAGCTCGGCGCCTTTCTGATAGAAGGTCTGGGTTTCGAAGAAACGGAAACCGTAGGTCAGCAACTTCTGGGTTTCGGAGGCGCGAGCCACTTCGCTGTTGGTGCCGAACACCACGGCAATCAGGCGCATGCCGTCACGTACAGCCGAAGACACCATGCAATAGCCCGCTTCGTCGGTGTGACCGGTTTTCAGACCGTCGACCGTCTTGTCGCGCCACAGCAGCAGGTTGCGGTTAGGTTGCTTGATGCCGTTCCAGAAGAACTCTTTCTGCGAGTAGATCGCATAGTGAGCCGGGTCTTCGTGGATGATCGCGCGAGCCAGCACAGCCATGTCGTGAGCCGACGAGTAGTGCTCAGGGTTCGGCAGACCGGTCGGGTTCATGAAGTGGGTGTTGGTCATGCCCAGGTCGGCCACGGTTTTGTTCATCAGGTCAGCGAAGGCGTCTTCGCTGCCGGCGATGTGCTCGGAAAGCGCAACGCTGGCGTCGTTACCCGACTGAATGATGATGCCGTGCAGCAGGTCGCTGACAGTAACCTGCGAGCCGACCTTGATGAACATCCGGGAACCGCCGGTACGCCAGGCGTTTTCGCTGACAGTCACCGGATCGTTTTCGCCGATCTGGCCACGACGGATTTCCAGCGTCGCGATGTACGCGGTCATCAGCTTGGTCAGGCTGGCCGGAGGCAGACGCTGATCACCATTGTTCTCGACCAGCACGTTGCCGCTGCTGGCATCCATGAGCACATAGGCTTTAGCAGCCAATTGTGGTGGTGATGGCATCATCTCGACCGCGAAAGCGGCGGGCGAGAGGAGTAGCGGGACTAGCAGGAACAGGCGTTTGGCAAAGGTGGTGATGTTCATCCGTCTCTCGAAATCGCTAATGGAAACTGCCCAAAGGCAAAACTAATCAGATGACCTTCTAACGGGCCATCGCGTGTTCAGTTGCTCAACTCAGTAACCCTTGCCGGGCTTTTGTTCTTCACGAGCCAACAACCCGGTTCGCCCCCCAAACCGCAAGCGAACCATCAATCAAGTACTACGTCTTACTCGGCGGTGACCAGGCTCGGCGAACCGAGATTGGCCAGACGCACACTATTCTGCACCTGCTGGATTTCACCCGGCGAACCGATCGGCCCCAGACGCACCCGATGCAACGTCTGTTGATTGCGCACGATCGAGCTGATGAACACCGGAGCGCTCACCATCCCGCTTAGCTTCGATCTCAGGAGTTCTGCAGCGTCCGGGTTGGCGAACGCGCCCACCTGCAGATACTGGCCAGAGGCTGGTACAGAAGCGTTTTTTTTTGCATCAAGCTGAACGGGCACAACAGCCGCAGCGTGTTGCTGCGGCGGTGGCGTCCATTGCTCGACGGTACCGGCCGATGCGGTAATCGTCGGCGCGGCATTTTGCGCTACTTGGGGCTCGTTGAGCATCAAAGGCGCCGGACGGCCCTTCTGTGCCCACCACTGTTGCGGATCGATGCCCTCAACCTTGACCCGCGCCGTACCTATTTCGGCATAACCAAGCTTCTTGGCGGCAGCGTAGGACAAGTCGATGATCCGGTCGGAGTAGAACGGCCCACGGTCATTGACCCGCAGGATCACGCTCTTGTTGTTGTCCAGGTTGGTCACCCGAACGTAACTCGGCAGTGGCAAAGTCTTGTGCGCGGCGCTCATGCCGTACAGGTCATACACCTCGCCGTTGGCGGTGTTCTGGCCGTGAAACTTGGTGCCGTACCACGACGCCGTGCCCGAGGCGACATAGGTCTTGGAGTCTTGAAGCGGGAAGTAGGTCTTGCCCAGCACCGTATACGGGTTGGCCTTGTAAGGACCGGAGTGCAGGGTCGGTGTGGCATCCGGGATGCGCGACACGTCGACGTCCCACCACGGCGCGCCATCCTTGTGAGCCCGGTTGATGTCCAGGCCCGGCATGGCGCGGACGGCGGTCGAAGACTTTTGCGTCGGCGCGCGACTGGTCGAACAACTGGCGAGCAGCACCGCCAATGCAGCGAATGCCATCAGCTTCAGGGGTTTATTCATAGGCAATGCCCGCATTACTTGACGCCCCGTGCTTGGACAAGCTGTTCAGACAGTTGATGTACAGCCATGGCGTACATCACGCTGCGGTTATAACGCGTGATTGCGTAAAAATTCTTCAGGCCCATCCAGTATTCGGCGCCATTATCGCCTTCCAGACGGAAAGCCGTAACCGGCATATCATCACGCAGCGCATCATGACTCGACCAGCCCAAGGCTCGCAACTCCCCGACCGTTTTAGTCGGCTCGATGCCCGTCGTCAAACCTTCGTCGACCTGCTCGCCACGAACATCGGCGCGACTGACCACCGGTTCGCCGGCGACCCACCCGTGAAGCTTGAAGTAACTGGCGACGCTGCCGATGGCATCGTCCGGATTGGTCCAGATATTAATGTGCCCATCACCGTCGAAGTCCACTGCATAAGCGCGGAAGCTGCTCGGCATGAACTGCGGCAAGCCCATTGCCCCGGCGTAGGAGCCTTTGAGGGTCAATGGATCGACCTGTTCTTCCCGGGCCAGCAACAGGAACTCACGCAATTCCTTGCGGAAGAATTCGGCACGAGGAGGATAGTCGAAACCCAGGGTCGACAAGGCATCGATCACCCGGAAATTTCCGGTATTGCGACCGAAAAAGGTCTCAACGCCAATAATCGAAACGATGACCTGGGCCGGCACACCGTATTCCTTCTCGGCACGCGCCAATACGGCCTCATGTTGACGCCAGAAGTCCACGCCACGGGCGATGCGCGCGTCGGTGATGAACATCGGGCGGTATTCGTTCCACTGCTTGACGCGTTCGGCGGGTTTCGAGATCGCATCAAGAATCGACTGCTTGCGCTCGGCTTCGCGGAACACGCCCATCAGCTGTTCACCGGCAAAACCGTAGTCGCGGGTCATTTCACCGACGAATTCGGCCACCTGGGGTGAGCCTTCGTAATCGCCGGCCAGCGCGTCCTGCGCCGTGCCAAGGATGCTTACCAGGCCGACCCACGGCGCGTATCGAGTCGCCCAGCCATGCACTACTTGCATTGAAATCTTCACCTTATTCAAACCTGTGCGATCCACTTACGATGGGTATGGATCGACATCAAAACCCCAAACGCTGACAGTAGCGTCACCAGCGAAGTTCCCCCGTAGCTAATGAACGGCAACGGAACCCCCACAACCGGTAACAGGCCACTGACCATACCGATGTTGACGAAAACGTAAACAAAAAACGTCATGGTCAAGCTGCCCGCGAGCAATTTGCCGAACAATGTCTGGGCCTGGGCGGTAATGACCAGCCCACGACCGATCAACAAGAGATAAATCAGCAGCAGTGCGCAAATGCCCACCAGGCCGAACTCTTCGCCCAACACCGCAATAATGAAGTCGGTGTGGCTTTCAGGCAGGAAGTCCAGGTGCGACTGGGTGCCGAGCAGCCAGCCCTTGCCGAATACACCGCCGGAGCCGATGGCGGCCTTGGACTGAATGATGTTCCAGCCAGTGCCCAGCGGATCACTTTCCGGGTCGAGGAACGTCAGGATTCGCTGCTTCTGGTAGTCGTGCATGATGAAAAACCACATCGCCACGGCTACCGGCACCGCAGCGGCAATCACGCTGAGGATCCAGCGCCAGCGCAAACCACCCATGAACAGGACGAAAGCGCCGCCGGCCAGGATCAGCAGCGAGGTGCCGAGGTCGGGCTGACGCACGATGAGAATAAAGGGCAGGCCGATCAGAAACAGACTGACGGCAACATGCTTGAGCTGCGGCGGCAGCGTGCGCTTGGACAGGTACCAGGCGATGGTTGCCGGCATCAGGATCTTCATGAATTCCGAAGGCTGAAAGCGGATCACCCCCGGGATGTTGATCCAGCGCGTGGCGCCCATGGCGTTGTGGCCCATGACATCCACCACCACCAGCAACAGCACGCCGAGTACATAGCCGATCGGCACCCAGCGAGCCATGAAACGCGGTTCGAACTGAGCGATAACGATCATCGACACCAGCCCGATGCCGAACGAGGTGGCTTGCTTGGCCAGCAAATCCCAGCTCTTGCCACTGGCCGAATACAGCACGAACAGGCTGCCGGCCGCGAGGGTCAGCAGCAGAATCAACAACGGGCCATCGATGTGCAGACGCTGCAACAGCGTGGCACGGCGACGCATCACATCCTCACTGGAGAGCATGCGATCAAAATTATTCATCACTGGCTGTAGCCTCCGCACTGATAGGGCTGGCGTATTCGGCTTTCAGTCGGCCGTCCTGGTCCAGGAGCCAGGCGTCCATGACTTGACGCACCACAGGTGCCGCGACGCCGGAACCGGACTCGCCGTTCTCGACCATCACTGACACCACGATTTGCGGGTTGTCGGCTGGCGCGAAACCGACGAACAAGGCGTGGTCGCGATGGCGCTCCTGAACCTTGGAACGGTCGTACTTCTCGCCCTGCTTGATCGCGACCACCTGGGCCGTACCACTTTTACCGGCGATGCGGTATTGCGCGCCGATCGATGCCTTGCGCGCGGTCCCCCGGGCGCCATGCATCACTTGCTGCATGCCGTGGTTGACCTTGGTCCAGTCGGACGGGTCACGCAAAATGATGTCCGGCATCGGATTTTCATCCTTGGGCTTCACGCCTTCGACGGTCTTGGCCAGGTGCGGACGGTTCCAGACACCTTTGTTGGCGACCAGCGCCGTCGCCTGGGCCAGTTGCAGCGGCGTTGACTGCATGTAGCCCTGACCAATCCCCAGAATCAGCGTTTCGCCCGGGAACCAGGCTTGACGGCGGGTCGCGCGTTTCCACTCGCGAGACGGCATCAACCCCGGCGATTCTTCGAACATGTCCAAAGACACCTTCTGGCCGATACCGAACTTACCCAGGTACGCCGACAATCGATCGATCCCCAGCTTGTGGGCCAGGTCATAGAAGTAGGTGTCGTTGGAACGCATGATGGCCGTGTCCAGGTCGACGTAGCCGTCACCGGTACGGTTCCAGTTGCGGTATTTGTGATCGTAGTTGGGCAGCATGTAGTAACCGGGATCGAAAACCCGGGTCGATGCCGTCACCACACCCGAATCCAGACCGGCGATGGCCACCGCTGGCTTGATGGTCGAACCCGGCGGGTACAGACCACGCAACACGCGGTTGAACAGCGGGCGGTCGATGGAATCGCGCAGCTCGGAATAGGCTTTGAAGCTGATGCCGGTAACAAACAGGTTCGGATCGAAGCTCGGCTGGCTGACCATCGCCAACACTTCGCCGGTTTTCGGGTCCAGCGCAACGACAGCGCCACGGCGCCCGCCGAGCGCGGCTTCGGCGGCTTCCTGCAATTTGATGTCCAGGCTCAGGACAATGTCCTTGCCGGGAATCGGATCGGTACGCTTGAGCACGCGCAATACGCGGCCCCGAGCGTTGGTTTCGACTTCTTCGTACCCCACCTGACCGTGCAGCTCGGGCTCGTAGAAGCGCTCGATGCCGGTTTTACCAATTTGATGGGTGCCGCTGTAACTCACCGGATCGAGCGACTTCAGCTCTTTCTCGTTGATCCGGCCCATGTACCCCACCGAGTGCGCAAAGTGCGCGCCCTGCGGATAGTGCCGAACCAGTTGCGCAACCACTTCCACGCCAGGCAGACGGAACTGATTGACCGCAATCCGGGCGATCTGCTCTTCGGTCAGCTCGAACAGGATCGGCACCGGCTCGAACGGCCGACGCCCCTGACGCATGCGCTTCTCGAAGATCACCCGGTCCTCGGGCGTCAGTTCCAGCACTTCGACAATCACATCGAGCACTTGCTGCCAGTCGCCGGAACGCTCGCGGGTCATGCTCAGGCTGAAGCTGGGCCGGTTGTCGGCCACCACTACACCATTGCGGTCGAAAATCAGCCCGCGCGTCGGCGGAATCGGCTGCACGTGGACACGGTTGTTTTCCGACAGAGTCGAGTGGTATTCGTACTGAATCACCTGGAGGAAATACAGTCGCGCGATCAGCACACAGATCAGCGTCACCACCGCAATTGCCCCGAACACGACGCGGCCACGCACCAGACGGGCGTCTTTTTCGTGGTCCTTGATGCGGATCGGCTGGGACATGAGGGCAGAACTACTTGTGGTAAGGGTGGCCGGACAGCACTGTCCAGGCACGATACAGCTGTTCGCCGATCAGAATCCGCACCAGCGGGTGCGGCAACGTCAACGGCGATAACGACCAGCGCTGATCAGCTCGCGCACAGACTTCCGGCGCCAGCCCTTCGGGGCCGCCGACCATGAAGTTGACCGTGCGCGAATCCAGCCGCCAGCGATCGAGTTCGACCGCCAGTTGCTCGGTGCTCCAGGGCTTGCCGTGGACTTCGAGGGTCACAACGCGCTCGTTCGGCCCGACCTTGGCCAGCATGGCTTCGCCTTCCTGACGGATAAAGCGCGCCACGTCGGCGTTCTTGCCACGGGTATTGAGCGGTATTTCCACCAGTTCCAGCGCCAGCTCGGACGGAAGGCGCTTGGCATACTCATGCCAGCCTTCTTCCACCCATTTGGGCATGCGGGAACCGACGGCGATCAGTCGCAGTCGCACAGCGGTCCCTTATTGCTGGTCTTTGTTGAGCTTGATGAAGTGCTCATGGGTGTTTTCCGGGCTGTGGTGAGCAGCGTTCAGAGCGCGGCTCTGTTCAGCACCGGACCACAGGCGCTCCAGGTCGTAAAACTGACGGGCCGAAGCGGTCATCATGTGCACGATGACATCGTCCATATCCAGCAGGACCCAGTCGCTGTCGCCCTTGCCTTCTTCACCCAGCGGCTTGACGCCTTGGGCTTTGACGGCTTCGCGAACCTTGTCCAGCATCGCGCCGATCTGGCGGTTGGAGGTACCGGTAGCGATGATCATGAAGTCAGTGATGCTCTGCTTTTCACGAACGTCGATGACCTGGATGTCCTGGGCCTTGACGTCTTCCAGGGCAGCCACGGCAACCTTGACCAGTTCTTCACCGCGCAGCTCCGGCCCGGTTGGAGCCTCTACTGGCAGCGGAGCGCTCTTGAATGTGCCTTTGCGCTTTACTTTAGTTACGTCTTTGTCAGTCATATAAAACTCGTTTTGCTCGTATGTTCGGGCGCTTCACTGCACGTCATTGCGTGCCTGGAAGCATGCCTCTTTTCAGTTCGACGCACGGTAGAGACCGTGCGCATCGATGTAGGCCAGGACCGCGTCGGGCACCAGGAAACGTACCGACTTACCGCTGGCCAGCAGTTGACGGATCTGGGTGGCGGATACCGCGAGCGGTGTCTGCCAGACGAATGCAATCTGTCCGCTCGGCCCTTTGAGGGCCAGCGGGTCGCTCACCGAGCGTGCCGCCAACAGATTGCGCAAGGCATCCGGCGGTTCGCTGTCGGCATCCGGGCGTTGCAGCACCAGGATGTGGCAATGCTGGAGCAACTCTTCCCAGCGATGCCAAGTGGGCAGGCCGCAAAATGCGTCCCAGCCCAAAAGTAGAAAAACCTGGTCAGAGGCGGCCATTTCGGCACGCATCAGTTCCAGGGTATCGATAGTGTAGGACGGTTTGTCGCGCTGTAACTCCCGCGCGTCCACCACCAACGGCGCCACACCGGCCACCGCGCACTCGACCATTGCCAGCCGGTCCTGCGCCGACACCTGTGGCGTACCGCGGTGAGGCGGCCTGGCACTCGGCGTCAGGCGTAATTCATCCAGCGCCAGCGATTCGGCGACTTCCAGCGCACCGCGCAAATGGCCGATGTGCACCGGGTCGAAAGTCCCGCCCAGTACGCCAATGCGGCGAGGTTGTGGCTCGCCGGCGGTCACTTGGGCTGTCGGGTCAAGGTCGGCCAACTCAGACCGACGCCTGACCGCGTAACTGACCATCACCGACCACGATGTACTTCTCGCAGGTCAGCCCCTCGAGGCCCACCGGGCCGCGGGCGTGCAGCTTATCAGTAGAAATGCCAATCTCGGCACCCAATCCGTATTCAAAGCCATCGGCGAAACAGGTCGGCGTATTGATCATCACCGACGAGGAATCGACTTGCGCCACAAAACGCCGGGTGTCTGCGAGGTTTTCGCTGACGATAGAGTCGGTGTGATGGGAGCCGTACTTGTTAATGTGTTCGATGGCCTGGTCCAGTCCGTCGACCACGCGGATCGACAGAATCGGCGCCAGGTATTCGGTGGTCCAGTCTTCTTCAGCGGCCACCGCTGCGTCGATGATCGCTCGCGTGCGTTCGCAACCGCGCAGCTCGACGCCTTTTTCGCGGAACTGTGCAGCCATCGATGGCAGAAAATCCTTGGCAACGGCCTGATCCACCAGCAGCGTTTCCATCGCGCCGCAGATGCCATAACGGTAAGTCTTGGCGTTGAAGGCAATGCGCTGGGCTTTGGGCAGATCGGCGTGGGCACTGACAAACACGTGGCAGATGCCGTCCAGGTGCTTGATCACCGGCACGCGGGCATCGCGACTGACCCGCTCGATCAGGCCTCGGCCACCACGGGGCACGATCACGTCGACGTATTCGGGCATGGTGATCAGCGCGCCAACGGCGGCGCGATCAGTGGTTTCGACCACTTGCACCACGGCGGCCGGAAGCTCGGCCTCGGCCAGGCCACGCTGGATGCAGGCGGCGATGGCACGGTTGGAATGAATGGCCTCGGAACCGCCGCGCAGAATGGTTGCGTTACCGGACTTCAGGCACAGGCTGGCAGCGTCGATCGTCACATTCGGCCGGGATTCGTAGATGATCCCGATCACGCCCAACGGCACGCGCATCTTGCCAACCTGAATGCCCGACGGACGGAAGCTCATGTCGCGGATCGCACCGACCGGGTCCGGCAATGCCGCCACCTGACGCAAGCCGACGATCATGCCGTCGATGCGCTCCGGGGTCAGCGCCAGGCGCTCAAGCAATGCCGGCTCAAGACCACTGGCACGACCAGCGGCCAAATCCAGCTCATTGGCAGCCGTCAGCTCGGCGCGTGCAGCATCCAGCGCATTGGCAGCTGCCTGCAGCGCGCGGTTCTTTTGCGCAGTGCTGGCACAGCCAATGACGCGAGAGGCCTCGCGGGCAGCGCGACCCAGGCGGGTCATGTAGTCAAGAACGGACTCAGTCATGGTCTGGAGTGGTCTTTGCTAAGGTCTTGGTAAAGAGTAAAGCGGCAGATTATAGCTGTCGCGTCCCTCGACTAACAGCGGTGACGGGCGGATGGTCGAAATGGAGGGCAATTTGCCGACGTTCAGCCGTGATTAAGCCGCAAATTGTTATCATCGCCGCTCAATCAGCCCTGAATAATGCCGTTCATTATGTCAAACCTGACTGTTAGCACGTCCGTCGCGCCCCTTCCCACAGGGCTCCCGGACGCCTTTTTCGACAGAGACGCCCAAACGCTGGCCCGGGATTTACTGGGCAAAATCATCCGCCACCGGGTCGGCGACCTGTGGCTCAGTGCTCGCATCATCGAGACCGAAGCCTATTACTGCGAAGAAAAAGGCAGCCACGCGTCCCTTGGCTACACAGAAAAGCGTAAGGCTTTGTTTCTGGATGGCGGCCACATCTATATGTATTACGCCCGTGGTGGCGACTCCCTGAACTTCAGCGCCAAAGGTCCCGGCAACGCGGTATTGATCAAATCCGCCTATCCATGGGTCGATGAATTGAGCGGGCCGGCGAGTCTGGCGCAGATGCTGCTGAACAATCCTGATGCACAAGGAAGGCCTCGCCCCTCGCAAAAGCTGTGCGCCGGACAGACATTGCTTTGCAAATCGCTAGGCCTGAAGGTGCCGGTCTGGGACGCCAAACGCTTCGATCATGAAGTGCTGCTGGTGGAAAATGTCGGCCCGGCACCGGTTCACATCATCCAGACCACGCGCCTGGGCATCCCCCAAGGACGTGATGAGCATTTGATGTATCGCTTCATCGATGCGGCTTACGCGCCGTATTGCACGCGCAACCCGCTGCGACGGGGGCAGGTTGAAGGTCGCGATTATTTTTTTCTGACTTAACGGGCCCGGACCCTAGGTAAACCGGAATCCCTGTGGGAGCGGGCCTGCCCGCGATGGGGTCGCATGGGTCGATATTGATATCGACCGTCCTGACTCCATCGCGGCAAGCCCGCTCCCACAGGGATTCGTGACATTTTGAAGATTCGTCCTTTTCGGGGCCAACTGAACATTCAATGGAGTTGTTTTTATGGGCCCATGGCTCGATAGCGTGACCGGTTGGTTGGCGGCTAACCCGCAATGGCTGGCTGCGGCAGTGTTCATAGTGGCCTTTGTGGAGTGCCTGGCGATTGCCGGGTTGATCGTGCCTGGCACGGTCTTGCTGTTTGCCGTAGCGGTACTAGCCGGCAGCGGAGCACTGTCATTGAGCGAAACGCTATTGCTCGGGTTCGTCGCCGGGGTGCTGGGCGATGTCGTCTCGTACTTCATCGGTCGACATTTCCACCAGAACATCCGGCGCCTGCCAGGGTTGCGTCATCACCCGGAATGGATCGCCGGCGCCGAGTCGTATTTCCAGCGCTACGGTATTGCCAGTCTGCTGGTCGGCCGCTTTATCGGCCCGCTACGGCCGATGCTGCCAATGGTCGCCGGGATGTTCGACATGCCCTTCCCGCGCTTCGCCGCCGTCAGTCTGCTGGCCGCCGCGGGCTGGAGCGTTGCCTACCTGCTGCCCGGCTGGGCCACGGGCGCGGCCATCCGCCTGCCATTGCCGGACGGATTCTGGCCCGAGGCCGGGATCGTCGCGGGCAGCATCGCCGTCATGGTGGGCTTGAGCATTACCAGCAGCATGCGTCGCCATCGCAAGGCAACGCTGCTGATTAGCGGCATGAGCTTTCTGATTCTGCTGGGACTGTTCATCGGCTACCCGCACCTTACTGCGCTCGATCAAGGCGTGATGACCCTGGTGCAGGAACACCGAAGCCCGATGCTCGATGAAGTGGCCGTCACCTTCACGCTGATCGGCGAGTTCCGCAACATGCTGGTGTTCAGCGTCCTGCTGACCGGTTTGCTGCTGCTCACCCGGCAATGGCGCCAGGCAATCTTCGCTGGCGGCACCCTGCTCTTCACCGCCCTGGGCAATACGTTCACCAAACAGTTTTTCGCCCGCATCCGCCCGGAAGTGCTAAGCGATCCGCTCACCAGCTACAGCATGCCCAGCGGTCACGCCTCGGGGTCATTCGCCTTGTTCCTGACCCTCGCCGTGCTGGCCGGTCGCGGCCAACCGCCGCGCATGCGCCTGACGTGGCTGCTGCTCGGCTGCTTGCCGGCGCTGGCGATTTCCCTTTCCCGGGTGTATCTGGGGGCGCATTGGCCAACGGATGTGCTGGCCGGCGCAATGCTGGCGGCGTGCGTATGCGCGGCGAGCCTGTGGCTGAGCCAGCGCCAGACGCCGCTCAACCCGATGCCATCCAAAGTCTGGTGGCTTGTATTGCCTCCAATGGTGGCACTGTTCGGGTTCTTTGCGTTGCGGCATTTGCCGACTGCGATGTTGCGGTATGCCTACTGATCAGGCGAACAACTCACCCTGCAACTCATCGAGCAGCGCCTGGATTGCATCCAGTCGCTGCTGCGGGTCATCGAGTTGCAGCAGGTCGATCTTGTCCACTTCGGCGAACGGCAGCAGATACGCCAGTTGATTGGCCAACGACTGTTGTCCGGTCGCTTCAGTCCCCATGTTCAGCGCCTCGACCATTGGGTGTTCGGCGAGCGCCTTGAGCAGCGCCACCAGGTCGGCATCTTCGTCCTGCAACGGTTGCTCAGGCTCATCTTCCAGCCACTCGACGTCAGCGATGGTCAAATGATCGCGCTGCACCTCAGAGCGCAACACGTGAAAACGCCGTCCGCCCTGCACCCGGATGCCCAGCAGGCCATTGTCCTGTTGCTTGAAATCGGTGATCAGCGCCTCACACCCCACCAACGCGTAACCCGCCGGCGCTATGCCGACTTCTTCGCCGTCGAGGATGCACACCACACCGAAGCCACTGCCCTGTTTCATGCAGCGACTGATCATGTCCAGGTAGCGCGCCTCGAATATCTGCAAGTCGAGGATGCAACCAGGAAACAACACCGTGTTCAGCGGAAAAAGCGGCAAGCTCATAGACAATTCCTTACACCACCATCGACACCGCCAACGGCAGGAACACCGCCGTGGCCACGCCCATCAGACTCATCGCCAGCGCCGCGAAGGCGCCGCATTCTTCACTTTCCTGCAAAGCCACCGACGTGCCGACGGCGTGGGCGGTCATGCCCAGTGCCATGCCGCGCGCCTCAGGGCTGAGCACACCGAGCCGGGTCAACAGGCTCGGGCCGAAGATCGCACCGATCACGCCGGTGATCAACACGAACACCGCCGCCAACGCCGCGACGCCACCAATCTGCTCGGCCACCAGCATCGCAATGGGCGAGGTCACTGACTTGGGCGCCATGGTCATGAGGATCATGTGTTCGGCGCCAAACCACCAGCCCAGCAACACGCCCATGCCCGTGGCGACCACGCCGCCTATCACCAGCGTAGTAAATATCGGCCAGAACAACTGCCGAATCCGCCGCAGATTAAGGTAAAGCGGCACCGCGAGCGCCACCGTCGCCGGCCCGAGCAGAATGCTGAGGATCTCGGTGCTCTTGCGGTACTCAACGAAGGTGATGCCAGACACCGTCAGCACGCCAATCACCAACAGCATGGACACCAGCACCGGCTGCAGAAAAATCCAGCGGGTTTTCTCGAATGCCGCCAGCACCACCTGATAAGCGCCCAATGTAATACCAATGCCGAACAACGGATGATGAATCACCGAGTCCAGGGCACCGTGCCAGTCGAGGATCATGAATTATCTCCACGATGGGCATGACGCTTGACCATGCGCTGCATCAGCACCCCGGCAAACGCCATGGACAGCACCAGCGACAACACCAGTGCGCCGACGATGGCCCAGAAGTCCGCGGCGATGTCCTTGGCGTACACCATGACGCCCACGGCGGGTGGCACCAGCAGCAACGGCAAATAGCGCAGCAGACTGCTGGCTGCCAGGTTCAAAGGCTCACCGACTTGCCCGCGTGAAATCAGGTACACCAGCAACAGCAGCAGGCCGATAATCGGCCCGGGCAGCACCGGTAAAAACAAATGATTGAGGGCTGTCCCCATCAATTGGAACAACACCAGCCAGGTCAGGCCACGTAACAACATCCCGCATCTCCACACGCTTTCCCCACAAAAAGGGGCCGGGCATTATAAGCACGTCAACGCTATGGATCGGCATTCGCCAAAAGCATGGTCAGTTGACCGGAGCAAATTGCCATGTTGATCTAAAGTGGTTCGCAGGGAGGTCAAATCCCCCCACCCGAAAAACTAAAAAACCGATGAAACACAAGGAGAGTCTCAATGCCCTATGTTCCCGTTGCAGAGCTCAAAGATTATGTCGGCAAGGAACTTGGACGTTCCGAATGGCTCACCATCGATCAGGAGCGCATCAACCTGTTCGCAGAAGCCACAGGCGATTATCAGTTCATCCACGTCGACCCGGTCAAAGCCGCGCAAACGCCATTTGGCAGCACGATCGCCCACGGATTCCTGTCGCTGTCGCTGATTCCGAAACTGATGGAAGACATCCTGGTCCTGCCTGAAGGGGTCAAGATGGTGGTCAACTATGGCCTGGACAGCGTACGTTTCATCCAGCCGGTGAAGGTCAACTCCAGGGTTCGGCTCAAAGTCGACATGAACGAGGTCACCGAGAAAAAACCCGGCCAATGGCTGCTCAAAGCCACCGCCACGCTTGAGATCGAAGGGTCGGACAAACCGGCGTATATTGCCGAGCCGCTGTCCCTCTGTTTCGTCTGATACATGCCTGATTGCGAAACAGCTAACGCTGTTTCGCGCCGCGTCTCTATATATACGACACATAGCTGCGGCATACTCGGTCGCCTAATTGCCCGGATCCCGCTATGCGCTCACTCGCCCTCCTTGCTTTGACCCTGTTGCTTACCGCTTGCGGAGATGGCGAATCGCTGTTGCCCCCTGATGCCCGCTTGCCGGACGGTGGGCGCTATCGCGGCGATCTGGTCAATGGCTTGCTGCAAGGCCAGGGCCGCGTCGACTACCCGAACGGCAGCTGGTATGCAGGCGAATTCGACAAAGGCCAATGGCATGGCCAAGGCGAATGGCATGGCAGCAACGGCGAGGTTTATCGCGGGCAATTCAACCAGGGGCTATTCGACGGCCAAGGCACGCTGACCACCAACGGCAGCAGTTACTCCGGGGGATTCAAACTCGGGCGCCGCGACGGTGAAGGCACGCTCAAAGAAAACGGCATGACCTATCGCGGTGAATTCAAGGCCGATCAGTATTCAGGGCTCGGTCGTCTCGAACTCGAAGACGGCAGCTCCTACCAGGGCCAATTCGCCAACGGCAAACCCAACGGTGAAGGCCAGCGTGGCGATGCCAGCGGCAATCAGTTCACCGGACACTTCGTCAACGGGCAACTGGAAGGCAACGGCACCTTCAATAGCGCTGACGGTGACATCTACGTCGGCGGTTTCAAGAACAATCAACTGAACGGCAAGGGCCGCTACGAAAATGCCGACGGCGATGTCTGGCTGGGTCAGTTCAAGGAAGGCTCGCTGAACGGCAAGGGCGAGCTGATCGGCGCCGATGCCAGTCATTACGTCGGCCAGTTCAGCGACTGGCGCTTCAGCGGCGAGGGCCGTTTGAACCTCCCCGACGGCAGCTTCTACATCGGCCAGTTCGATACAGATGCCTATTCGGGTCGCGGCACGCTGGTGCTGACAGATGGCACGGTACAAAGCGGTACGTGGGCCAATGGTCAACGTGTGCGCGATGCCGATGGCAAATTGTTGCCCGACAGCCTGGAGCTCGGCTTGCTGGCCCAGGGCCGCTTGCTCGACGATGCACTGACCAAAGTGCCGGCTTCCACGCCAGCCGTCGAGCTGTACACCTTGACCGTGGGCGGTGACGGCAAGCAGAGCGTTTTCCTGCGCGAGTCCGATTACGTCAGCAACATGCTAAACAGCCGCTTCGGCGCTTTCGGCCAGATCCGCCTGGTCAACCATCGCGATCACCTTGTAGACCGGCCGATGGCCACCCGGGAAAACCTGCGGCGCGCGGCACTGACCCTCGCCGAACGCAGCGGTCCGGAAGATTTGATCTTCATCTACCTGACCAGCCACGGCACCAGCGAACATGAGCTGGTACTCGACCAGCCGCGTATGGAGCTGGCCGATTTGCCGGCCGACGAACTGGCCGCGGTGCTTGCCCCCCTGAAGAATCGCGACAAGATCATCGTCATCTCGGCCTGCTACTCCGGCGGCTTCCTCCCTGCCCTCAAGGACGAACGTACGCTGATCATGACCGCCTCGCGGGCCGACCGCGTGTCCTTCGGCTGCTCGGAAGAAGCCAACTTCACCTACTTCGGCGACGCGCTGTTCGCCCAGGCGTTGAACCAGACCGACGACCTCGAGCAAGCCTTCAAACTGGCCAAGGCCACGGTGGCCGAGCGCGAACTGGCTGACAACTTCGAAGCCTCTGAACCGCAGATCTGGGCACCGAAAACCGTCCTCTCCCACTGGCAGCTCTTGCGCAAGCAGCAGGCACGAAAAGCTTTGCAAAGTGTCTCTATAAGCAGCAGGGATGCAAACAGCAACTAAGCTGAACAGTATCAAGGGGGAAACACTATGTACTTGACGCCTCAGCATGTATTGCTTGCCGGTGCTACCGGGCTGACCGGTGAACATTTGCTTGATCGCTTGCTCAATGAGCCAACGATATCAAGGGTACTGGCCCCCTCACGCAGGCCATTGGCCGAGCATCCTCATCTGGAAAACCCGGTCGGCGACCCGGCGGTGTTTTTGCCGCAACTCAACGGTCGCGTCGACATTGCCTACTGCTGCCTTGGCACCACGATCAAGCAGGCCGGCTCCGAACAAGCCTTCCGCGCGGTCGATCTGGACATGGTGGTAGCGTTCGCCAAGCGTGCGCGGGAAATGGGCGCACGGCACCTGATCGTGATCAGTGCCTTGGGGGCCGATCGCAGGTCGCCTGTTTTCTACAATCGGGTCAAAGGCGAGATGGAATACGCGTTGATCGCACAGAATTGGCCACAACTGACCATCTGTCGGCCTTCATTGCTGCTGGGCGATCGCCTGGAACCGCGCATGGCGGAGCAAATTGCCGGACCGTTGTCGCGACTTATCCCCGGCAAATATCGCGGCATCGAGGCCTGCCAATTGGCGCGGGCGATGTGGCGGCTGGCGCTGGAAGAGCAGGATGGCGTGCGGATCGTCGAGTCGGATGAGCTGCGTAAACTCGGCAAATAATGCCCCACAAGGATCGTTCCCAAGCAGAGCGTGGGAACGATCAGCTAGAGACCGCCAGTTGCCTGGAAGCTGACGCCGATCACCGTCAGCACAGACAACGGCAGCAACAGCGTATCGAGCAATGCGCTGGCCGGCAGGTCGACACCGGGATAGCTCGGTGCTTCGGCGCCAAACCGGTCCTTCGCGCAGCAACCGCCGTTCATCGCATACAAATCCAGACGCGTGCCCGAGTACACCACGGGCGCCCCGGGTTTGGCCGCATCGAGGGTGCGCGCCGTGGCGCAACCCGTCAGTTGCAACACCAGCACCATGATCAGCAGCTTATTCATCGCTGCTCAAATGGTGTTCCCCCCAGCGCGGCAGCATGTCTTGCGGGATGTTCAGCAGATTGAGAATCCTCGCCACCACAAAGTCGATCAAGTCATCGATGGTCTGTGGCTGATGATAGAAGCCTGGCGAGGCCGGCAAAATCGTCACCCCCATGTTCGACAACTTGAGCATGTGCTCCAGATGAATGCTCGAATACGGTGCCTCACGCGGCACCAGAATCAGCTGGCGGCGCTCCTTCAGCGTGACGTCGGCCGCCCGCTCGATCAAGTTGTTGCAGGCGCCGGTCGCAATCGCCGACAGCGTCCCGGTCGAGCACGGCACCACCACCATCGCCGCTGGCGCACCGGAGCCCGATGCCACCGGCGACATCCAGTCTTCCTTGCCGTACACCTTGATCTGCCCGGCGGCGGCGCCGGTGTATTCGGTCAGGAAAGCCTGCATCGTCTGCGGTTTGGCGGGCAGCGTGACGTCGGTTTCGGTGGCCATCACCAGTTGCGCAGCCTTGGAGATCAGGAAATGCACCTCGCGGTCTTCGCGGATCAGGCAGTCAAGCAGGCGTAAACCGTACTGGGCGCCCGAAGCACCCGTCATCGCCAGTGTGATGCGTTCCGGGCCGCTGTTCATTTGAGTGCCTCGGCGAGCTTGCCGTGCAGGCCGCCAAAGCCGCCGTTGCTCATGATGACCACGTGGGTGCCAGGTTGGGCCTGGGACTTCACGCGTTCGATGATGCCTTCCAACGAATCGCTGACTATCGACGGCACGGTGCACAACGCAGCGGTCGCGCCCAGGTCCCAGCCGAGGTTGGCCGGGGCGTACCAGATCACCTGATCGGCATCGACCACGCTTTCCGGTAAGCCGTCGCGGTGCGCGCCAAGCTTCATGGAATTGGAGCGCGGCTCAATGATCGCAATCAACGGCGCATCACCGATGCGCTTGCGCAGGCCGTCCAGGGTCGTGGCGATGGCAGTCGGGTGGTGAGCGAAGTCGTCGTAGATGGTGATACCGCGAACTTCGGCGACTTTTTCCATCCGGCGCTTCACGCTTTTGAAGGCGCTCAACGCAGCGATGCCCATCGACGGCACGACACCGACGTGGCGGGCCGCAGCCAAGGTGGCCAAGGCATTGGCGACGTTATGCTGGCCGGTCATGTCCCACTCGACCACGCCTTGGGCGACGCCTTCGAACATCACTTCAAACTTGGAACCGTCTTCGCTGAGCAGTTTGACCTGCCACTGACCGCCGGCGCCGGTGGTTTGCACCGGTGTCCAGCAGCCCATCTCGATGACGCGCTGCAAAGCGGGCTCGGTCGTCGGGTGGATCACCAGGCCTTCGCTCGGGATGGTCCGAACCAAATGGTGGAACTGGCGCTCGATGGCCGGCAGATCGGGGAAGATGTCGGCATGATCGTATTCGAGGTTGTTCAGGATCGCCGTACGTGGGCGGTAGTGAACAAATTTCGAGCGCTTGTCGAAAAACGCGCTGTCGTACTCGTCGGCTTCGATGACGAAGAACGGCGTATCGCCCAAGCGGGCCGACACCGAGAAATTCTGCGGCACGCCGCCAATCAGGAAGCCCGGGCTCATGCCCGCGTGCTCCAGGACCCAGGCGAGCATGCTGCTGGTGGTGGTTTTGCCGTGGGTGCCGGCGACGGCCAGGACCCAGCGACCTTGCAGCACGTGATCCGCCAGCCATTGCGGGCCGGAGACGTAAGGCAGGCCTTTGTTCAACACGTATTCCACGGCCGGGTTGCCGCGGGACATTGCGTTGCCGATCACCACCAGATCCGGTGCCGGATCGAGTTGAGCGGGATCGTAGCCTTGGGTCAACTCAATGCCCTGCGCTTCAAGCTGAGTGCTCATCGGCGGATAGACGTTGGCATCGGAGCCCGTCACGTGATGACCCAGCTCTTTGGCCAGAACCGCCATCGAACCCATGAAAGTGCCGCAGATACCAAGAATATGAATGTGCATTAGTCGACCTCGTAAAACATGGCCGCAGGTTAGCGTAGGGAGTGGGAAATCGCACCCTGTGTTTCGGTCTCACGCACGCCATCGTCGGAATGCCGCCCAGACCAAGCCCGCTCCCACAGGGTCCAACGGCGCTCGGAAAATGGTGCTCACACCGCAACTCTGTGGGAGCGGGCTTGCCCGCGATTGGCCGCAACGCGGTTTACCGGGCAATACCGTGTTTACGCAGCTTGCGATAGAGGGTGTTACGGCTGACGCCGAGCTGTTCAGCGGTATTCGTCATATGCCAGCGCGTCTGCTCCAGCGCATTGAGCAAGGCCAATCGCTCGGCATCGTCCAGCGGATGCTCTGACGGCTCTTCAACGGCCACAGCCGGCAATGGCCGAACCTGACGAATCATCGCCGGCAAATCCCCCAGCCCGATCCGTCCACCGTCACACAGCGCCGCCAAGGTGCGCAGCACATTGCGCAATTGCCGCACATTCCCCGGCCACGCGAAGCCCAGCAACGCCTGCCGCGCCGGCTCATCGATCACTACCGTTTCACCGCCCGCTTCTTCAGCCAGCAAAAAGTCGAGCAGTTGCGATTTATCACTGCGATCGCGCAACGCCGGCAACGCCACCTCCAGCCCATTGAGCCGGTAATACAAATCCTCGCGGAAACTGCCGTCCTGCACGCGCTCCAGCAAATTACGGTGCGTGGCGCTGATGATCCGCACATTGACCGGCTCCGGCTCACCACCGATCGGCACCACCTGGCGATCTTCCAGCACTCTCAATAGTCGGGTCTGCAATGCCAACGGCATGTCGCCGATTTCATCGAGGAACAAGGTCCCGCCATCGGCCTGCTGCAACTTGCCGCGCATGCCTTCCTTGCGCGCGCCGGTGAAGCTGCCGCCGCGATAGCCGAACAATTCGCTCTCGATCAAGCTCTCAGGGATGGCCGCACAATTGAGGGCGACGAAGGCTTTTTCAGCCCGTTGACTGGCCTGGTGCACGGCTTTGGCGAATGCCTCTTTGCCGGAACCGGTTTCACCGTTGATCAACAGCGGCACGTCCCGTTCGAACACGCGCAGGGACTTGCGGAAATCTTCCTGTAACGCGGTATCGCCAATACAAATGCCCGACAGGCGCGCCTGCTCGGCAATCACCGGACGTTGCACCACTGGCACTGGAATGCTGCGTGGCTGCCCACGCAACAGCGCAAACAGACTCCGCCCGTCCCGGGTGCGCAGCGGCCAACTGGCGCTGGCATTTACGCTCGCGCGGCCGAGCAATTCATCCAGCGCGCAATCGAAAAACGCCTCGACCGGCTGCCCCAACAATCCGCAGCGACCATGCCCCAGCAGGTTCAGGGCACTTTGATTGACGGCACTGATCCGCCCTTCCCCGTCAAACGCCAGCAGCCCTTCGCTGAACAGCCCGACGGACTCGGCCTGCAGGTGAAAACGCAACAGCCATTGATTGTCGAAGTAGCGCAGGAAATAGCAGCTCTCAATCATCTTCGCCGACAGATTGACCAGCGCCATGGTGTGAAACTGGCTCTGACGCGAAACCTCGTGACGCGCCGAAGACACATCGAGCACCGCCAGCAGTTCGCCATGCGGATCGAACACCGGGCTCGCCGAGCAGGTCAGACCGGTGTGGCGACCGCGAAAGTGTTCGTCCTGATGGATAGTCAGCGACTGACGCTCCACCAGGCAGGTGCCGATGCCGTTGGTGCCTTCGCAGGCTTCGCTCCAGTCAGCGCCGAGCCAGAGCCCGGCACGCTCGAAAATCTTGCGCTCGGCGGGCGCGGTGACGCAATTGAGGATCACGCCACGGGCGTCGGTCAGCAGCACCGCGTGACCGGCGCCGGAAAGTTGCTGATGCAGACTGGTCATTTCGTTGCCGGCGATGTGCAGCACTTGCTGCAAGCGCTCGCGGCTTTCCAATACGCGGCCGTGCTCCAGCACCGTCGGTGCCACGGTCAGGGCCGGGTCGAGGTGATAGTCCTCAAGACACCGCAGCCAGGAACGGGCAATCGACGGATCGCTGCCCGGACCGTGCAGGTGAGATTTGCCCTGAGTGACGGTCAGGACCTGCTGGGCATGGCGACTCAAATGGTTGTCGTGCATTTCTTATTATTCTCCCCGGGGTTCGGCGACCCGTGGTTGAGGTGATGCGAGCATCCTCCAGCCTAGCCGGCATTGCAATGGTGGCAAGACCGTGCGGTCACAGGTTGTGCCACAAGCGGTACAAAGTGTCACGGCGACTGTACCGGAAGCGTCACAACGGCGTTCCGCCCGTCCGACAAAAACGGCGCAAGGCCTTGATTTACCTGACCTGCAAGGCAGTGGCCCGACCTTTGCTCTACGCTTATAGCAAGCGCACATGCGCTCTCTCTTATAAGTACAAAAGCCAAGGAGAAATCACTATGCGTTACGCTCACCCCGGTACTGAAGGCGCTATCGTTTCGTTCAAGAGCAAGTACGGTAACTACATCGGCGGCGAGTTCGTCGCGCCTGTCAAAGGTCAGTACTTCACCAATACCTCGCCAGTGAATGGCCAACCGATTGCCGAATTTCCGCGCTCCACGGCCGAAGACATCGACAAAGCCCTGGACGCCGCCCACGCTGCAGCCGATGCCTGGGGCGCCACGTCCGCCCAGGCGCGCTCGCTGGTGCTGCTGAAAATCGCCGACCGCATCGAACAGAACCTGGAACTGCTGGCAATCACCGAATCCTGGGACAACGGCAAAGCCGTGCGTGAAACGCTCAATGCCGACATCCCGCTGGCCGCGGACCATTTCCGCTACTTCGCCGGCTGCATCCGTGCCCAGGAAGGCAGCGCCGCCGAGATCGACGGCAACACCGTGGCTTATCACATCCATGAACCGCTGGGCGTGGTCGGGCAGATCATCCCGTGGAACTTCCCGATCCTGATGGCTGCCTGGAAACTCGCCCCGGCCCTGGCCGCCGGTAACTGCGTAGTGCTCAAGCCTGCCGAGCAAACGCCACTGGGCATTACCGTGCTGATGGAGCTGATCGGCGACTTGCTGCCGCCAGGCGTGCTGAACGTCGTGCAAGGTTTCGGTAAAGAAGCCGGCGAAGCGCTCGCCACCAGCAAACGCATCGCCAAGATCGCCTTCACCGGCTCGACCCCGGTCGGCTCGCACATCATGAAATGCGCAGCTGAAAACATCATTCCGTCCACCGTGGAGCTGGGTGGCAAGTCGCCGAACATCTTCTTCGAAGACATCATGAAAGCCGAACCGTCTTTCATCGAGAAAGCCGCCGAAGGCTTGGTGCTGGCGTTCTTCAACCAAGGCGAAGTCTGCACCTGCCCATCCCGTGCACTGGTCCAAGAGTCGATCTACGACGACTTCATGAAAGTCGTGATGAAGAAAGTGCTGTCGATCAAACGTGGTGACCCGCTGGACACCGACACCATGGTCGGCGCCCAGGCATCCGAGCAGCAATTCGACAAAATCCTTTCGTACCTGGAAATCGCCAAGGGCGAAGGCGCCGAACTGCTGACTGGCGGCAAGGTGGAAAAACTCGAGGGCAACCTGGCGACCGGGTATTACATCCAGCCGACCCTGCTCAAGGGCACCAACAAAATGCGCGTGTTCCAGGAAGAAATCTTTGGCCCGGTGGTGAGCATCACCACCTTCAAGGACGAAGCCGAAGCCCTGGCCATCGCCAACGACACCGAGTTCGGCCTGGGTGCCGGCCTCTGGACCCGCGACATCAACCGCGCCTATCGCATGGGCCGCGCCATCAAGGCCGGTCGTGTGTGGACCAACTGCTACCACCTGTACCCGGCGCATGCCGCGTTCGGTGGCTACAAAAAGTCGGGCGTCGGGCGTGAAACCCACAAAATGATGCTCGATCACTATCAGCAGACCAAAAACCTGCTGGTGAGCTACGACATCAATCCGCTGGGCTTCTTCTAAAAACCGGGGGCGACACAGGGACTTCTGTGTCGCCCTTCAAATGGCTATCGCGAGCAGGCTCGCTCCCACAGGGATTTGTGGTTATTCCCAACATTTTGGTTCACCCCAAAACCCTGTGGGAGCGGGCTTGCCCGCGATGGCGTCCTTAACGACAACATAAAAACATTGCCCTGCCGCTCTGGCACGGGCCTTGCGTGCCCGCTCCACACCCAAACGTCGTACCTGAAAGTCCAAAAGATCAAACAATAAAAAATACAGCGAGGACTTATGACTTCTTCCACACAGCTCAAACCCACACTCGGCACCCTGCATTTATGGGGCATTGCCGTCGGCCTGGTGATTTCCGGCGAGTATTTCGGCTGGAGTTACGGCTGGGGCACCGCAGGCACCCTGGGCTTTCTCGTCACCGCCCTGATGGTGGCGACGATGTACACCTGCTTCATCTTCAGTTTTACCGAATTGACCACCGCCATTCCCCACGCTGGCGGGCCGTTTGCCTATAGCCGGCGGGCCTTTGGCGAGAAAGGCGGATTGATCGCCGGCATCGCCACCCTGATCGAGTTCGTCTTTGCGCCCCCGGCCATCGCGATGGCAATTGGCGCCTACCTCAATGTGCAATACCCGGAACTTGACCCCAAGATCGCCGCAGTGGGCGCGTATTTCGTGTTCATGGGCCTGAATATCCTCGGAGTCAGTATCGCGGCGACCTTCGAACTGGTGGTCACCGTGCTGGCCGTCGCTGAGTTGCTGGTATTCATGGGCGTCGTCGCACCGGGCTTCAGCTTCAGTAACTTCGTACTCAATGGCTGGTCGGGCTCTAACGAATTCACGATCGCGTCCATTCCCGGCATATTCGCCGCCATTCCGTTCGCAATCTGGTTTTTCCTCGCGATCGAAGGCGCGGCCATGGCAGCCGAAGAAGCCAAGGACCCGAAACGCACGATTCCCAAGGCCTATGTCAGCGGCATTCTGACCCTGGTGTTCCTGGCCATTGGCGTGATGGTGATGGCCGGCGGCGTCGGCGACTGGCGCCAACTGTCTAACATCAACGATCCGCTGCCGCAGGCGATGAAAGCTGTGGTCGGCAACAATTCGAGCTGGATGCACATGCTGGTCTGGATTGGCCTGTTTGGCCTGGTGGCAAGTTTCCACGGGATCATCCTTGGCTACTCGCGGCAGTTCTTTGCCCTGGCCCGGGCCGGTTACCTGCCCCCTTCGCTGGCCAAGCTTTCGCGCTTCCAGACACCACACCGTGCCATTTTGGCCGGCGGTGTGATTGGTATCGCGGCAATCTACAGCGACGGCCTGGTCAACCTGCAAGGCATGACCCTGACGGCGGCGATGATCACCATGTCGGTGTTCGGCGCCATCGTGATGTACATCATCAGCATGCTGAGCCTGTTCAAACTGCGTAAAACCGAGCCGAACCTGGAACGCAGCTTCCGCGCGCCGGGCTATCCGATTGTGCCGGGGATTGCGCTGTTTCTGGCGGTGGTGTGCCTGGTGGCGATGGCCTGGTTCAACACGTTGATCGGCTGTGTGTTCCTCGGCTTCATGGCGGCCGGATACTTGTATTTCCAATTGACCGCCAAGCAGCGTTTCGATGCCCCGGCAGATGCGATGCTCGAAAGCGTCTGAGTTGCACCGGCGCCGGGCCAAACTCCCGGCGCCTGCCATATAGAAGTGCATGCAGTTCCCTTGTGGGAGCGAGCCTGCTCGCGATTGCGCTGTTTCATTCAGCGCATGTGACGGATGCAAACCGCAATCGCGAGCAGGCTCACTCCCACAAGGGGATAGTGGTGAATTTGAGTTATTGATTGAATCAGGAGGACACCGTGGCCACATTTGCCCATTCTGTCGGCGCCCAGACCTATCGCTTCGCCAGCCTCAAGGACGTCATGGCCAAGGCCAGTCCGGCGCGTTCCGGGGACTTTCTGGCCGGCGTCGCGGCCCTCAACGATGGCGAGCGAGTGGCCGCGCAGATGGCCCTGGCCGACATTCCGCTGACGCACTTCCTGGAGGAAATGCTGGTTCCTTACGAGGCCGATGAAGTCACCCGACTGATCATCGACACCCACGACGCACAGGCTTTTTCAGCCGTCAGTCACCTCACCGTCGGCGGTTTTCGCGATTGGCTGCTGAGCGACGCCGCTGACGAACAGAGCCTGCGCGCCCTCGCCCCCGGCCTGACCCCGGAAATGGCCGCCGCCGTGTCGAAAATCATGCGCGTGCAGGATCTGGTGCTGGTGGCGCAGAAAATCCGCGTCGTCACAAAATTTCGCGGCACGATGGGCTTGCGTGGACGTTTATCCACCCGCCTGCAACCCAATCACCCCACCGACGAACCGGCCGGCATCGCAGCGAGCATTCTCGATGGCCTGCTGTACGGCAACGGCGACGCGATGATCGGCATCAACCCGGCCACCGACAGCATCGCCTCGATCTGCGCCATGCTGGAAATGCTCGACGCGATCATCCAGCGTTACGAAATTCCGACCCAGGCCTGCGTGCTGACCCACGTCACGACCTCCATCGAGGCGATCAATCGCGGCGTTCCGCTGGACCTGGTGTTCCAGTCGATCGCCGGCACTGAAGCGGCCAATGCCAGCTTCGGCATCAACCTGAATGTCCTGCAGGAAGGTTACGACGCCGGTCTGAGCCTGAATCGCGGAACGCTGGGCCGCAACCTGATGTATTTCGAGACTGGCCAGGGCAGTGCCCTGTCAGCCAACGCCCACCACGGCATGGATCAGCAGACCTGCGAAACCCGGGCCTACGCCGTGGCACGCCATTTCAAGCCGTTCCTGGTCAATACGGTTGTAGGATTCATTGGCCCGGAATACCTCTACAACGGCAAACAGATCATTCGCGCCGGCCTCGAAGACCACTTCTGCGGCAAACTGCTGGGCGTACCAATGGGCTGCGACATTTGCTACACCAACCACGCCGAAGCCGATCAGGACGACATGGACACCCTGCTGACCCTGTTGGGCGTGGCCGGGATCAACTTCATCATGGGCATCCCCGGCTCCGACGACATCATGCTCAACTACCAGACCACCTCGTTCCACGACGCCCTGTATGCCCGCCAGACGCTGGGGCTGAAACCGGCGCCGGAGTTCGAACAGTGGCTGGCGAAAATGGGCATCCTCACCCAGGCGGATGGCAAGATTCACTTCGGTGACAGGCTACCGCCGGCTTTCCGCCAAGCGATGGCGCAACTGGGATGAGTGTTGAAATGGATAAACCGCCTGTAGATGCAGAAAATCCGCTGCTGGAATTGCGTCGCCTGACACCGGCACGCATTGCTCTGGGCCGCACCGGCACCAGCATGCCAACCAGCGCGCAGCTGGATTTTCAGTACGCCCACGCCCAGGCTCGGGATGCCGTGCATTTGCCGTTCGATCATGCCGGGCTCAGCGCGCAATTGGCTGAATGCGGGCGCGACAGTCTGTTGCTGCACAGCGCCGCCGCCAACCGTGACAGTTACTTGCAGCGTCCCGATCTGGGGCGAAAGTTGAGTGATGAGTCGGCGCAGACCTTGCGCGATTACGCCTTGGCTCATCCTGGCGGCGTTGATCTGGCGATTGTCGTGGCCGATGGTCTGTCGGCGCTGGCGGTTCATCGTCATACACTGCCGTTCCTGACGCGAATGGAAGAACAGATCAAGGCGGAAGGCTGGTCGGTGTCGCCGGTCATGCTGGTCGCCCAGGGCCGGGTCGCCGTGGCCGACGAGATTGGCGAGCTGTTGGGCGCAAAAATGGTGGTCATCCTGATTGGCGAGCGTCCGGGCCTCAGTTCGCCGGACAGCCTGGGTTTGTATTTCACCTACGGTCCCAAGGTCGGGCTGACGGACGCCTACCGCAATTGCATCTCCAATGTTCGACTTGAGGGCCTGAGTTACGGCATGGCGGCACACCGTTTGCTGTACTTGATGCGTGAGGCTTGCCGGCGCCAACTGTCGGGCGTCAACTTGAAGGACGAAGCGCAGATTCACACGCTGGAGTCGGACGCAGGTGCGGACATGAAAGGTAACTTCCTGCTCAGCCCACCCGATGCCTGAACCGTTTCCGCATTGCGTTTGTGCTTTGATTTCAGGCAGGATCGATGCACGGCTGCCCGAGTGAAGAACCGTTCGCCGTCAGAGCACGTGATGACAGCCACTTGAAGACGAGACCTACCGATGCGGATTATTCAAGCGACCCTCGAACACCTGGACCTGCTGACCCCGTTGTTCGTCAAATATCGCGAGTTTTATGGCGCCCTGGCCTATCCAGACTCGTCCCGGGCGTTCCTTGAGAAACGCCTGCGACGCAAGGAATCGGTGATCTACCTGGCACTGGCCGATGACGACAGCAACAAACTGATGGGTTTTTGTCAGTTGTATCCGAGCTTTTCGTCCCTTTCGCTTAAACGCGTGTGGATCCTCAACGACATCTACGTCGCCGAAGAAGCCCGCCGCCAACTGGTGGCCGACAACCTCATCCGCACCGCGAAGAAAATGGCCAAGGAAACCAATGCCGTGCGCATGCGTGTTTCCACCAGCAGCAACAATGAAGTGGCGCAGAAAACCTACGAGTCCATCGGCTTCAAGGAAGACACCGAATTCAAGAACTACGTATTGCCGATCAGCGACGAACTTTAAGGTCGCTCCAATGTGGCGAAGGGCTTGCCCCCGCTCGCCACAGGGTTAGTGTGCAGCCTGTCGGACCACGGACATTCCCCGCTACAAACTCGACAGGTTTTTCACGAATCAAATCGTATAATGCCGCACTTTCCGGCTTGTACGAAAAACTACACTCGTCTGTAGGCTTTCGCGAAGTCATCCGCACAGGCCTGCAGAGTTGGGCCATCACGACAGGTGCCCTACATGGATTTCAACCCGATCGACCTTATTCTGCATCTCGATGTTTACCTCGACTTGCTGGTAAAAAACTACGGGTTATGGATCTACGCCATCCTGTTTCTGGTGATTTTCTGCGAAACCGGTCTGGTGGTGATGCCGTTCCTGCCGGGCGACTCCCTGTTGTTCATCGCCGGCGCTGTAGCCGCTGGCGGCGGCATGGACCCGGTATTGCTGGGCGGCCTGTTGATGCTGGCGGCGATCCTCGGCGACAGTACCAACTACATCGTTGGCCGAACGGCCGGCGAGAAGCTGTTCAGCAATCCAAACTCGAAAATCTTCCGCCGCGACTACCTGCAGCAAACCCACGATTTCTATGACAAGCACGGTGGCAAGACCGTCACCCTGGCGCGCTTCCTGCCGATCATCCGTACGTTTGCACCGTTCGTCGCCGGTGTCGGCAAAATGCCTTACCTGCGTTTCTTTTCCTTCAGCGTCCTCGGCACCGTTTTGTGGGTGGGCGGCCTGGTGACCCTCGGTTACTTCTTCGGCAACGTACCGTTCATCAAGAAAAACCTCTCGCTGCTGGTCGTGGGCATCATTGTGCTGTCGCTGCTTCCGATGATCATCGGCTTCATCCGCAGCCGTTACGGCAACGCCGCGTCCAAAGCGCAATAGCGCTGATCCACGATGTGGTCGCTTAGTGCCTGGCGTCGCCAGCGCACCTTGGCTAAACACCCGATTGCCGACGACCTGTGGCAACGGGTGCGTCACCATCTGAGTTTTCTCGACGGCATCAGCGCCGCCGAAGACCAGTGGCTGCGTGAAGCCTGCGTCTTGTTCCTGCAGGACAAACACCTGACCGCCTTGCAGGGCGTCGAACTCCACCAGGAACAGCGCCTGCTGCTTGCCGCTCAGGCGCAATTGCCGCTGCTGCACCTGGGCGATCTGAACTGGTATCAGGGCTTCCACGAAATCGTCCTCTACCCCGACGACTTCCTCAGCCCCCAGCGTCATCGTGACGCCAGCGGCGTTGAACACGAGTGGGACGGTGAACACAGCGGCGAAGCCTGGCAGCAAGGCCCAATCATCCTCGCCTGGCCCGGGGTGATGGCCAGTGGCGGCTGGGAAGGCTACAACCTGGTGATCCACGAACTCGCGCACAAGCTCGACATGCTCAACGGCGACGCCAACGGCCTGCCGCCATTGCACCCCGACATGCGCGTCAGCGACTGGGCCAAGGTCATGCAAAAAGCCTACGACGACCTCAATCGGCAACTTGACCGCAATCCGGATGCCGAAACGGCCATCGACCCCTATGCGGCGGAAAACCCCGCCGAGTTCTTCGCTGTGACCAGTGAATACTTCTTCAGCGCTCCGGATCTGCTGGACGAGGCTTATCCGCAGGTCTATGAGCAGTTGAAGCTGTTTTACCGCCAGGACCCATTGGCCCGTCTGCGGCAACTTCTGGCCGAAGACCCGGTCTATCAGGCACGCGACTAAGGTCTACACGACCTCTGATCCATAGCAACGGTGGCGGAATATGCCTATAATCGCCGCCACTTTTTGGTCAATCCGGCCAAGTGTTTTTGGTCAACTAACGGGGGCACCGCCCAATGAGCTACAGCAAGATTCCGGCTGGCAAAGACCTGCCGAACGACATCTACGTCGCGATCGAGATTCCGGCCAACCACGCGCCGATCAAATACGAAATCGACAAAGACAGCGATTGCCTGTTCGTTGACCGTTTCATGGCCACCCCGATGTTCTACCCGGCCAACTACGGTTACATCCCGAACACCCTGGCTGACGACGGTGATCCCCTCGACGTGCTGGTCGTGACCCCTTACCCGGTTGCTCCAGGTTCGGTGATCCGCGCTCGTCCAGTCGGCATCCTGAACATGACCGACGACGGCGGCGGCGATGCCAAAGTCATCGCAGTCCCACACGACAAGCTGTCCCAGCTGTACGTCGACGTGAAGGAATACACCGACCTGCCACCACTGCTGATCCAGCAGATCGAGCACTTCTTCGCGAACTACAAAGATCTCGAAAAAGGCAAATGGGTGAAGATCGAAGGCTGGGCAGGTGCAGATGCCGCTCGCGAAGCGATCACCAAGTCGGCTGCGGCCTATAAAGGCTGAGACGCCATTGGCCTCGCGCCACTGACGACTTGAAAAAAACCCCGGTTGATCCGGGGTTTTTTGTGGCCGCTCATAAAGCGCATTAAACAGCGTGTTTATCGTTCAGCTGTCGCAGTTTTTTCTGTTTAATTTGTTCCAAATACGTCTTACATCCGGTCGTAAATTTCCCGCCAAATTTGAACGGTTCGTTTATTCAAAGCCCCGCCCTGCGCCCGTAGACTCGTGTTTATGAAAAAGAACACTAGCGGCCCACGGTTCAAGGCGCTCCTCGAAAAAGCGAAGATCACAACGACAGGATTCGCTGCTTTTTTCGACACGGAAGCTCAAAACATCCACAACTGGTACACCCGCGGTGTGCCCGCCTACCGCATGGAAGAGGTCTCCAGATTACTCTCGGTCAACAGCGACTGGCTCAAAACCGGCGAAGGCCCACAGGACTCCAAACACCTGCGCCTGCTCGACGAGTCAGGCAACACCTTCGACGCCCAGGCGATTCGTGGCATCTACACGGTCATCGAACCCACTGACGTCGAATTACCCGTCTACAAGGAAACACCCATCCGCCCGGGGTCCAGCAAAACCCACGTCGTCGAAGACCCAGGCCAATTCATCCGCCTGCCAAAAAGCCACCTCGACACCCTGGAAATCAACCATACGGATGTATTTTGCGTCCAGATGGTCGGTAACGGCATGGGGGCAAGGATTGAGGATGGCTCCACCCTCGCCGTCGACCGGGGGCTGACCAAGGTGATCGACGGAGAGATTTACGCGCTCGAGCACGACGGAATGCTGCGAATCAAATACCTGCACCGGATGCCGGGCAATGCATTGCGGCTGCGCAGCTACAACAAAGCCGAGCATCCCGACGAGATCTTCAATGCCGAGCAGATTGATAAGCAGAACATCCGGGTATTGGGTTGGGTGTTCTGGTGGTCGACACTGAACAAGCGGCGGCCGGTGGTGCCGTTTCTGTGACCTCTACACCCTCACGGGCCTGCCCACACCCACAGGCATCACACGATCCTTGTGGGAGCGGGCTCGCCCGCGAAGGCGATGCAACATTCACCCTGATCATCCGGACGGGCCACCCGCCGCCCCCAAGCCACGACAGCTCTAATACGCACATCGCACTGGGAATTCCCCAAAAAAATCAGTATGCTGCGCCCCACATTTGCGCATCGACCCGCCCCGCGGCCCGATCGCACCGACAAGGCAGATGATTTTCTCGCCAAGTCCCACAGCCGGACGCAAGATCCGGGTGTACGTTTTGAAGGCTGGCGCGGTTTACCAAAAATGAACCAAGCCAGTCCCCGAGAAGCCGGCCACAAGCCGGCTTTTTAATGCCCGGAGGAAAGTAAATCCTGCAGCAAGCCTCACGGATAACTAAACCCCTTAACCAACGTCAACTCCCCCACCGCCCGCATCGGCACCAGAAAAGTCTCCATCTTCTCATTCGGCGTCCCCTCCTCCGTAATCACCGTCACCTGCGCCGTGGTCAGCGGCTGAACCGCCTCTTCCTGCCCTTCTTCATCACTGCGATACCCACCGCCGAAGTAGTTCACGTACACCAGATACTGCCCCTTGATCGGCGCCGGCATGGCGAAGATCTCCGGGCCGTACCCTGTCGTCACGTCGACATCCAGCGCTGCGCCGTTCGGAGCGACACGATCGCCGTACCAGATGTGCGCACCATCAGGCGTAATCAGGTGCAAATCCAGATCCGTGTTGTCGCTGTCCCAGGACAACAAAACCCGCAACTTGGCCGGGGTTGCGCCGCCGCTGGCGTTGAGAAACTGCGTGCGATGGCGCTGCTGGCCATCGGGGCTGCGGACTTCGACGCTGTTGCTGCCATTGGGAAACGAGAACGGGCGATCAAAGCGTCCGGCGGGGTCAATCTTCAGCGGCATGCTGACGCCGTTGACGATTAACCGGCCGGGTTCGCCGGACTTGGGCGTGGCTTTGATCTGGCCGGTGATGCGCGCGGTGTTGGCCTGCCCCACTGGCGTATTCACTGATGAAGCCGGGTAGTTGACGGTCTGACGGAAATTTTCACCTTCCCCCTCAACAGCGCCCGTACGCCAACCGCCGACAGGCGTATCAAGTTTTACCGCGCTATCGGAGGCGAACACCGTCGGCAATACGCAAAAAGAGCAAAGGAACAGGAAGACCTGTGGGTAACGGAGTTTCATGGCCTATTCCAGCAAGAGGTGGCGGGCAAGCCCTTCGATGTAGGTTTCATCCTGGCCGTTGGGGTGTGCTTCGAAGGCCAGGTGCAGGTATTCGTGGGTCAGGTCGAGGCGGTCTTGCAGCGTTAGCACGCCGCGCACGTAGATGCGCTGGCGTTCGCGGTCGACATAGGGGCGGCCGAAGGCCAGGCGGCAGACGGCGAAGGTGCTGACTTCGTTGTAGCCGACTTCGCTTTCCAGACGTTGGCGCCAGCCGCGACGTTGGGTTTGTAGCCAGTCCTGGGCGGCGGGGAGCGCTTCGCAGGAGGCGACGGGGTTGTCCCAGCGGCTGAGGCTGGCGCGCGGGTAGGCGTGCAGCAGGATCGCGTCGTAGCGTTGGCCGGCGTTGGCTTGTTCGACGGCTTGCTGCCAGGAGAGTTTGTCCGGGCCCGGTTGGTCGGAGTGGTAGGTGACGGTGCTGCCGGCGAGAACCAGGTCGCTGGTCCAGGCTGCGATGTAGCGTGACTCGGCAGTGGCTGGACGTGGGGCAACACGTTGTCGGCTGCTGCTGTCGTCGATGCTCAGGCAGTCGCCGTGGCGGGTGGCGTTTTGCAGCAGGTAGGTGCGGATGGCGATGGCCAGGGCTTTGGCGGCCTCGGCAGGTTCGGGCTTGGCTTCTCGTTGCAGAACACGGGCGACGTATTCTTCGCGGTCCAGACGGGCGATGAGCTTGTCCTTGAGCAAAAACAGTTCGCCGTCGCTGTGGATATCGAGTTGATTGCCGTTGGTGAATTCAACGCGGTAATCGCCTTGCAACGGCCCGGCAGCAACAACCCGATCCCCGGCCAGTACACGCCCGACCGGATAACGGGAAAATAGCCCGACCTCGACGCAGCGTCCTGCATCCGAGGGCCAATCCACCGGCAACACCGAAGCCAACGCCGCTCCGTAGTGACGCAGCACCATCTGGCTGGTTCCGCGCCCTCCAGCCCAGACGGGCGTGCCATCCACCGTCCAACCGGCAAACCCGCCCTGACGCGACGACGGATCCTGATCTCCCAACCAGCTCCAGGTTTTCACCCGCAACCGACCACCGAGTTCACCCACGACGTTGCCGTCAGCGGCGTTCAATACCACATCCAGCAACACCCGCCGCGCCTGATCCTGCGCGGGTATAACCGTCAGCGCTTTGAGCAATTCAGCCACCGGCACTCGTGTCGAAGGCTGCAGCGACGGCAAGTTCAGCAGCCACTCCGGCGCCTGTCGCGACTGCCAGTACGTGCGCCAGTCAGCGGCAGCGATGCCCAAGCGTGCCGGCTCGAAATACAACCCGCACGACTTCACCAACGCCTGATCGCGTTCAATCTTGCCGCCCGCGGAACAGCAATAAACCTCTTCCTTCGACTGGCCGCGACATTCATAGGGCGATTCATGCGCGCCGTTATCCACCAGCCAGCCGTACACAAACAACTTCCACACACTGCCCAACGGGGTCTGTAGATCAGCAGGCATTGGCTGGTGTGAGATCACCTGAGTGCGGCTCAACGAGATCAACTCGCCCTTGAAGCCCAGGCGCAGCGGCTCGTCCTGCGCTGTCGCTAGCGCAGGGATCAAACACAACAGCCACCAGACCAGGGGGCGGATCACATCAGTTGACCGTGATCTGGCCAAGCGCCGGTTGCTGTTCCTGGGCCTGATGCTGTGGCGCATAGACCTGCGTGAAACGCACCGGCGGCAGGTTGAACTGGCCTTTTTGCGAGAAGCGCACCAGATGACGCAGGCGCAATTCGCCACTCAACGCATCCACAGGAATCGCGTAAGCCATCTGCCCCGGCTCGAAGCGCGCCTTCTCCAGCGCCGTCGGTTCGGTGCCCGCCTTGCCCATCAACTTGATGCCCCAGGTGGTGCGCTCGACATCGGCGCCCGGTGGCAGCGGCACTTCGATCATGCCGTAACGCAGCGGTTTCGCGGCTTTGCTGGTGATGATCACTTCGTCCAGATAAAGGCTGTCGCTGGACAACGGTTTGCCACCTACCGCTTCAAGTTTGAAGTTGAAGGCTTCGTCGCCCGGCACCAGGCGCGACAGGCGACGGGTGATGGTCACCGCCATCGGGTCAACTGGCGGTTGTTTGGTCTGGAAGCTCAATGCCGCCCGCAGCGGACGCTCTTGCGCTCCCGCCAACGCTAGCACCGCAGGCACAGGCGTAGCACCCTGCCACGTCCAATACATCTCACCGGTAGCGCCGTACTGTTTCTTCCAGCCCTCGCCGGGGGCCAGTGCGATGGTCGGCGAAGCCTGTTCGATACCGCGTTGCAACCAGGTCAGCGCCAACGCACGTTCGAGTGTCGATTGCTGCGGCAGCAAACGTTGCAACAGCGCTTTCGCGTGAGCTTGATCAAAGGTTTGCAGCGACAGGTTCAGCGCCTCGGCAAACGGTTGAGAACTGACGGCCAGACGCTGCTGCGCATCAGGCAGTTGACGGTTGAAAGCATCAGGCAACGTCACCTTGGACTGACGCGCCAGAGAGGCCGTCAACGCACGCGCCGCCGCCAACCCCAGCGCCGAATCCGGATCGCTCATGACAATGCTGTCTTCGCCGTCCTCCATCAGGTTCGCCGCATTACCCTCGCCGGCTTTCGACAGGTCATCCATCAACCCGCTGAGCAACGTGTTGACCGGCAATTGCATCTGCTTGGCGAACGACAGAATCAGTGCACGCTGCAACAGCGGGGTATTTTTCGCCTGCTTGGCATACACCTCCAGCACCCGCTGCCAATGCTCCGGCGGCAGGCTCAACTCCAGCGCTTTGCTGGCGTGCCAGTCGGCGTAATAGGCGTACGCGGTGAGGAACGCATCCGGCTCACCGTCCATGCCCCACCAGGTGAAACTCGCCGACGGCCCGGCCATTTGCACCAGACGCAGACGACTGTTTTGCATGATCAGGCGCAAGCGATCACGGATCTGCGGGTTCGAGGACAAGACCGGATACGCGATGCTCAATGGGAGCAAACGGCTGGCCGTCTGCTCGACGCCGCCATACGGATAGCTCAGCAAATCATCGAGCGCCGAGCGGAACAGCGCTTGCGGACTGTCATCCAGGCGCAGGCGAATATCCGTAGCATCCGCCGGCAGCGTCAGCGGCGTATCACCGCTGGCCACGTCCAGGCTTTGGCTTTGCGTGACCTGCCAGCCTTCACCGGTCGCGGTCAGACGCACGGCCAGCGCATCGGCGGTTTTGCCGTCCTGCACCAGTTCAGCGGTCCACTCACCCGAGGCCAATACAAATGCTGGCAGTGGGATGTAGTTGATGCCGTTGTTCAGGGTCACCGGCACACGTTGATCGGCGCCGCCGTAATGGATGACCAGCTCGGCCTTGACCGGTTTTTCAGACTGGCTAAACGCGAACACACCCAGATCCGGCTTGTCGCCCGTGCGGAATTTGCTTGGTCCACTCCACTTCAGGTACAGCGGTTTTTCCGAGCGCACGAATTGCTTCTTCTGCCCGACCTGACCGTCATCGGCGATGGCTCGCGCAGTGATGCGCCAGCGGGTCAGCGAGTCCGGCATCTTGAAGGTGAAACGGGTTTTGCCATTGGCATCGGTCACCAATTCAGGCTGCCACGCGGCGGTGTCGACGTCTTCGCGACGCGGCCGCTCCAGCACTTTCACGCCACGCTCGCTGCGGTTGGCTTTGCCCGGCGCGCCCGGGCTACCCGGCAATGCGACGTCGTAGCTGATGAACGACAAACTGGCACTGGTGCGCACGTTGTTGCGGCGCGGGTGGTAGAAGAACTGGTCGATGGTCGGCGCCACTTCCGGTTGCAGCGCGTAGATCATTTCGTCGACGACACTGACCGTCAGGTGCGCCGGAATCGGCTTGCCGGCGAATTGCGTGGTCAGGTCAACCGACACCGTATCGCCCGGCTGATACGTCTCTTTATCGGTGGCGATGGCCACGTCGATCTGCGGCGCAATCACCTTGATGCCGGCGTTCTGGAAGCTGTATTGGCCACCCTTGGTGTACAGCACCGAGAACGTCAGGTTCGGCGCGAAGGTATTCTTCACCGGGATGCGCGCGCGATATTGGGTGTCGCTGAGCTTTTCCATCTTCAGCCAGTCGCCGCCCTTGGACAGCAACGCCGTGGCCTCGACCTTGTCCCGCTCCAGCGACAGCAATGCATCGCTGATCGGCTCAGGGAATGTAATCAACGCGAGGGCTTCGTCGCCGGCCTTGTACTCGGGTTTATCGAGGACGATTTCCACCGTGCCCGGCACGGCTTTGACGCCGTCGCCAGTAACCGAATGGCCGGTCGCACCAACCACGCGGCCATGGTCATCCTTCAACGTCAGGTTGTAGGTGCCCGGACGTTCGAAGGCCAACGTGAAGTTTTTATCGGCTGCGGCCAGTTTGCCTTCGCCGATGCTCTGGTCTTCCAGGCGCACCCAACCGTAACTGCTTGGTTTCACTGCTTTGCTTTGTTCGCTGCCGCCTTCATTCAAATAGCTGAACGTGACCTTGTCGCCCACCGCACTGAAACGTTGCGGCGTCCGCAGACTGAAACTCGCGGCACCACGGTCGATGAGGATTTCCTTGGTGGTCTTGACCCGATACGCCGCGCCATCGCTGGCAAAAACCGTGAGCATGTAGCGGCTTGGTTTTTCAGCGGCGGGTAGCTCAAGGGTCGCGTTGCCCTTGGCGTCGGTGGTCAGTTCGGTGCTGGTCAGCTCCACCGGGAATTGCACGAGGTATTGCAGTTCGTTGTCGACCATCGACAGTTGTTGAGCGCGCAGGCTCAAGCTCAACTTGGCGTTCGCCACCGGCTTGCCGTCCGGGTACAACAGCGCCAGGCTGCCTTTCACCGGCTCGCCGGTGCGGTAATCCTGCTTGGCCAGGTTCAAGGAAACTTCGAAGTGCGGCTTGATGTATTCGGCGACACGGAAGGCGCTGCTATAGGCCTGGTCCTTGTAGCTGAAACGCAGTTCGTAACCGCCGGCCACGGCGTTGTCCGGCAATTGGAAGCGACCTTGGGTGCCGGCCTTGGAATCGAGTTTCAGCGCCAGCGATTGCAAGGCTGTGCCGGTGGCATCGAGCACGGTCACGTTGACGTCGGCAGCCGTCGGCGCCACGGAATCCCGGGCGTTCTTGAACTCGCGACCGACGATTTTCAGCGACACCCAATCCCCCGGCCGATACAGCGGTCGATCCGTGAAGGCATAGAGTTTGGTGTCGTAGATTTCGCTGTCGTAATAGAAGTTTTCGGAGACAAACACCCCGCCCTCTTCGTCCTCGCCAATGACGAACGAACGCTCGGGGCTGACGTGTTTCAGACGCAGCAAACCATCGGCATCGGTAGCGCCGCTGCTCATCACGCCCAGGCCATCGGTCCACAGCACATTGACCTTGGGCACCGAACTGCCTTCGTGTTTGCGCGCGGCCCACACCAGCAGTTCATCACCGGCAATCTTGCTCACGGCCACGGTATTGGAAACGAACACCATCGTCGTCGCGCGGTACTTGCCGATCAGCGCTTCCACCAGATACAGGCCTGGTTTGAGGTTGCCCAACGGAATGTACACGTTGCCCGGTGCGACGCTGACGAACTCGCTGGACGAACCGGCCAGGTTCACGCCCTCAGGCGGCTGGATCGGCTTGGCTTGCCACAGCGGATAACGGAACTGGCTGACCACCGGCAGGCCCGGGATCAAGGCGAATTGCGGCTGCGCATCGTAAGGCGTTGGCGCGGCAATCGCGCTGCCCATCTTCAGTTCCGGCACTTCTTCGGTGACTTGTTTACGCGATTCGTAGGAGAACGCGCGCTGCATCACCCGGCGGGATTTGCGATACCAGTTGTCCCACAGGTACGCGAGGGTGTTCGACAGGCCCTCACCCTTGAACTGGCCGTCGCTGACCACGCGGTGCAGGTTCTTTTGACGCTTGAGGAAATCCAGCGGCTTGTCGATGCGATACACGCGAATATCCGCGCCACCGTAAGGCTCCATGCGGAAACGACGATAGTCACGGCCCGGCGCTTCGAGGCGCACCATCGCCTGTTCGTCGCTGGCGAAACTGCTGTCGGCCAGCAGGAAAAAGCTTTCACCGGCCACCGGCGTGTAGCCGCTGGGCTCGACGGTGTCTTCGGCGATGGCCGCCGAAAAAGGCAGAACCAATACCAACAGTAGAGGCAGAAAACGCAGCATGCGGGCACCGATCATTGGGAGAGAAAGTTCAGTCGATAGACGCCGATGAAGTTGGGGTTGGCTGCGTCGGGTATCCATCGGGTGTCCTTCCATGTCATGAGTTGCTGCAGGCTTGCGGATCGCATGCCGTTGTCAGTGGGGGTGGTGGTGCCGGTGTGATAGGCGATGTAGCGGCCCATCCAGATCATCAGGTGCTGGTCGTCGCCCTGATCGAAAAACATCAGGTCGCCGGGCCGTGCTTGCGCCACATCCCGGCCGATCAGATGACTGTTGAACTGAATCAATTTGATTGCGTTGACGTACGGCCCGACCTTGCCGCCACCCTGTTGCCATTGCTGGGCGAGGCCGCGCTGGGCTTCGCTCAACTGCAATTCGGGCGGCAGGTAGCGATTGGACAGGCCATTGCTGCGCAGCCATTTATCGTCATGGACTTTCAGCGCTTCGTTGGCGGCGAAACGCACAAGGCCGGCGCAGTCCTGCTGATACCAGCGCGGGCTTGGGCCTTGGGTCAATTGTTCCTGGGCGATGCGCACAAACCAGGCACGGAACACCTGGGATTGCTGCGGATCCAGCGCGGGGGCGTCACCGGCAAATGCACGACTGCCCAGCAACATCGCCAGCAGGCCGAGGCCTCGGATGAGTGCGGTCACAGGGCTTTCCATTCCAGCGGCAGCCATTGCCAGTGGCCGTCGGGTTCGCTGCCTTCGGGCAAGGTCAGGGCGTATTTGCCATAACCGCCGAGCTTGCGCAATTTCGGGATCAGGTAGGTTTGCGCGGCGTTGTAGAACACCGGTTCCATGTCCTGCGGCAAGCTGTCGAGGGTTTCCTGTTGCATCAACTGCGCCATGGAGTCCGGGCCAAAGTAGACCGGCATCAGCAAATCCTTGGGCACCACGTCGGCCATCGGCGGGAAGCGTTTGTCGAGGGTGCCGAGGGCTTTGTCCACCAGCTTGTCGTCGAGTGAGAACAGCAGCGTCGAACCGTGACGGGCCAGGCTCACGCGCATGAACGCCTTGCCGGTGATCGCGTCCGGTTGCTCGGCGTCCTTGGCCGCGTAAGGGCCGAAGTTGGAGCTGACCTGACGCTGCCATTGGTGAGTGGCGCCTTCCTGCTTCTCGACCACCGGGAAAGCGTGGTCTTGAACGTTGCCCTCGTAAGCGCCGACCATCGAGCTGAACAGGTTGCCCAGGTCGCCGTCGAGCTTGGCACTGTCATCACCATTCAGGCTGGCAACCAGCAACGGCGTGTACAACCGCGAATCGGCGTACCAGCACAGGCCGGCAGAACCGGCCATGTGCTTGGTCAGCGTCTGAGCCACGGTTTCGTCGGCACCGAGTTTCACCAGCAGCGGCTTCTGTTGTTCGGCGGCCAAAGGCAACGCGACGCAGGCGCTGGCGCCCATCGGCATGGCTTTCCAGATGGGTTTGAAATCGAAGTCCGGCTGCTTGTCCAGTTCATCCATGGCGAGGAAGCTGTGCCAGCCTTTGTCGTCCATGTCGAAACGCAGACCGGCGAAGTTCGGGATGAAGCGCTGATAACCCATGGCCAACACACTGGCGTTGACCGAAAGACGTTGTTTCACCTCAGGCGCGCGGGGTGGCAGGCCAAACGCTTCGGGGAACAGTTTGTCGCCGTTGAGCAACGCGGCGATGGCCTTGGTCGAGACGCTGCCCGATTCTTCGGATGCGCCGCTTTCGGGGTCGTAGAGTTTGGTCGGATTGGACAGCACCACCAGTTTGTCGCCGTGGGAAGCGAACACCAGCGCCTTGCTGGCGTTGTAGCTGAGTTGATAAAGCGCCACGTCGTCGGTCCCGACTTTCACATCAGCGATTTTGGACAGCTGCGAATCATCCAGCGCCACTTTGGCCAGCGGCTCCAGCACCTTGGCCAGTCCGCCGCGATCCATCACCAACAAAAAGTCTTTCAGACGACCATCCGCCCCACGCCACAGCGCTACGTCCGCCGGTTGATCGAAGAGCTGCTCGATCAGGCTGTCCTGCAATTTCAGGTCATGTTCGTAAATGATCCGCCGCAGACTGCCGATCAAGCCGAGGCGATCAGCGTGCGCTTCGTAATAGAAGACGAAATCTTCGGTCAGGGTTTCCTTGAGGAACGGCACCGCCAGCAAGTCCTTGGGCAACTGGCTCAAGGAGTGGGTTTCGAGCAGGCCGTCCGGACGACTCATGCCCAGCTTGTCGCTGGCCAGCTCGGCCGGTGGTGCCTTGGGCTTGTGCATGAACCAGCCCAATCCGCCTGCCACGCCAGCGACCAGGACCAGCCCGACCAGCACGGCCGGCCAGCGGCGGGAAGGTTTGGCGGCCGGTGCGGCAGCGGCAGGATTCACAGTGTTATCGCTCATGTTCACAAAGCCCATTTCATCCGTGGAGCGGGATGCTTAATAGTTGAAAGTCTTGACCAGCAACAGGTCACCGATAGCGCGCAGGGGCACGATGAAGGTCTCGCGTTTTTCGTCGACGGTGTTTTCGTTGAGCACCAGATTGATTTGCGAGGTGATGACCTCGTTCTGGTTGCTGGTCTCATCGAAGTTATAGCCTTCGCTGCCGAAGTTGCCCCAATAGTTCACGTAAACCAGATAGGTGCCATGCAGCGGCGCGGTCATGGTGAACATCTCCGGACCGGGGCCATCGACGCCGTCCGGGTCCAGACCGCCGCCATTGGTCAACGCCGTGTGGGCGAAAAACGCGTGCTGGCCGTCGGGGGTAATGATGTGCAGGTCGAGTTCGGCTTTCGGATCGTCCCACCCCAGCACCACGCGAATCCGTGCCGGGGTGCGCAGGTTGTTGGCTTCATAGAATTGAACGCGCTTGAGCGACTTGCCTTCGGCGCTGCGCACTTCGACGCTGTTGGAACCCGCGCCGAACGCATACGGCCGGGCGAAACGCCCTTCGTCGTCGGTGTAAAGATTCAGTGGATTGCCATTCACCGCCAGAGTGTGGGGCCCGCGTTGAGTGCCGATGGCCTTGAGCTGGCCTTCGATCATCGTGCGATTGCGCTGCACGCCCCGGTCGATGGGTGGTGTGGGATAGGCGACTTGAGGATTTTCACTGCGATCGAGCAGGCCGGAATAACGCCAGCCGCCCACCGGTTCCGACAGCTCGGCCGTCGGTTCGGCCCAGGCCGCGCTCGCGCAGACCAGCCCCATTACCAGCAAAAGAAATGAACGCATGTGACGCCTCCTGCCATGCATAACGAAACCTTGCGCCCGATCCTCGGCGCGTTACAGATGTAAAAACTGCGTTTCGTCAGAAAGACCCATGACTATTGGGTCGTAGAAGGCGCGAAGGTTAGCCATTTGGCGGTTTTTTAACAATCGGATACATCTTTATTTGTGGCGAGAATCACGGTGAAAGCGAGGCGTGAGCCGAATAGCGCAGTTATTCGGCTCACCAAATGAGCCGAATAGGATTATTATTCGGCTCATTCACCCTGGAGCACCCGGTTAATGGCACCTCACTGGATCTGGCAACAGCCCGATTGGCCGAATTTCAACTGGCACCCCGAGCGCCTGACGCAGCTGTTGCGCGAGTGCGTGCAAGCCCAAGGTCAGTTAATGGGCATGGCCTGTTCTGTGGACCGCTCACTCAGTGCACAGACAGAACTGGATGCGTTGTTGCAGAACATCGTGACGTCTTCGGCTATCGAGGGGGAACAACTGAACGTTGGCTCGGTGCGCTCTTCGCTGGCGCGGCGTCTGGGCCTGGAAGCAGTCGATGGCGGTCAAGTCAGCCAACGCAGCGAAGGGCTGGCGCAGTTGCTGCTCGATGCCACTCAGCACTTCGCCTCTCCCCTGACATTGGAGCGACTTCTGGCGTGGCATGAATGGCTGTTCCCGGATCAGGACACAAACTTTGCCACTCGCTCCATCCATGTCGGTGCGTTACGCGGCGATGAGCCGATGCAAGTGGTGTCCGGGCGTATCGACAGACCCACCATTCACTTTGAAGCACCACCGCGCAAAGGACTGGAGCAGCAATTGGACGCCTTCCTCAACTGGTTTGAAGCCAGCCAGAGTCAGGTCGGGCTCGATCCTTTGTTGCGGGCCGGCATCGCACACTTCTGGTTCGTCACCCTGCACCCCTTCGATGATGGTAATGGACGACTGACGCGCACCATCACCGATCTGGCACTGGCTCAGGGCGAGGCGCAAGCGATCCGTTTCTATGCGATGTCAGCGAGCATTCTGGAGGACCGTTCCGGCTACTACCGGGTACTTGAGGCCAGCCAGAAAGCCACTGTGGATATCACGGATTGGTTGGAGTGGTTCCTGCAAACCTTGTTACGCAGCCTGCACCAGGCCATGACCCGGATTGAATCAGTGCTGGGCAAGGCGCGTTTCTGGCAGGCCCACCGCGAGTCCGTTTTGACGGCGGAGCAAACCAAAGTACTGAATCGCTTGCTGGATGGCGGAGAGCGCGGTTTCGAGGAAGGCATCAGCGCTGCGCAGTATCAGGCGGTGGCAAAGGTGTCCAAGGCCACTGCCACTCGTCATCTGGCTGAATTGCTGGAGAAAGGCTATGTGAAGCGGCTTGCCGGTGGTGGGCGTAATACTCGATACCAGATCAGCTATCCCGAAAGCAGTGGCTGAAATGCCCCGCTCATTTGCCCATAACCCCCATGTCTGCTAGTGTCGCGCCGGTTTAACGTCAACCGGAAATAGCCGCCATGGCCCGCAAAAAAGCTGCACTGGATTTCGAACAATCTCTCGCTGACCTGCAAACGCTGGTGGAGCGTCTGGAGAACGGCGAATTGTCGCTGGAAGACTCGCTGACGGCTTTCGAGCAAGGCATCGGTCTGACCCGCGATTGCCAGGCGGCGCTGGCCCAGGCCGAGCAAAAGGTTCAAGTGCTGCTCGAGCGTGATGGCGAGTTGGCCGAGGAACCCTTCGACGCGGATCAGCCAGAATGATTGCAGCGTATTCGGCGACCAGCCAGGCCCGCGTCAACGCAGCACTGGAAACCCTGTTCAACCCGCCGAGCCCCGAGCTGGCGCGGCTGTACGAAGCCATGCGCTACAGCGTGATGAACGGCGGCAAACGCGTGCGTCCGCTGCTGGCCTATGCCGCCTGCGAGGCGCTGGGCGGCAAGGCTGAGCAAGCCAATGGCGCGGCGTGTGCAGTGGAGCTGATCCACGCCTATTCCCTGGTGCACGACGATTTGCCGGCGATGGACGACGACGATCTGCGCCGCGGCCAGCCGACTACGCACAAGAAATTCGATGAAGCCTGCGCGATTCTGGCCGGTGACGGCTTGCAGAGCCTGGCGTTCACCGCGCTGCTCGACCCGCGTCTGAGCGCTTCGGATGCTGCTCTCCCCTCCGATCACCTCCAACTGCAAATGGTCAGCGCCCTGGCGTTGGCAGCAGGCCCGGCGGGCATGGTCGGCGGTCAAGCCATCGACCTTGGTTCGGTCGGCCTGAAACTCGATCAGAAAGCCCTTGAGTACATGCATCGGCACAAGACCGGCGCGCTGATCGAGGTCAGCGTCAAGCTCGGCGCCCTGGCGAGCGGTCGTGCCGAGAAAGACGAACTGAAGTCCCTGCAGACTTATGCACAGGCCATCGGTCTGGCTTTTCAGGTACAGGACGACATTCTCGACGTCGAAAGCGATACCGAAACCCTCGGCAAGCGCCAGGGCGCCGACATTGCCCGCGACAAACCGACCTACCCGGCCTTGCTCGGCCTCGACGCGGCCAAGGCCTACGCACTGGAACTGCGCGATCAGGCCCTGCACGCACTGCGACCGTTTGACGCTGCCGCCGAGCCACTGCGCGACCTGGCCCGGTACATCGTCGAGCGTCGCAGCTGACGGCGTATCCGCCAAGTTAAAACCAACGCGTGGGCAGGGGGCGATGCATCAGGTAAACTGCCGCATCTTTTATACCTATAACGATTCGCCTGATGCCCACGACGTTTCATGAGATTCCCCGCAAGCGCCCGACCACGCCCCTGCTCGACCGTGCCAACACGCCGGACGGCCTGCGCCGGTTAGGCGAAGCCGAGCTGGAAACCCTGGCCGATGAGTTGCGCCTGGAATTGCTCTACACGGTCGGTCAGACCGGTGGGCATTTCGGTGCAGGCCTGGGCGTCATCGAACTGACCATTGCGTTGCATTACGTCTTCGACACCCCGGACGACCGGCTGGTGTGGGACGTGGGTCATCAGGCCTATCCGCACAAGATCCTCACTGGCCGTCGCGAGCGCATGAGCACCCTGCGCCAGAAGGACGGCGTCGCCGCCTTCCCGCGCCGCGCCGAGAGCGAGTACGACACCTTTGGCGTCGGCCATTCCAGCACCTCGATCAGTGCAGCGCTGGGCATGGCCATTGCCGCCCGCCTGCAGAACAGTGATCGCAAGGCCATCGCCGTGATCGGCGACGGCGCGTTGACTGCCGGCATGGCCTTCGAAGCGCTGAACCATGCGCCGGAAGTGAACGCCAACATGCTGGTGATCCTCAACGACAACGACATGTCGATCTCGCGCAATGTCGGCGGCTTGTCGAATTACCTGGCGAAGATTCTTTCCAGCCGCACCTACGCAAGCATGCGCGAGGGCAGTAAAAAGGTCCTCTCACGCCTGCCCGGCGCCTGGGAAATCGCACGTCGCACCGAAGAATACGCAAAAGGCATGCTGGTCCCCGGCACGCTGTTCGAAGAGCTGGGCTGGAACTACATTGGCCCGATCGATGGCCACGACCTGCCAACCCTGATCGCCACCCTGCGCAACATGCGCGATCTCAAAGGCCCGCAGTTCCTGCACGTGGTCACCAAGAAAGGCAAAGGTTTCGCCCCGGCGGAAGTCGACCCGATCGGTTACCACGCCATCACCAAGCTCGAACCTTTGGACGCTCCGGCGGCCGCACCGAAAAAAGCCAGCGGGCCGAAGTATTCCGGTGTGTTCGGCGAATGGCTGTGCGACATGGCCGCCGCCGACCCACGCCTGGTGGGCATCACACCGGCGATGAAGGAAGGCTCCGATCTGGTGGCCTTCAGCGAGCGTTTCCCGCAGCGCTACTTCGACGTGGCGATTGCCGAGCAGCACGCGGTGACCTTCGCCGCCGGCATGGCCTGTGAAGGCGCAAAACCGGTGGTGGCGATCTACTCGACGTTCCTGCAACGCGGTTACGACCAACTGATCCATGACGTCGCCGTGCAAAACCTCGACGTATTGTTCGCCATCGACCGCGCTGGTCTGGTGGGCGAAGACGGCCCGACACACGCCGGTAGCTTCGACCTGTCGTTCCTGCGCTGCATCCCCGGCATGCTGGTGATGACCCCGAGCGACGAAAACGAACTGCGCAAAATGCTCACCACCGGCCACCTGTTCAATGGCCCGGCGGCGGTGCGTTACCCACGTGGCTCCGGCCCGAATGCAACGATCGAGAAAAACCTTGAGCCGATCGAAATCGGCAAAGGCGTGGTTCGTCGCCAGGGCAGCAAAGTCGCCCTGCTGGTGTTTGGCGTGCAGTTGGCCGAAGCGCTGAAAGTCGCCGAGACACTGGATGCAACCGTGGTCGACATGCGGTTCGTCAAACCGCTGGACGAAGCACTGGTTCGCGAAATGGCCGCCAGCCATGAGCTGCTGGTCACCGTCGAAGAGAACGCGATCATGGGCGGCGCCGGTGGCGCGGTCAGCGAGTTCCTCGCACGGGAGAACATCCTCAAGTCGATATTGCATCTGGGTCTGCCGGACAGCTACGTCGAACACGCCAAGCCTGCACAAATGCTGGCTGAGTGCGGACTGGATGAGGCAGGGATCGAAGCGTCTATTCGTCAGCGCCTGGAACTGCTCAACATCTAATCCTTTAGCTACATGCGAAACCCTGTGGGAGCGGGCTTGCCCGCGATAGCGGAATGACAGTCGACTTATTCATTGACTGACACTCCGTCATCGCGGGCAAGCCCGCTCCCACATTGCTTTTCCATGCCTTTCAAAATTTGTGTTCGCTTTAAAGCGCCAACGGACTGCCCAATGAAACTCTCCCCCCTCGCCCTGACGCTGACGCTTCTGCCGGCCGGCCCACTGCTGGCCGACACCTTCGAACGCGATGAGGCCCTGAAGCTGCCGGACATTCTGATCAGCGCCAACCGTCAGGTCGAAGCGCGCAACGACAGCAGCGCCGCCAATACCGTGTTCACCCGCGAGGACATCGACCGCCTGCAACCGGTCAGCGTCACTGACTTGCTCAGTCGCGTGCCTGGCGTGCAAGTCGCGCAAACCGGCGGTCGCGGCAGTCTGCCGGGGATTTACATTCGCGGCACAAACTCGGCGCAAAGCCTGGTGTTGGTGGATGGCCAACGGATTGGCAACTCGACGTCTGGCGACAGCAACCTGCAACACATCAACATCGAACAGGTCGAGCGCGTGGAAGTGTTGCGCGGCTCGCGCTCGGTGATCTACGGCAGCGATGCGATTGGCGGGGTGATTCAGATTTTCACCCGCCGTGGCGGCGAACCGGGCTTGCAGCCACGGATGCACGTGGGATTCGGTAGCCATCAGACCTGGGAACGCAGCCTCGGCGTGTCTGGCGGCGATGAGAAAACCCGTTTCAACCTTGGCACCAGCCTTGATGAAAGCGCCGGGATCAATCGCACTCACGAGTCGTATCCCAGCGACGGCGATCACGACGAGTACCGCAATAAATCTATCAGCCTGAGCCTGAGCCACGCCCTTGCCGACGACATCGAAATCGGCGCCAACGTCCTCGATAACCGTGGCAAAAGCGAGTTCGACAACCCGTTCGGGCGCTTCGACACGAGCACCTTCGAATCGGTCCAGCAGCAGCCTTACAGCGATTTTGACATCAGCAGCATCAGCAGTTACGTCGATGCCCGGGTTAACGACCTCTGGAAAACCCGCATCGAATTCGGCCACAGCGAAAACCGCGAAAAGACTTTCGACAAGCTCAGCGACGAGCGCAGCGTGTTCAACACCTACCGTGATTCAGTGAACTGGCAGAACGATTTGACGCTCAACGAGCGCAACAGCCTGATCCTCGGCAGCGATTGGTACGAAGACCGGATCAACAGCAGCACACCCTTCGACGAGGACAGCCGCTGGAACCGCGCGGCGTTTATCCAGCATCGCTACCGGGCGGACAGCTTCTCCACGGAACTGGGGCTGCGCCGAGACGAGAACCAGCAGTTCGGTGGCCAGAACAGCTGGAGCGGCACTTTTACCCTGCCGCTGAACCCGGACAACGACGTGCTGTTGACCTACAGCGAAGGTTTTCGCGCGCCAACCTTCAACGACCTGTATTACCCGGATTTCAGTAACCCCGACCTCAAGCCCGAAACCTCGAAAAGCTATGAGCTGCAATGGCGCAGCCAGTTGACCGACAGCAGCCGACTGGAAACCTCGCTGTACCGGACAGACCTTGAAGACGCGATTATTTTCGGCAGCAACTCTCGCCCGCAGAACGTGGCTTCCGCGCGGATCAACGGTTTTGAAGCGGCGCTGAAACAAGAGCTGTTCGGCTGGCAAAGCAACCTTGGCGTGGCGATCATCGACCCACGGGATCGCGACAGCGGTCACACCCTGGCTCGTCGTGCGCGGCGGACGTTGAGCCTGGATCTGGATCGGCAGTTTGACCGGCTCGGGCTCGGCGCCAGTTGGCAGGCGGTGAGCAGCAGTTACGACGACAAGGACAATCAGCAAGCCCTGGGCGGGTATGCATTGCTCGGGTTGCGCAGTAGCTGGGAGCTCAATCGCGGGATCAAGCTTGAGTTGAAGGTCGATAACCTGCTGGACAAGGGTTACAGCCGGGCGCTGTACAGCCATGAGGGCAGTCAGTATGGGTATCGCGAGGAAGGTCGGGCGTGGATGTTCGGGGTGACCTGGACGCCCGAAATCTGATCTGAGATTTTTGGTGTTTGGGCGGGCCTCATCGCGAGCAGGCTCGCTCCCACACTGGATCTGTGAGCGACACCCCCCCTGTGGGAGCGAGCCTGCTCGCGATGAATGCGCCTCGGTCTCAGCGGTCCGGCGCGATCACCTGGCAGAGTTTGGCGGTCGCCTCGATCATCTGACCACTCGGCCGCTCAAGGCCCTTGTCCGCGACCAACAACAATTGCCCCTGCGCCACCGCCGCGACCTGAGGCCAGGCCTTCCACGCATTGAGCTGCGCCTGGTCGCTTGCCAGAATCACCTCGGGATTGCGCTGCAACACCGCCTCGACACTGACCTGCGGCGCAGGCAACGTCAGGTCCGCGAACACATTACGTGCGCCACACACGTCAAGCGCATCGCTGATGATCTGCTCACCGCCAACGGTGTACAGCGGCCGGTCCCACACCTGATAAAACACCCGTAACGGCTCATCCCGACGATAGCGCTGGCGCAGGGTAGCCAGTCGCTGACGCAACGCTGTGGCCAATGAAACGCCACGCCCAGGCCGGCCGAGCTGCGCAGCAATTGCTTCAATCTGCGTGGTCAGCTGGCCGAGGTTGTGCGGTTCGGCGACGTAGGTGGAAATGTTCAGTCGCTTGAGCTGGTCACGCTGGGCCGGACCTACACTGCCCGGCCATAGCAGCAATAAATCGGGCTTGAGGCTGAGCAACCGTTCCATGTCCAACTGGCCGTAGCGGCCAACGGATGGAAGACCGTCGAGTTCGGCAGGACGCTCACCGGCATCCAGCACGCCGACCAGTAGGTCCGCCGAGTTCAACTCGACAACGATTTCAGAAAGTGACGGCGCGAGGCTGACAACCCGCAAGGCCGCGAACGCCGAGCCGCTGACGGCCAGCAGCATCACCGCCAGCCAGACACGAACCATCAGCCGAGTTGACGCGGGATACGGTAGAGGTAGAACAGCACCGTGGTCGACAGCGCAAGCAGAACCAATGGCACCGCTTCAAGGCCGACAAACACCGCCAGCGCGCCGATCCAGGCCGGCAGTGCTGCCGCCAGGAACGCGATGCGGCGCTTGGCCGCCAGGGCGATCCAGGCTGCGGGTTCTTCAGGGGTGTCGAGGGCTTTCTGGGTGGCGATCAGCGCGTGCTTGTAGCCACCGAAAAACTTCAGGCTGACAAACATCGAGGCCACGCCAGCAATGAACAACGGCATCGCCAGCACCGGCAGAATCGCCTCGCTTTGACCGAATACGCCATTGATCACGAACAGCGGCAGCAAGGCCAGGGCCAAATACTGCCACCAGTTGAAAGACAGCCGCCGCCGAACCTGACCGCGCGTCACGCCCGGTCTGCCTCGCCCTGATGCTCGTTGCCCATCATGTGGTCGAGCTTGCTGGCCTTGGTGGCCAGATAGAGTTTGTTGTGCGGATTATGGCCGGTGTGCAGCGGCACGCGCTCGGCGACCACGATACCCATGTCGGTCAGGGCTTTGACCTTGCGTGGGTTGTTGGTCATCAGGCGCAGGGATTTCACGCCCAAGTGCTCCAGCATTGGCAGGCACATGGCGTAATCGCGCTGGTCGGCGGCAAAGCCCAGACGCTCGTTGGCTTCAACGGTGTCGGCGCCGCCGTCCTGCAATTCATAGGCACGGATCTTGTTCAACAGGCCAATGCCCCGGCCTTCCTGACGCAGGTAAAGCAGCACGCCGCGCCCTTCGCGGGCGATGGCCTGCAACGCGGCCTCAAGTTGCGAGCCGCAGTCGCAACGCTGGCTGAACAAGGCATCGCCCGTCAGGCATTCGGAGTGCAACCGGCCGAGTACCGGGGCACCATCGTCGAACTCACCCAGGCTCAACACAACGTGCTCGCGCCCGTTTTCTTCATCGAGAAAGCCGTGCATGGTGAATTGCGCAAAAGGCGTTGGCAGCTTGGAAGCGGCGACAAAAACGACAGGCACCGGTGTGCTCCTGATCAATAAGTACTGGAGATTCGCAGACGCGGCATTGTAACAGCACGCTCCCGTGGACGCTTAGGCTGAATTATGGGGCATAACGATCAAAAAGTTCGATCCCAGGCCCACCAAAGCCTCCTTGTGGGAGCGAGCTTGCTCGCGATGGCGTGTGTCTGTCTGCATATTTGTATCTGACAGACCGCCATCGCGAGCAAGCTCGCTCCCACAGGGGTTCAGCATCAACCAATAGATCCGTGTTCAGTTCGAATCGAATGGATACGGCTGTTTCCAGCGTTCGAAGATCGGTTTCAGCCGACCGCTTTTCACCAGCAGCTCCATGCGCTCGTCGAACAGTGCCATCAACGTGCGAGCCTTTGGCGTATCCGCGAAACACAGGTACAGCGGCAAATCTGCGATGTGTGTGCGACTAAACTGCGCCCGATCCTTGGCGCTCTTGAGGATAAAGTCGACCTCGGCGAGTGCGTCGATGTAGTAGTCGGCTCGATTGTGGATCAGCATCGACAGAATGCCGGTGCGCCGAATGACTTCGTTATAGCGACTCACGTTGGGCAGGTAATCCTGGAAGCTGTAGCCACGGACCCAGGCCAGCCGATAGTTGCCCAGCGTTTCCGGGGTCGGCGCCGGATTGCTCGCCAGCCCCAAGGCATAGATGTGGTCGGTATCGAAACTCCAGCGCGGATAGAGCAGATCGTGAGTCTCATCACGATAGGAACCGACACAGGCGTCTACTTCACCCCGCTGTGCCAGGCCGATGGCGCGGATGTAGGGTTCTGTGCGGATATCCAGTTTGACGCCGGCCGGCTCGAACACCTCCCGCAGCACGTCCCAACCCAGGCCATGACCGTCAGCGGCGGTGTAGTCTTCCCAGTCTTCGCTGGCCAGATGAATCACCGACGGTGTCGTCGCGGCATCGCCCGCGCTGGCAAGCGAGCAAAACGTGGTGAAAACCATCATAGCCAACCAGCGCAGAGCCATCCTTAGTCCCCTGTTTCGCCTGTCAGGCGAAAATCCATACCAACCCCTGCATCGCCAGCCACGCAAATACGCCTGCCAATACATCGTCGAGCATGATCCCGACGCCACCGTGCACATGCCGGTCGATCCAGCGAATCGGCCAGGGCTTGAGAATGTCGAAGAAGCGGAACATCAGGAATCCCGCCAGTAACCAGTACCAACCGTCCGGCACCAGCCACAGGGTGATCCACATCCCGACCATTTCGTCCCAGACGATGCCTTCGTGGTCGTGTACCCGCAAATCGTCGGCAACCTTGCCGCACAGCCAGAAGCCGAACAGCATGGTGACGCCCAGCATCAGCCAGTAGCCCCAATCGGGCAGCATCTGCCATAACGGGATAAAGGGTAGCGCAACTAACGACCCCCAGGTGCCCGGTGCTTTTGGCAAGGTGCCCGAGCCGAAGCCGAACGCCAGGAAGTGCCAGGGATTGCGCCAGACCGACGGCGGTACGAATTCCGCCGGGACCTGTTTGGGATGATCTGTCACGGTGTCTCCCGAAAATGTTGATAGCCGCGGGTTTGCGGGGTGATGTCTTGTCCATCGGCATCCAGCAGCACGACGCCCTGCCCAGCTACAACACGCCCGACCACATGGATCGGCCAGCCGTCGACCAGCAACGCGGGTAACTCGACGGACGGCAGGGTGAAGGCCAGCACGTAATCGTCACCACCACTCAAGGCTGCGCTTTCGGCACCCGATTGGCCAAGGAAAGCCACCAAAGCGTTGGACAGCGGCAATCGGTCCCGTTCAACCTGAATGCCGACTCTCGACGCCAGGGCGATATGCCCGCAGTCAGCCAGCAGACCGTCGGAGATATCCAGCGCGGAGGTGGCTTTGCCACGTAGCGCCTGACCTAGAGCCAGTTGCGGTTGCGGTGACCAGTAATGGCGCAGCAGGGGGTCGGCGATGGCCACATCGGCGGTTCGCTGCCCGAGTACCAGCGGCAAGGCGCCAGCGCCATTTCCCAACTCGCCGCCCACACAGAGCAAATCGCCTGGCTGCGCCCCGCTGCGAGTCAACGCCTGACCTGTCGGCACGCGCCCAAACACCGTCATCGTCAGGCTCAACGGTCCGCGGGTGGTATCACCGCCCACCAATGCCACACCGCAGCCCTGCGCCATGACGGTCAAACCAAGGGCGTAGGCCTGCAGCCAATCGGCGGTCACCGTCGGCAAGGTCAGGGCAAGGGTAAAGGCAATCGGGGTGGCGCCCATGGCGGCCAGATCGCTGACCGCGACGGCCAGCGAGCGCTGACCTAGCAGAAACGGATCGCAGGGATCTGCGAAATGCACGCCGGCAACCAGCGTGTCGGTGGAAATGGCCAACTGCTCCCCGGGAGGAACCGTCAGCAAGGCGCAGTCATCGCCGATCCCGAGAGCAACGCCCTCGCCGCCCTGCGCACAAGGCGCGGCGGCGAAGAAATTGCGGATCAGCTCAAACTCACCCATAGCGATAACAAGCGCCGATTAGCGCTTGAACGCCTTCACTTCAGCTTCACGCAGACGCGGGGCCAGCTTGTCGAGCACGCCGTTGACGAACTTGTGGCCGTCGGTGGAACCGAAGACCTTGGCCAGTTCGATACCTTCGTTGATCACAACGCGGTATGGCACGTCGACACGCTTGAGCAGTTCCCAGGTCGACAGACGCAGAACCGCCAGTTCAACCGGGTCCAGCTCTTCGATGGTCAAATCCAGGCAAGGCTTGAGCGCGGTGTCGATCTCGGTCTTGAACTGCGGAACCCCGTGCAGGATTTCGCGGAAGTAGGCACCGTCGACATCGCTGAAATCGTTATCGACCCGAAACTGCGCTTCGATCTCGTTCAGCGACTGCTTGGCCATGTGCCATTGATACAGCGCCTGAGTCGCGAGCTGACGGGCTTCGCGACGCTTGACGCTTTTCGATGGCTTGCCGGCATCCGCAGGCTTTGGATCGCGCGGGTTGAAACGATCGCTTTCGTCGCTAATCACTTGGCCTCCAACTGCGCCAGCAGGCTGACCATTTCCAGAGCGGACAGGGCAGCTTCAGCACCTTTGTTACCGGCCTTGGTGCCGGAACGTTCGATGGCTTGTTCGATGGAATCAACGGTCAGGACGCCGAAAGCGACCGGAACGCCGAACTCCATGGACACCTGGGCCAGGCCCTTGGTGCATTCGCCCGCCACGTATTCGAAGTGCGGAGTACCGCCACGAATGACCGCGCCCAAGGCGATGATTGCCGCGTATTCACCCTTTTGAGCGACTTTCTGCGCAACCAGGGGAATTTCGAAGGCGCCAGGCGCACGGATGATGGTGATGTCGCTTTCGCTCACGCCATGGCGAACCAGGGCATCAACTGCACCGCTGACCAGGCTTTCAACGACGAAGCTGTTGAAACGGCCCACTACCAAAGCGTAGCGGCCTTTAGGGGCGATGAAGGTACCTTCGATGGTCTTCAGGGTCATTCGTTAGATCTCTTAAAGAGCCGGGACGCGTTTTCTACGCATCCCTCAGTGATATTTGAACCGCGAATACAGGGCCGGGAACAACCGGTCATTATTCGGAGGGCACGTATTCTACAACTTCCAGATCAAAACCGGATATCGCATTAAATTTCATTGGCGCGCTCATCAACCGCATTTTGCGTACGCCCAGGTCCCGAAGGATCTGCGAACCGGCACCGACAATGCTGTAGGTGGTCGGTTTTTTCACTGCGCTTTGATCCGCGGTTTCGCGGATATGCGCCAGCAACACGTCGCCATCGAGCGGGTGACCCAGCAACAACACCACACCGCTGCCAGCCTCGGCCACCGCAGCCATCGCGGCGCGCAGGCTCCAGCGCCCCGGTTGCTTGACCATCAACAGGTCGCGCAGCGGGTCCATGTTATGCACCCGAACCAGGGTCGGTTCATCAGCGCACACGGTGCCCAGGGTCAGGGCCATGTGTACGTCGCCTTCCACGGAATCACGATAGGTCACCAGGTTGAACTGGCCCAGTTCGCTGTCCAAAGGCTGCTCGGCAATCCGCTGAACGGTACGTTCGTGGATCATCCGGTAGTGAATCAGGTCGGCGATGGTGCCGATCTTGATGTTGTGTTCAGCCGCGAAGGCTTCGAGTTCGGTGCGGCGGGACATGGTGCCGTCGTCGTTCATCACTTCGCAGATCACGCCGCTCGGCTCGAAACCGGCCATGCGCGCAAGATCGCAAGCCGCTTCGGTGTGACCGGCGCGAGCGAGTGTGCCGCCGGCCTGGGCCATCAGCGGAAAAATGTGGCCTGGGCTGACGATGTCTTCAGCCTTGGCGTCTTTCGCGGCAGCCGCTTGCACGGTGCGCGCACGGTCGGCAGCGGAGATGCCGGTGGTCACGCCTTCGGCCGCTTCGATGGAGACGGTGAACTTGGTGCCGAAACCGGAACCGTTGCGTGGCGCCATCAGGGGCAGCTTGAGCAGTTCGCAGCGCTCACGGCTCATCGGCATGCAGATCAGGCCACGGGCGTGCTTGGCCATGAAGTTGATGTGTTCGGCCTTGCAGCACTCGGCGGCCATGATCAGGTCGCCTTCGTTCTCGCGATCTTCGTCATCCATGAGGATGACCATCTTGCCTTGGCGGATGTCTTCAACCAGTTCTTCGATGCTATTGAGCGCCACAAGGCACCCCCTTGGGTCAGGATTTGAGGTAGCCGTTCTCGGCCAGAAAGCTTTCGGTAATGTTTCCGGATTTTGTAGGCTCTGCAGCCTTGTCGCCCAACAACAGGCGCTCCAGATAACGTGCCAGCAAGTCAACTTCAAGGTTCACCCGGCGACCTGGCTGGTACGAGGCCATGATGGTTTCGCTCAGGGTGTGGGGAATGATGGTCAGCAGGAACTCGGCGCCATCGACCGCGTTCACGGTCAGGCTGGTGCCGTCGACGGTGATCGAGCCTTTATGGGCGATGTACTTGGCCAGTTCCTTGGGCGCGCGGATGCGGAACTCCACGGCGCGTGCGTTCTCGGTGCGGGCAACCACTTCGCCCACGCCGTCGACGTGACCGCTGACCAGATGTCCGCCGAGGCGAGTGGTCGGGGTCAGGGCTTTTTCCAGGTTCACCGGGCTGCCGCTCTTCAGGTCATTCATTGCCGTGCAGTCGAGGGTTTCGCGGCTCACGTCCGCCGCAAAGCCGTTGCCTGGCAATTCGACGGCAGTCAGGCACACACCATTGACCGCGATGCTGTCGCCCAGTTTGACGTCGCTCAAGTCGAGCTTGCCGGTTTCTACATGTACCCGCACATCTCCGCCTTTTGGGGTCAATGCACGAATACTGCCGATGGATTCGATGATGCCGGTAAACATGGAGTCCTCCTCGAGAACAGGGCCGACGCGTGACGCAGGCCGGGAATTATACGCTCGCCGCTGGCACAGGAATGGCGATGACTCGCCAATCATCGCCAACCGCGCGGATTTCGGTAATTTTCAGTTCGGGTGCGTCTTTCATTTGCGCCAGCGGCCAGTCGAGCAGCGGCCGTGCCGATGAGCCGAGGAACTTGCCGGCGATGAAAATCTGGAACTCATCCACCAGACCTTGCTGGGCAAAAGCCCCTGCCAGGCGCGGGCCGGCCTCGACCAACACTTCGTTGACGTCGCGATGGGCCAGCTCAACCAGCAACTTGCGCAGGTCGACCAAACCATCCTCGCCCGTCACGATCAGGCATTCCGGGCCGTTGGCGTATTGTTCTTCGACCGCCATGCAGGTCGCGACCAGGGCCGGGCCGGCCTTGAAGAACGGCGCGTCCAGCGGCACTCGCAAACGGCCATCGATCAACACCCGCAATGGCGGGCGGCTCATGGCGAGTGCGGTCTGCTCGGCGTCCAGCCCCAGTTCATCGGCGCGTACGGTCAACCGGGCATTATCTGCCAGCACCGTGTCAGCGCCGGTCAGTACCACACTGGCTTGCGCGCGCAGGCGTTGAACCGCCGAACGTGCAGCCGGGCCGGTGATCCATTGGCTTTCGCCACTTTCCATCGCCGTGCGACCGTCCAGGCTCATGGCCAACTTCACTCGCACGAACGGCAAGCCGTGTTCCATGCGTTTGAGGAAGCCTTCGTTGAGCTTGCGTGCCTCACCTTCCAGCACGCCACTTTCAATGGCGATACCGGCCTGGGCCAAACGCTGCATGCCGCGACCGGCGACTGCAGGATTAGGGTCCTGCATCCCGGCCACCACCCGCGCGACACCGGCGTTCACCAGCGCATCGGCGCAGGGCGGCGTGCGGCCGTGGTGGCTGCATGGTTCGAGGGTCACGTAAGCCGTAGCGCCTCGGGCCTTGTCACCGGCGGCGCGCAAGGCGTGGACTTCGGCATGCGGTTCGCCGGCGCGTACATGCCAGCCTTCGCCGACGATTTGGCCGTCACGCACGATCACGCAGCCGACCCGAGGGTTGGGGTGCGTCGTGTAATGACCTTTGCGTGCCAATTCCAGGGCGCGGGCCATGTAATGGGCGTCGAGGATGGCTTGTTCGGGGGAGGTGGTCATTCTTTCACCGGCTCACGGGCCAGGCGATCGATCTCTTCACGGAACTCATTGAGGTCCTGGAAGCGGCGATACACGGAGGCGAAACGAATGTAGGCGACTTCGTCGAGCTTCTGCAGCTCGGCCATCACCAGCTCACCGACCACGAGGGATTTGACCTCGCGCTCACCGGTGGCGCGCAGCTTGTGTTTGATGTGCACCAGCGACGATTCGAGGCGTTCGACACTCACCGGGCGCTTCTCGAGCGCTCGCTGCATGCCGGCACGAAGTTTTTCTTCGTCGAACGGCTGGCGGCTGCCGTCGGTTTTTATCAGGCGCGGCAACACCAGTTCAGCCGTCTCGAACGTCGTGAAACGCTCGCCGCAGGCCAGGCATTCACGCCGGCGGCGCACCTGTTCGCCCTCGGCGACCAGACGCGAGTCGATGACCTTGGTGTCGTTGGCACCGCAGAAGGGACAGTGCATGGTGGCAGGCAACAAAAAAAGGGAGGGCCATGGTAGCGCATCCCCGTGGCAAGACAAGCCATAGGCTTTGCGGTATACAGACGGGTTATAGAGCTTGATCCATGGATTTCACCTCGCTGGAGCCGCAAATGTCCCTAAGACCGCTCGTTATGCTCAGTCTTTTCAGCCTGCTGGTGGCCTGCAGCAGCGATGCGCCCAAGCCCCAGCCGCCAACGCCGGGGCCTGCCCCGCAGGCGGCGCAGAAGAAAGCCCAAGAGTCCGCCAACCTCGGTCCACTGCCCGCCTATCAGCGCGAATTGAGTGGCACCCTGTTAGGCGTGCCGGCCGGTGCCGAAGTCGAATTGGCGTTGCTGGTGATCGATGACAAGGCCCGTCCGCAACAATTGCTCGCCAGCTCCAGCCTGATCGGCACCAATCAAGTGTTGCCGTTTCACCTGCGTTTCAACCCGGACTCGTTTCCGGTGGGTGCCCGCGTTGAACTGCGCGGCCGCGCCAGCCAGTCCGGCCAGCTGATTTTGCATCTGCCGTCGCAGATCATTACCCAGCCAACGACGCAAACACTGGGCCAGCTGCAATTCGTCAAAGCGCCATGATTGCACCGTTCGACCTGCAACAGGCGTTGGGGCAATTGCTCGGTGATGCGCAGCTTGTGCCTGTCGCCTTGCCGGACTGCGAGCTGAAACTCTGGCTGATCGACGGCGACAACATGGACCGCGCTTTCAGCCCGGAAGAAACCCGGCGAATTCTGCACGAACCACCGTACTGGAGTTTCTGCTGGGCCAGCGGCCTGGCGGTTGCCCGTTATCTCGCCGAATTTCCGGAGTGGGTCAAAGGCAAACGCGTGCTGGATTTCGGCGCCGGCTCCGGGGTCGCGGGGATTGCTGCAGTCAAGGCTGGCGCACTGGAAGTGGTGGCCTGTGACCTGGACCCGCTGGCGCTCGCGGCGTGTCGGGCGAATGCTGAACTCAATGATGTACAGCTCAATTACTCGACGGATTTTTTCGCCGAGGCGGATCGCTTCGATCTGATTCTGGTGGCCGATGTGCTCTATGACCGGGCGAACCTGCCGTTGCTCGATGAGTTTTTGAGCCGTGGCCAGCAGGCGCTAGTGGCGGATTCGCGGGTGAGGGATTTTCGTCATCCGCTGTATCAACGCATCGAGATGCTGGAGGCGATGACCCTGCCGGACCTGGCCGAGCCTGAAGAGTTTCGCTATGTAAGCCTCTACCACGCGCGGCGCTAGCTAAAAGCTTCGCCAGCAGGCTGGCTCCCACACGGGATCTACTTCTCTCCCGAAACCCCTGTGGGAGCGAGCTTGCTCGCGATAGCGGCTCAAGATTCACCCGATGACTGATTGCCAACCCGCTTCCGGCCGCCCACCACCAAGCCGTATAGTGGCCTTATTCACGCTTCCAAGAGATCCCCCATGAGTCAGGAAACGCCGTATATCTTCGACGCCACGACTGCCGATTTCGACCAGTCGGTGATCGAGAACTCCTTCCACAAACCGGTGCTGGTGGATTTCTGGGCCGAATGGTGTGCGCCCTGCAAAGTGCTGATGCCAATGCTGCAGACCATCGCCGAGAGCTATCAGGGCGAGTTGCTGCTGGCCAAGGTCAATTGCGACCTAGAACAGGACATCGTCGCCCGTTTCGGCATTCGCAGCCTGCCAACCGTGGTGCTGTTCAAGGACGGTCAACCGGTGGATGGCTTTGCCGGCGCGCAACCGGAATCGGCGGTGCGGGCAATGCTCGAGCCTCATGTTCAGATGCCACCACCGGCAGCGACCGACCCCATCGAGCAGGCTCAGGCCTTGTTCGACGACAGCCGCTTCGCCGACGCCGAAGCCGTGCTCAAAGTGCTGCTGGGCGAAGACAACACCAACGCTCGTGCACTGATTCTCTATGCCCGCTGCCTGACTGAACGTGGCGAGTTGGGCGAAGCACAAACCGTGCTGGATGCGGTGAAAAGCGATGAGCACAAAGCGGCGCTGGCCGGCGCCAAGGCGCAGATCCAGTTCCTCGGCCAGGCCAAGGACTTGCCGGATGCGGCCGACCTGAAAGCGCGCCTGGCGAAAAATCCGCTGGACGATGAGGCGGTGTATCAACTGGCGATCCAGCAGTTGGCCCGCCAGCAATACGACGCGGCGCTGGATGCGTTGCTCAAACTGTTCATCCGCAATCGCAGCTACAGCGAAGGCCTGCCGCACAAGACCTTGCTGCAGGTGTTCGAACTGCTGGGCAACGATCACCCGTTGGTGACCACCTACCGCCGCAAACTGTTTGCCGCGCTTTATTAAGCCTCGTTGATCCAGCTGTAGAGCGGCGTATCGCCGCCGCTCGTCACCTTCACATCGGCGCAGTGACGCAGGCGCACCAACAGGCGTTTGCCCGAGGCTGCGCTGCCGGTCAGCCCTTCCAGTTGATCAAGCAAGTCCGGCCCGCTCAATTGCCCGGCCTTGCGCAGCAGGTCTTTGGCAATCTGCCACAGCGCATCATCCTGATTCACCGGCTTGGCCGACGCCGCAACGGCCTCAGGCTGGGTCACTTGCAGCTGCGCGCCGAGTCGCGCCCAGTCGCTGTCATCCATCTCCAGCGTCAAATCCACCGGCCAGTCGCCGATGCTTCCGCGAATTCGCAACATGAGTCTGCTCCCGCACATTTCTGACGTGCATGCTCCCATGTGACTTGCGCAACGCCAAGCAGACGGTCAAACTCGCCGCACTTACGTTATAAGATTACATAACAAATTATTCATTTTGCTTTCCGGAGACCCGTCATGCGCCGTCTGCTTCTCGCTTTGCCGTTTGCCCTGCTGCCGCTGGCCGTAGCCCATGCTGCGGATGAACACGACCATGAGCATGGCAGTCTCGGTGCACACGAACATGGCGTCGGTCGCCTGAACGCGGCGCTGGATGGCCAGACTCTGGAACTGGAGCTGGAAAGCCCGGCGATGAACCTGGTGGGCTTCGAACACGCCGCCACCACCGATGCCGATAAAGCCAAGGTCGCCGCCGTCCGTGCGCAGCTGGAAAAACCGCTGGCGCTGTTCAACCTGCCCAAAGCCGCCGGCTGCACAGTGGCGACCCAGGAACTGGAAAGCCCGCTGTTCGGTGACAAACCAGAGGCCGATCACGATGAAGACGCCAAGGACGAACACCACCACGACCACAGCGAAATCCACGCGCACTATCAATTCACCTGCGCGGCCCCGGGTGCTTTGAAAAACCTGGATCTGGCGAATATTTTCAACACGTTCCCGGCGACCCAGAAGATTCAGGTACAACTGATCAGCCCGAGCGGCCAGCAAGGGGTTGAAGTGACCGCCAAGGCTGCTGCCCTCAAATTCTAAATCCACCGCAAATCCAATGTGGGAGCGGGCTTGCTCGCGAAGGGGCCGTCACATTCAACGGAGACGTTGACTGACATGACGCTTTCGCGAGCAAGCCCGCTCCCACAAGGTTCACCACCAACCTGACCGGTTTCACATGACCCAAGCACTCATCGAACTGTCCGACCTGGGCTTCAGTTGGCCCGGTCACCCGCCGCTGCTGGATATCCCGGCGTTTCGCCTGGAGCCCGGTGAAACCCTGTTCCTCAAAGGCCCCAGCGGCAGTGGTAAAACCACCCTGCTCGGCCTGCTCGGCGGTGTGCAGAAGCCCGATCGCGGCAGCATCCGCCTGCTGGGCCAGGAACTGACCGAACTCGGTGCTGGCGCACGTGACCGTTTTCGCGTCGATCACACCGGCTACATTTTCCAGCAGTTCAACTTGCTGCCGTTTCTCTCGGTACGCGAAAACGTCGAGCTGCCTTGCCACTTCTCCAGACTGCGCGCCGAACGGGCGAAACAGCGTCACGGCAGTGTCGATCAGGCCGCAGCCACCCTGCTCGCCCATTTGGGCCTGAAGGATGAAAGCCTGCTCAGCCGCCGCGCCGATTCGCTGTCCATCGGCCAACAGCAACGGGTCGCCGCTGCTCGCGCATTGATCGGTCAGCCCGAACTGGTGATTGCCGACGAACCGACCTCAGCCCTTGATTACGACGCGCGCGAAAACTTTATTCGCCTGCTGTTCGCCGAGTGCCGCGAAGCCGGATCGAGCCTGTTGTTTGTCAGCCATGACCAGAGCCTCGCGCCACTGTTCGATCGTCATTTGTCGCTGGCCGATCTCAATCGCGCCGCCACCCCGTCCGAGGTTTGAGATGTATTTGTTTCGTCTAGCCCTGGCCAGCCTGGCTAACCGCCGTTTCACCGCGATTCTTACCGCGTTCGCCATCGCCCTGTCGGTCTGCCTGTTGTTGGCCGTGGAGCGGGTGCGCACCGAAGCCAAGGCCAGTTTCGCCAGCACCATCAGCGGCACTGACTTGATTGTCGGTGCGCGGTCCGGTTCGGTGAACCTGTTGCTGTACTCGGTGTTTCGCATTGGTAACGCCACCAACAACATTCGTTGGGACAGTTTCGAGCACTTCGCCAACGACCCGAAAGTGAAATGGGCGATCCCGATGTCCCTCGGTGATTCCCATCGCGGTTATCGCGTGATGGGCACCACCGAGGCGTACTTCGAGCATTACCAGTACGGCCATCAACAGCACCTGGAACTGGCCGATGGCCGCGCCTTCGCCACCGATCCGTTCGAGGTGGTGCTCGGCGCCGAAGTGGCTGATGCGTTGCACTACAAGCTCGGCGACAAACTGGTGCTGTCACACGGTGTGGCAGCGATCAGCCTGGTCAAGCACGACGACAAGCCATTCACCGTGGTCGGCATTCTCAAACGCACCGGCACCCCGGTGGATCGCACGCTGCACATCAGCCTCGGTGGCATGGAAGCCATTCACATCGACTGGCACAACGGTGTGCCCGCGCGCGGCAACGGTCGGATCAGCGCCGATCAGGCGCGCAACATGGACCTGACGCCACAAGCGATCACCGCGTTCATGCTCGGCCTCAACAACAAGATTTCCACCTTCGCCGTGCAGCGTGAAATCAACGAGTTTCGCGGCGAACCAATGCTGGCGATCCTGCCGGGCGTGGCGCTGCAAGAACTCTGGAGTCTGATGAGCACGGCGGAAAAAGCCTTGTTCGTGGTCTCGCTGTTTGTGGTGCTGACCGGGCTGATCGGCATGCTCACGGCAATTCTCACCAGCCTCAATGAACGTCGCCGCGAGATGGCGATTCTGCGTTCGGTGGGCGCGCGGCCGTGGCACATCGCGACCTTGCTGGTGCTGGAAGCGTTCGCTCTGGCACTGTCGGGAGTGATTGCCGGCGTGGCGCTGCTGTACGTATGCATCGCCGCGGCGCAGGGGTATGTGCAAGCCAATTATGGTTTGTATTTGCCGCTGGCCTGGCCCAGCGAATATGAATGGACGCTGCTCGGTGGCATCCTGATCGCCGCACTGCTGATGGGCAGCGTGCCGGCTTGGCGCGCGTATCGCCAATCTCTGGCCGATGGCCTGTCGATCCGACTATGAGGACGTTAACGATGCCCCGCGCCCTGCTTGCGCTGTTGATGCTGGTTGCCCTGCCGCTATGGGCAGCCGAGCCGAAAGAACTGACTTGGTCGGAAATGATTCCACCGGACGCCATGCCGGAAGTGCCGAACATGACGCCGCTGCACGACCTGTCGCAGATGGGCAATGCGCTGGCCGCTGAATCGGCGCCTGCCGCCAAACAAGACATGCCCAACGCGCCAGTGGTGAAGAGTCTTGATGGTCAGAACATTCGCTTGCCGGGCTACATCGTGCCGCTGGAAGTGAGTGAAGAAGGTCGCACCACGGAGTTCCTGCTCGTGCCGTATTTCGGTGCCTGCATCCATGTGCCGCCACCGCCGTCGAATCAGATCGTGCATGTGAAAAGCGCCGTCGGCGTGAAGCTCGATGAGCTGTATCAGCCGTACTGGATCGAGGGTGCGTTGCAGGTGAAAGCCTCGACCAGCGAGTTGGCCGATGCGGGGTATCAGATGGAGGCTGACAAGATTTTTGTGTATGAGCTGCCGGAGTGAATCCGGTCGTGATGTGGTGTTTGATAGATAGCCTTCGCGAGCAAGCCCGCTCCCACAGGGATTAGGCGATCCCTTGCTCGCGAAGAGGCAATCCGCCGCACCCTAAAAAAAGGGCCATCACTGTTTCATTGAGCTGCATCAAAAGACCGGATCAGACGCCTCCGTACCATTGGACATCGAATATTTTTAACGTCCTTTGGAGCCCTCCATGCACAAGTCCAAGCTCTGCGCGTCGCTACTTGCCCTCGCGCTCGCAGCCCCGCTCGCCTACGCCCACGAAGCGGGCGACATCATCGTTCGTGCCGGTGCAATCACCGTCAACCCCAAAGCCGACAGCTCCAGCGTCAAGGTCGACCAAGGCCCGCTGGCCGGCACCAATCTGGGTGGCAAGGCCACCATGAACAGCGACACGCAACTGGGCTTGAACTTCGCTTACATGATTGACAGCCACTGGGGGGTCGAGCTGCTGGCGGCCTCGCCATTCGAGCATGACGTGAAGCTCAAAGGCACTGCCCTGGGCGCAGCCAACGGCAAACTCGGCACCCTCAAACACCTGCCGCCCACCTTGAGCGTGGTGTACTACCCGCTGGCTGCGAAGTCCCCGTTCCAGCCGTATGTCGGTGCAGGTATCAACTACACCTGGATCTACGACGAACACGTCAGCAGCGAAGCCCAGGCCAACGGCTTCAGCAATTTCAAGGCGGATAACTCTTGGGGCATGGCGTTTCAGGTCGGTGCTGACTACATGATCACCGACAACATCATGCTCAACGCCCAGGTGCGCTACATCGACATCGACACCACGGCGACCGTGGAAAACAACGCCGTGGCACCGGGCACTCGGGCCAAGGTCGATGTGGATGTCGACCCGTTCATCTACATGGTCGGCCTGGGTTACAAATTCTAAGGCACCTTCGTGATCGTTCCCACGCTCCGCGTGGGAATGCAGCCGGAGACGCTCTGTGTCTCAAGAGCGGACGCGGAGCGTCCATTGAGGCATTCCCACGCAGAGCGTAAGAACGATCGTCAGCGCCCCAACAACCGCGCCAGCCCGACACTCATCGGTGTCTGCTGCGGGTAGGTAAAGCGCTCGAGTAAACGCTGGTTGTTCGCGCGAGAATGGCGGATATCGCCGGAGCGCGCCGGACCGTACGTCACCGGCGGCAATTCACCAACCACCGCCTCCAGCGCTTCAAGCATCTGCTTGAGCGAGGTCGCCTGGTTCCAGCCGACATTGACCGCCCCGACTTCGACCTGCGGTTTCTCGATGCCTTGCACCAGCAGGTCGACCAGATCCTCGACGTACACAAAATCGCGCGTCTGTTCACCATCGCCGAACACGGTGATCGGTAGGCCTTTCTGCGCACGCTCGCTGAAAATACTGATCACGCCGGAATACGGCGAAGACGGGTCCTGGCGTGGACCGAAAATATTGAAGAAGCGGAAAATCACCGGCTCAAGGCCATGCTGACGGCGGTAGAAATCGAAGTAATGCTCGCCGGCCAATTTGTCCGAAGCGTAAGGCGTCAGAGGCGCTTTGGGTGTGTCCTCATCGATTGACTGACCTTCGCCATTATTGCCGTAGACCGCCGCACTGGACGCGTACAACACCCGTTTGACCCCGGTCTGGCGCATCGCTTCGCAGACATTCAGCGTGCCGATGAAATTGCTTTGGTGCGTCTTCACCGGATCATCCACCGAAGCCTGCACCGACGCCACCGCAGCCAGGTGCACCACCGCGCTGCAACCGACCATGGCCTGAGCCACCAGCGCCGCATTGGCGACATCCCCCACGATCAGCTCGACCTTCGGATTGTCCAGCGGCAGGTTGCTGCGTTTGCCCGTGGACAGGTCATCGAGAATACGCACCGAATGTCCCTTGGCAAGCAAGGCATCGGTCAAGTGCGAGCCAATGAATCCGGCGCCGCCGGTGATCAGAACAGGGTCGTCAGCCATGGCGATAAAACCTATCCAGTAAGCCCGGAAGCGCTGCGCGCCAGGCGCGAGGCTTGATCCCGAACGTGTGCAGAATTTTCTTGCAGGCCAGCACCGCGTGTTGCGGCTCTTCGGCGGCATCCGGGCGCGCGGCGTGAGCCTGGGCGGTTGGCGCTTCGATGGCCAGCGGGTGCAGGCCGCGCGCTTCGGTCAGGATGGCCTGTCCCAATGCCAGTGGCGTCGTCGCCTCATGTCCAGCGTAATGATAGGTGCCCCACAGCGGCGCCGCGCAATCGAGTTGCTTGAGCACTGAAATGATCACCCGCGCCGCGTCGTCGACCGGTGTCGGGTTACCCCGGCGGTCATCGGCCATGAGCAACTCTTCAGGCAATTCCGCCCGAGCGAGGAATCGGCCGAGGGTGCCTTCGGGACTGTCATCGAGCAACCAGCCGAATCGCAGCAGCACGTGCTGCGGGCAAGTGGCGCGCACGCTTTGTTCGATCCGCCACAGCGCTTGCCCTCGCAGTCCCAAGGGAACCGGTTCGTCTTTTTCGCTGTAAGCGGTCGCCCGGGAGCCGTCGAACACGCGATAGCTCGAAGGTTGCAGCAGCACGATGTTGTGGTGCTGGCACAGTTCGGCCAAGCGCTCGATCGCCCGCTCCTGCCCGGCAAGACGCTGTTCGCTGACTGTCTCCGCCTGGAACCAGTCGAAATAGTAGGCGAGGTTGATCAGCGCGTCTGGACGGGTGTCGTCGAGCAGCTGCGTCAGGCTCGCGGCGTCCCAGCCGTCTTGCGGTGGGCGGGGGGCGAGGAAACCGATGTCTTCCTCTGCACCGAGGCGAATCAGCGCCTGCCCAAGGGCATTTCCGCCGCCCAGTAACATAAGGCGCATTCGCATAGAGTCAGCAGGCCCAGTCTGATTGGAACAAATGGTTTATCGACACCACCCGCAGGCAATGCCATCGATAGTTACCGGAATCGTTGCATTTTGCGGGTTTAGTGCGCAACCGTCATCCGTAAAGTGTAGATCCCGGGGATTTGTGCTGCTGCCAATGACCTCATCGCGGGCAAGCCCGCTCCCACAGGGAATTGGTGTACACCGCAGAACCTTGTGGGAGCGGGCTTGCCCGCGATGAGGCCCTAACGGCCAGCGAAGATCTTGAGCGGTACTTGCATCTTCGCCAACTCACCCGCATAAATCAGACATGAACCTGCCCATCCCCGCAGACAGCGCCCTGAACGGCTTTCACCCCGCCGTCAGCGCCTGGTTCAGCAAAACCTTCCCGACGGCCACCGCCGCCCAGGCCCGGGCGTGGCCGATCATTCGCCAGCACCGCTCAACGCTGATCGCCGCGCCCACCGGCTCCGGCAAAACCCTCACCGCGTTTCTCGCCGTTATCGATGATCTGGTTCACCGTGGCCTGGAGAGCGAAGACGGGCTGCCGAATGAAACCCTCGTGGTCTACGTCTCGCCGCTCAAAGCCCTGTCCAACGACATTCAGATCAACCTGCAAACCCCGCTGGCGGGGATCACCGAGCAATTGCGGGTCATGGGCTTGCCCGAACTGCAGATCAACACCGCCGTGCGCACCGGCGACACACCGCAAAAAGACCGCTCGGCGATGCGCAAAACCGCGCCGCACATTCTGGTGACCACCCCCGAATCCCTTTACGTGCTGCTCGGCTCCGACTCCGGCCGCAAAATGCTCGGCACCACGCGCACGGTGATCGTCGATGAGATCCACGCCATTGCCGCCAGCAAACGCGGCAGCCATCTGGCCCTGAGCCTCGAACGCTTGCAGGCCTTGTGTGCAGAACCGTTGATGCGCATCGGCTTGTCAGCCACGCAAAAACCCATCGAAGCGGTCTCGCGCTTTCTCGTTGGCCGTGATCGCGAGTGCGAAATCATCGACATCGGCCATGCCCGTCCACGGGACCTGGGCATCGAAGTGCCGCCCGTGCCCCTGTCGGCGGTGATGGCCAATGATGTCTGGGAACGGGTGTACGACCGGCTCGCCGCCCTGGCCCGGGAGCACCGCACCACCCTGATTTTCGTCAACACCCGGCGCCTGGCCGAACGCCTGAGCCGGCACTTGAGCGAGCGCCTGGGCAAAGACGCCGTCGCTGCGCACCACGGCAGCCTGGCCAAGGAATTTCGCCTGGACGCCGAGCAACGGCTCAAGCGCGGCGACTTGCAAGTGCTGATCGCCACGGCATCGCTGGAATTGGGGATCGACATTGGCGACGTCGACCTGGTGTGCCAGATCGCTTCGCCGCGCTCGATCTCCGGGTTTCTGCAACGGGTTGGCCGCTCCGGGCACCAGGTCGGTGGCACGCCCAAGGGCCGGTTGTTTGCCATCACCCGCGATGACTTGATCGAATGCGCCGCCCTGCTCGACTGCGTGCGCCGTGGCGAACTCGACACCTTGCAGATCCCCAAGGCACCGCTGGATGTCCTGGCCCAGCAGATCATCGCCGAGGTCAGTTGCCAGGAATGGCAGGAGCAGGCCTTGCTGGAGATGTTCCGCAAGGCTTCGCCCTACGCCGAACTCGACGAAAAACATTACCAGGCGCTGCTGCAGATGCTCGCCGAGGGCTACAACGGTCGCCAGGGTTTGCGCAGCGCTTATCTGCATCGCGATGCCCTGACCCGAACCCTGCGCGGTCGCCGGGGTGCCAAACTGACGGCTGTCACCAGCGGCGGGACCATTCCGGATAACGCCGATTACAGTGTGCTGCTGGAGCCTCAAGGCCTGAACATCGGCAGCGTCAACGAAGACTTTGCCGTGGAAAGCATCGCCGGAGATGTCTTCCAGCTGGGCAATACCTCGTATCGAATCCTGCGCGTCGAAACCGGCAAGGTTCGGGTCGAGGATGCTCAGGGCCAGCCGCCGACCATTCCGTTCTGGCTCGGTGAAGCGCCGGGGCGCAGCGCGGAACTGTCGTTTGCCGTGGCGCGCCTGCAAGCGCAACTCGATGAATTGCTCGGCACCACGCCCGGTGATTTGCAGCCCGCCATCGACTGGCTGACCGACACCCTCGGCCTGAACCTCGCCAGCGCCGAACAACTGGTCGATTACCTGGCCCGTGCGCGCCTGACCCTGGGCGCGCTGCCGTCACAAGACACGCTGCTGATGGAGCGGTTTTTCGACGAGACCGGCGGCACGCAACTGATCATCCACACGCCGTTTGGCAGTCGCATCAACCGCGCCTGGGGTCTGGCCCTGCGCAAGCGTTTTTGCCGCACCTTCAATTTCGAACTACAAGCCGCCGCCAGCGAAGACGCCATCGTGCTGTCGCTGTCCACCAGCCACAGTTTCGAACTCAATGATGTCTGGCGCTACCTGCACAGCAACACCGCCGAACACCTGCTGATTCAAGCGGTGCTCGATGCGCCGCTGTTCGGCGTGCGCTGGCGCTGGAATGCCGGTGTCGCGCTGGCATTGCCGCGCTATACCGGCGGGCGCAAAGTCGCGCCGCAGATCCAGCGCATGAAGAGTGAAGACCTGATCGCCAGCGTGTTCCCCGATCAGATTGCCTGTGTGGAAAACCTCGCCGGCGAACGTGAAATCCCCGAGCATCCACTGATCGAACAAACCCTCGACGATTGCCTGCACGAGGCTATGGACAGCGAAGGCTGGCTCGCATTATTACGACGCATGGAACGTGGCGAGGTGCGGTTGATCAGCCGCGATTTGCCGGCGCCCTCGCCACTGGCGGCAGAAATCCTCAGCGCCCGTCCCTACACCTTTCTCGACGATGCGCCGCTGGAAGAACGCCGCACTCAAGCGGTGCTCAACCGGCGCTGGACCGACCCGCAGTCCACTGACGACCTCGGTGCGCTGGATGGCGAAGCGATCCAGGCCGTACGCGACGAAGCCTGGCCAACGCCCACCAGCGTCGATGAAATGCATGAAGCGTTGATGAGCCTGGCGTGCATTACCGAGACCGAGGCGCAGGCCAATGCGCATTGGCTCGATTGGCTGAACGCACTTGCGAACAGTGGGCGCGCCAGCCGTTTGCAGATCGACGCCGGGCAATCTCTTTGGCTGGCACTGGAGCGACTGACTTGCCTGCGGGCGATTTATCCACAGGCCGATTTGCTGCCACCGATTGAGGCGTTGCCGGGGTTCGATGAAGCCTGGGAGCCGGATGAAGCGGTGCTGGAAATGATCCGCGCGCGGCTCAGCGCCTTTGGCCCACTGCCGCTCGAAGCGATTGCCGAACCGTTGGGACTGCCCACGTCGCAAGTCACCCAAGCGCTCGCGCGCCTGGAGCGCGAAGGTTATGTATTGCGCGGCCAATTCACACAGGGAGCCGCTGGGGAAGAATGGTGCGAACGGCATTTGCTGGCGCGGATTCATCGCTACACGGTCAAGCGTCTGCGGCGGGAAATCGAGCCGGTGGCGTTGCAGGACTTCATGCGATTTCTGTTCGACTGGCAGCACCTGTCCACCGCCACCCAAGGCCAGGGCAACGCGGTATTGCCCGCCATCGTTGCTCAGTTCGAAGGTTACCCCGCCGCCGCGTCTGCCTGGGACAGCGACATCCTGCCGACGCGGATCAAAGGTTATTCGGCGAGTTGGCTGGATGACCTGTGCCGCAGCGGCAAACTGGTCTGGACGCGCCTGACCGCGCGCAATAAGTCCGCCAGCACGGCGCTGCGCAGCACGCCGATTGTGTTGCTGCCACGCAGCCAGGTCGGGCTCTGGAGCAGCCTGACCGAGCAGACGCCGATCAGCGAACTCTCGGCCAAGACACAAAAAGTCCATGAGGCGCTGAGCCAACATGGCGCGCTGTTTTTCGATGAGCTGATTCACGAGGCGCACCTGCTGCGCGCGGAGCTGGAAATTGCCTTGCAGGAACTGGTCGGCGCCGGGCTGGTGAATGCCGACAGTTTCGCCGGCCTGCGTGCGCTGATTACCCCGGCCAGCAAACGGCAGAATCGCAGCAGCCGACGCGGACGCGGGGCGTTTGTCGGCGGGATGGACGACGCCGGGCGCTGGGCCTTGTTGCGTCGCGGGCCGATGGCGTCGGTTGTGGATAACAAACGTGCGGCGGCGACGCCGAACGACACGCTGGAACATATCGCCATGACCTTGCTGCGCCGCTACGGCGTAGTGTTCTGGCGTTTGCTTGAGCGTGAAGCGGACTGGCTGCCGAGCTGGCGGGAGTTGCTGCGCACGTTCCATCGGCTGGAGGCTCGCGGCGAGATTCGGGGTGGGCGCTTCGTCAGTGGCTTGGCCGGAGAACAGTTTGCGTTGCCAGAGGCCATTCCCCTGCTGCGTGAAGTGCGGCGACGGCCGCTGGACGGGAGTTTGATCGCGGTGTGCGGGGTTGATCCACTGAACCTTGCCGGGACGCTTTTACCCGGCGTGAAAGTGCCGGCGTTGGCGAGTAATCGGTTGGTGTATCGCGACGGGTTGCCGGCGGCTGCGGAGATTGCCGGCAAGCAGGTGTTCTGGCTGGAGCTGGATCAGCAATCGACTGCCGAGCTTCACAACAAGCTGATCCGGCATTGAGGTTTTCTTCGCCGGCCCCATCGCGAGCAGGCTCGCTCCCACATTGAATTTGTGTAACGCCGCAGATCCCCTGTGAGAGCGGGCTTGCCCGCGATGAGGCCAGCAGCAACAACTCAAAATCACTGGCTACGCGGCTGATCCGGCAACAACACCGGCGAATTCTCCGCAACAGGCCCGCCCTCTTCTTCCATCACCCGATGTGGCATCAAAACCTGCTGTGGATAAGTCTGCGCGAAATGCACCCACGGGCTGTTATCCACAAGCTTTTTCAAACGCTGGTTAAACGCCCGGCTCACTGCATATTGCCCGCCCGACACCGTGCGGAACTGCGCGGTCAGCACTACGCCGTTGAGGTCCATCTTGTCGACGCCGAAGACATCAAGCGGCCCTTGCAGGTTGTACTTGAGAAAGGCGTCATCACGGATCGAATCCCCTGCCTCGCGGATCAACTCGATGGCCTTGTCGACATCAGTGTCATAGGTGAACTGCACCGAGAAAAACGCATACGCAAATTGCCGCGATTGGTTGGTCACGGCCTTGATCTGGCCGAACGGCACCGAGTGCACAAAGCCCTTGCCGTCACGCAAGCGCAAGGTGCGAATGGTCAGGCCTTCGACCGTGCCTGCGTGACCAGAGTCGAGCACGACCCAGTCGCCAATCGACAAGGTGTCTTCGATGATGATGAACAGCCCGGTGATCACGTCCTGCACCAATTGCTGCGAGCCGAAACCGATGGCCAGGCCGACGACCCCGGCACCGGCCAGCAGCGGCGCAACGTTGATCCCAAGGTTGGCCATGGTGGTGATCGCGCAGATCACCACCAGGATGATTTTGATCGCATTGCGCAGCAGCGGCAGGATGGTTTTGACTCGCGTACTGGGCTGCGTCGTGCGTTTGTTGACTGGCGGTTTCAGCGCTTCCTGAATCGCCGTATCGAGCACCACCCACAGCAACCAGGTCACAAGAAAGATCAACCCCATGCTGCTCAATGAATCACTGATCGCCCGGCCCACCGAGTTTTGCTCGGCGAATTTGAACAGCGACACGCCCCAGATCCGCCCGAGGATTTCGATGAAGGCCACGGCCATGACGATCCGCAGCAAGGCGTGCAGCAAACTGAGGAAACGTTCCTTGTAAGCGCTGCTGTGCTGGATCGCTTCGATCTGACGCGACTTGAACATGTGCTGGAAAATCGTGCTGAGAAACACCGTGGCGATCAGCAAGATGGTGGTGAACAGCGCACAGCGCAGGGCCTTCTGATTGTCATCGCCAACGCCGATCAGGTTGATCGCCGAGACCATGACCATCAGCAGGATCGGCCAGTACCAGAGCCCGGAAAAAATCCGCAGGGACTCTTGCAGCGAAGGCTGTTTGAGGCGTTGGGCCAACGGCCGGTTGCGGATCAGATGCGCCACCGGGCGCCTTAGACGAATCACCAAGAGTCCGAAGATGATCGAGACAAAAAAACCGCTGAGCACGGCAGCGCTGCTGGTGATGTTGCCGCCCAGTTGACGGGCGATTTGCGGGCTGGTCAACGCATCGCTGAGCGCCGCGAGGAAGCCGATCAGGAACAACGGTTTTGGGCAGTAATTGCGGATAATCCGCACCGCTGTGCGTTTGTGGCCGGTGTTGAACATGACGATCACACACAGCAACACCGAGGTCGAAAAAATACCGCTGCTGGTGGCGTAGGCAAAACACAACGCCAGCGCCCGGCCCACCGAGGCGGGCAGGAAATGGCTGACGTAGAGGGTCAACGGCAGGCAGATCACGGCCGGTAGCGTGTAAGGCGTCACATAATTGAGCAGGTCCTGGCTGCGTTGGCGGGTACGCAACCAGCGGCCCTGGTTCAGGCGCTTGGCCAGGATCCCACCGAGTACGGTAAGCAAGGCAAAGCTGCCGAGCCATACCCCGGACAACATCAGGAAGTCGCCGATCACGCTCCACCCTGAGCGACTTGAGGGGCGATTGACCAGTTTGTCGACTTCATCGGCGGCTCGATCAGCCCGCAGGCGCCAGGCGTCGATGAGGTTTTCGTTGAGATCGAGCTTTTCCTGGACATCGTCGATGCTGGAACTGATAGCTCCGAGCAGACCGCCCTGGACCAACGGTTCAGGCGTTGCCGGTTCCTCGGCAACCGCAGCGGGAACACCCGGCAGCGTGACGGCTTCCAGCTCGTTGCTGCCAAGGAACAGCAACGCCCCCAGTAGTATCGCGGTCTTGAACTTGAGCAAAACGGGGAGCTCCTTCGAAAGGGTCTGTAAGGAACTGATCGGGAAATGCCGGGCAAGTTCGGTTTTGCCCGCGAGATAACAGTCAGCATGCTCCCCAGCCTGATCGTTCCCACGCTCCGCGTGGGAATGCAGCCAGGGACGCTCTGCGTCCCAAGAGCGGACGCAGAGCGTCCGGTGAGGCATTCCCACGCGGAGCGTGGGAACGATCATTACCGGCAGGACAATCTTTGCGCACAAGGCAAATATCAAATGCCCGCCCCTGTATTTTTCCGCACAACCCAAACCCCGACACTGCGCTCCATCAATCAAACCCACCGGAGTTGCAGTCATGCCCATTGCCTTGCTCGCGCTGACCCTCAGCGCCTTCGCCATCGGGACGACCGAGTTCGTCATCGTTGGCCTGTTACCCACCATTGGCGCCGACCTCGGCGTCAGCCTGCCGTCCGCCGGCCTGCTGGTCAGCCTTTACGCCCTTGGCGTTGCAGTCGGCGCCCCGGTGCTGACCGCCCTCACCGGCAAAGTCCCGCGCAAATTGCTGCTGTTGTCGCTGATGGTGTTGTTCACCCTCGGCAACCTGCTGGCGTGGAAAGCGCCGAGCTACGAATCGCTGATCATTGCGCGGATCGTCACCGGCCTGGCCCACGGGGTGTTTTTCTCGATTGGCTCGACCATCGCCACCAGCCTGGTGCCGAAGGAAAAAGCCGCCAGCGCGATTGCCATCATGTTCACCGGTCTGACGGTGGCGCTGGTCACCGGCGTGCCACTGGGGACCTTCATCGGGCAGCATTTCGGCTGGCGTGAAACCTTCCTCGCCGTGTCCGCGCTGGGTGTGATCGCCTTTATCGGCAGCCTGCTCTACGTGCCGAAAAATATCGCCCACAGCAAACCGGCTTCGCTGTTGCAGCAATTGCAGGTGCTCAAGCAACCGCGCCTGCTGCTGGTGTACGCCATGACCGCGATCGGTTACGGCGGCTCGTTCATTGCCTTCACGTTCCTGGCGCCGATTCTTCAGGACATTTCGGGTTTCAGCGCCAGCACCGTCAGCCTGGTGTTGCTGGTCTACGGCGTGTCAGTGGCGGTGGGGAATATCTGGGGCGGCAAACTGGCGGACAAACGCGGTCCGATCAGCGCGCTGAAAATCATCTTCGCCTTGCTGGCGGCTGTGTTGTTCGTGCTGACCTTCACCGCTGGCAATCCCTGGCTGGCGCTGGCCACGGTGCTGGTCTGGGGCGCGGTCGCCTTCGGTAACGTGCCGGGGCTGCAAGTGTATGTGGTGCGCCAGGCCGAGCATCACACCCCGCACGCGGTCGACGTGGCGTCGGGGCTGAACATCGCCGCGTTCAACCTCGGCATTGCCGGTGGTGCGTGGGGCGGTGGTCTGATCGTTGCTCACATGGGCCTGATTCACACGGCGTGGATTGGTGGTCTGGTGGTGTTGGTGGCGCTGGCGTTGACAGCCTGGAGTGGTCGCCTGGATCGTCTCGGTCCGGTGTATGCCGAGCCGGTTGAAGGTTCAACCCGCGTCGTCGTCAGCCACTAACCCCTTGTGGGAGCGGGCTTGCCCGCGAATGCGGTCTATCAGCCGACATCAATGCTGAATGACAAACCGCTTTCGCGGGCAAGCCCGCTCCCACAGTTGATTGTGGTGTTCGGCAAAGTACAAGCCATCCGTAAACCCGTCGAAACTTTCTCGACTGCCCCGAAGTCATCAAAAGACAGCGGGGCGGCCCAAAGACCATTAGACGGAGGCGACATGGCGGCGATTCATATCGGTATTTCAGGCTGGCGCTACACACCTTGGCGAGGAGGTTTCTACCCAAAGGGACTGACCCAGAAACGTGAATTGCAATTTGCGTCACGGGCGGTCAACAGCATTGAAATCAATGGATCGTTTTACGCCCTGCAACGGCCAGAACGCTACGCCCAGTGGTACGCCGAAACCCCGGCCGATTTCGTCTTCAGTGTCAAAGCGCCACGCTTCATTACCCACATCAAACGTCTGCGCGACATTCATAAGCCACTGGCGAATTTCTTTGCTTCCGGGATCCTGGAACTCAAGGAAAAACTCGGCCCGATCCTCTGGCAGTTCCCCCCCAATTTCAAATTCGACGCCGAACTGTTCGAAAGCTTTTTGAAGCAATTGCCCCAGGACACGCAACAGGCTGCCGCCCTCGCCCGCCAACACGATTCGCACTTGCACGGTCACGCCAGCACGAAGACTTACAAGAAAAAGCCGTTGCGCCACGCCGTCGAAATCAGGAACGAGACCTTTGTCGATCCGGCGTTCGTGCACCTGCTCAAGCGCTACAACGTTGCCTTGGTCATCGCCGACACCGCCGGTAAATGGCCGTACCGCGAAGACCTCACCAGTGATTTCGTTTACTTGCGCCTGCACGGGGCCGAGGAGCTCTACGCCAGCGGTTACACCCCCGAGGCGCTGGAGCGCTGGGGTGAGCGGATCGATGCCTGGAACCACGGCCAGCAACCGAAAGATCCGCAGCTGATCGCGCCAAAGCAAAAACCCAAGGCGCGCAAGTCACGCGAAGTGTTCTGTTATTTCGACAACGACATCAAAGTCCGCGCGCCCTTCGATGCGCGGCGCTTGCTTGAGCATTTCCACCTCGATAAAGGCCTCGCCACCGCCCCCGGTGAACCGGTTGCCGAAGGAGTGCTGCCATGAACATTTCCGAGCCGCTAGGCCATGCCGATGATCAGCCGGAAATCCTCACCGCCGTGCGGCGATTTACCGTGCTGACGGTCAACACGCACAAGGGATTCACTGCGCTCAACCGGCGTTTCATCCTGCCCGAATTGCGCGAAGCGGTGCGCAGCGTCTCAGCCGATGTGGTGTTTTTGCAGGAAGTGCATGGCACTCACGAGCATCATCCGCAGCGCTATAGCAACTGGCCGACAATGCCTCAGTACGAATTCCTCGCCGACACGTTGTGGCCGCAGTTTGCCTATGGCCGCAACGCGGTCTACCCGGAGGGCGATCACGGTAATGCGCTGCTGTCGAAATTCCAGATCGTGCGTCACGACAACCTCGACGTGTCCATCAGCGGCCATGAGAACCGTGGCCTCCTGCATTGTGTGTTGCGCCTGCCGGGCGACGGGGCTGAGGTGCATGCGATTTGCGTCCACCTGGGACTGCGCGAAACCCACCGAACGGCACAACTCAAATTGCTGGCGCAACGCCTCGAAGAGCTTGCGGCCGATGCGCCGGTGATCGTAGCCGGTGACTTCAACGATTGGCGTCAGCAGGCCGATGCGCTGCTCAAACCCTGTGGGCTGCGAGAAGTTTTCGCCGAGCACCACGGCAAACCGGCGCGCAGTTTTCCGGCGCGGCTGCCAGCGTTACGTCTGGACCGCATCTATGTGCGCAACCTCAAGGCCAGCCGCCCGCAAGTCCTGACAGCGCGCCCCTGGTCACACCTTTCCGACCACGCACCGCTATCGGTGGAGATCGAGTTATGAGCAGCGCGCCAATAGAGCCAGCCACCATTGAACACGTACCCAGCACCCCGCCGGTGCGTGAGCCCGGCGTGGTTGACGTTGAATACGGCTGGCAGGGCAACAATCGGGTGCAACTGCTGGAGAACGGCGAAGCGTATTTCCCCCGGGTGTTCGAGGCCATGCGCCAGGCCAAGAGCGAAATCCTCCTGGAAACCTTCATTGTGTTCGAGGACAAGGTCGGCAAAGAGCTGCAGGACGTGTTGATCGACGCAGCTCAACGCGGGGTGCGGGTCACTGCCAGTCTCGACGGCTTCGGCTCTGGCGAATTGAGCACCGAATATCTGGCGGCGTTGAGCCAGGCCGGTGTGCACCTGCAAATATTCGATCCGGCGCCCAAACGCCTGGGCATTCGCACTAACTGGTTCCGCCGCCTGCACCGCAAGATTGTGGTGGTGGACGGCACGATTGCGTTCATCGGCGGGATCAACTTTTCCGCCGACCACCTGGCCGACTTCGGCCCCGAGGCGAAGCAGGATTACTCCGTTGAAGTGCAAGGCCCGGCGGTGACCGATATTCATCATTTCGCCCTGATGCAGAGTGGCCGCCCGGGGCGCGCCAAATACTGGTGGCAGCGGCGCCGTCAACGACGCTCGGAACTGGCGTTCAGCGAGCACGACGGCCAGGTCAGGCTGGTGTACCGCGACAATGGTGACCATCGGACCGACATCGAAGAGGTTTATCGCCTGGCGTTACGTAGCGCCCAGCGCCGCGTGGTGATCGCCAACGCCTACTTCTTTCCGGGTTATCGCCTGCTGCGCGAAATCCGCAACACCGCGCGCCGTGGTGTTGATGTGCGGCTGATCCTGCAAGGCCAGCCGGACATGTTGGTGGCCAAAATAGCGGCGCGCATGACCTACGACTATCTGCTCAAATCCGGAGTGCAGATTCACGAATATTGCGAGCGCCCCCTGCACGGCAAGGTCGCGCTGGTCGACGAAGACTGGAGCACGGTTGGCTCCAGCAACCTCGACCCGTTGAGCCTGTCGATGAACCTTGAGGCCAACGTGTTGATCCGCGATCGCGCCTTCAACCGCGAACTGTTCGAACGCCTCGACACCCTCAGCAATCACCACTGCAAAGCCATGTCGCCGGACAAGGCGCCGCGTGGACGGGTCTGGCACATGACCGTCGGCTTCCTGGTGTTCCACTTTTTGCGCCACTTCCCTGCGTGGGCCGGTTGGCTGCCAGCACATAAGCCGCGCTTGAAGCGTTTTACCCATTCAGGGAGCGACCACCATGAGCCGCGCTGAAGCCTCCTCGACCGGCCACGCCACCGCGCCAACGAAATCACGCTTGAGCCGCTGGAAAAAGCCGCTGACGATGCTGTTTTTCCTGGCGCTGATTGTGCTGTTCACGATGCTCGCCCAGCGCATCGAATGGAACGAAGTATTCGACGCCCTGGCCGATTTCAAGGTGCGCACACTGATCATCGCGTCCGGCCTGACGCTGGTGAGTTTTCTGGTCTACGCCTGCTTCGACCTGATCGGCCGCACCTACATCCGCCAGGACCTGACCTGGAAGCAGATCCTGCCGGTGGGCATTATCAGCTACGCCTTCAACCTCAACCTGAGCGCGTGGGTCGGCGGCATTGCCATGCGCTATCGGCTGTATTCGCGGCTTGGCGTGAGCAAGGGCAACATCGCGAAAATCCTCGGGTTGAGTCTGGCGACGAACTGGTTCGGCTACATGCTGATTGCCGGCGCGGTGTTCAGCAGTGGGCTGGTCCGCATGCCTCCTGGCTGGAAGCTGAGCAGCGACGCGTTGCAGGGTGTGGGCGTGTTGTTGCTGCTGGTGAGCGCGGGGTATCTGGCGGCGTGCCGGTTTTCCAAACGTCGGGAATGGGCGATACGCGGGGTGGAAATCAACCTGCCGTCGCTGCGCATGGCGGTGCTGCAACTGGCACTCGGGGCGCTGAACTGGTCGTTGATGGCTGCGGTGATTTTCACGCTGCTGCCGAGCAAGCTCGATTATCCGCTGGTGCTGGGGGTTTTGTTGATCAGCGCCATTGCCGGGGTGATCACGCACATTCCTGCCGGGCTCGGGGTGCTGGAGGCGGTGTTTGTGGCGTTGCTGCAACATGAGGCTTCGCGGGGAAGTCTGGTGGCGGGATTGCTGGCGTATCGGGCGATTTATTTTATTTTGCCGCTGCTGATTACGCTGGTGATGTACCTGATTGTGGAAGCCAAGGCGAAGTCGTTGCGGATCTCGAAAAAACCCTCTTGAGCTTTGCATTGAAGCGCATGCCGCTATCGCGAGCAGGCTCGCTCCCACAGGTGATCGCTGCCTGAATGTGGGAGCGGGCTTGCCCGCGATGGCGTCAGCATCAACACTGCAAATCTCAGCTGGATTGAATAATGCTCAACCGCTCACCCACCACCATCTCGGTAATCCAGTCCACCAGGATCGAGGTGTATGCCTGCTGCGAAACCGGTTCGCTCAAGGCGTGATCCGCGCCATCGATGATCCGGTGGGTCAGCGAATGCGTCTGCTGACACGCAGCGCGGTAGCTCATGATGGTCGCGTGAGGCACATAGTCGTCCGTCTCTGATTCGACCAGCAGCACATCCCCGGTGAATTGCGAGCAGGCGTGCAGCGCACGGTTGCTGTCGGCACGCACCAGCGTGTTGCGGTAATCGCGCAAATCAGCCTTGTCCAGATCACGTTTGGGCGTGTGCCAGTGATCGTCGCGATACAGGGCCGGCACCCGCAGCGCTAGCCAGCGCACCGGTCGCAACGAGGTCAGGATCGATGCCAGATAACCGCCATAACTGGTGCCGACCACCGCGATGGCGGACGTGTCGAGCGCCGGATGGGCGAGTAGGCGATCGTAGGCCGCCAACAGGTCTCGCAGGTTGTCTTCACGCGTCACCCGGGACAGCGCAATGCCGGTGCCGCCGGTGTGACCGCGCAGGTCGAATGTCAGGCATACGCAACCCAGGCCGGCGATGCCTTTGGCCCGCTCAAGGTCGCGCTCCTGACTGCCGCCCCAACCGTGGACGAACAACACACCGGGCACTTTCGATTTGGGGCTCAGAAACGTCCCGCTCATCTGTTCATCGTCGATGTCGATCTGAATGGTTTCACTTCTAGCCGTCATAGGATTTGACCGTCACGTACTTGAGAAGAAAGTCAGTGGTTTGCGCCGGGCCGCGGTACACCTCGATGGCGTCCGCCGGCAGCGGTTGATCGATGTAGGTTTCCACCGAAGAGACGTGGATCGCACGCATCCCCGGGTCGTTGATGAAGCTCTGCAGCGCGGCCACTTCGGCGCTGCTGGCACCGCCCATGCGCCAGGATTGTTCCAGCACGCCGCTGCGTTGTATGCCGGCATTGTCCTGGCCTTGGGCAATGTCGTAATTGCGTCGCGAGGCAAAGAAACCGGGATAGGCTTCATTCGCGGCGCGGTCAAAAACTTGGGCCTGGTGGATTGCCAGTTGCACATCGTCCGGCAGAGGCAGCGCCAGCAGATCGTCGTAATCGCCTTGCACCACCAGCAGGTTGGAACCTCCATAAACCTGCTCGCCCTGACCGTCTTCGGTCAAGTATTGATCACCGCAGTAAGTCAGCACTTTGTCGCCGATAAAACTCTGGCCGACGCTGTGGGTGACCACATTGTCGAGGTCCTGCTCAAGCACCACACCCTGGCTGAACAGCGCTTCGGCATCGGGACGAGCCAGCACGGCATCGAACTGATCGAGACTTTTGATTACTTCCTGGCCACGTCCGGCGCAGGCATGAACCGGTTTGATGCGGATGGGGCCGCTGTCGAGCAAGTGCTCCGCCGCCGGGCGCGCATCGTCGAGGGCGAACACGCTGAGGCCATCGAGCACCACGCTGCGTACGCGTTCGCAAAACAGCGATGACCAGCCTTGCGGGGCGTGGGCCTTGTTGTTGAGCAAGCCGTGGCTGATGGCTTTGGTGCAGATGAAATCATGGTCGACATAACCGCCCCACAAATCCTCCGGCCCCATGACGCCCAGTTGCCGGGCGACAGCAACGCCCACCAGCGTCTGGGTTGGCAACAGGTAAAGGTCTCGGCCTTTATGACGTTCGGGATCGTAGCTGCCGCCGTACTTGAGCCCCAGGATCTGCGCCAGCCAGCGGGCCAGCGCGCGATTGGTCTCGACCTCATGCCGGGGCGCTTCAGGGCGGATCGAATGGGCGACCACCAGTTTTTTGCGGTTTGTTGGGGTCATGCATCCCCCTTCAATCTGCGTTTGATGAATGTAGTTTGAGGGGTGCAGGGATCAGGCCATGGGGGGGCTGAGAGAGACGGTTTTAAAATCAGTCAGTTGCGAAAAGAGTGATAGCGCAAGGCCTGCTTTATTCTGCACGACAAAGGATCTGACTCCTGCATTTTGCACGACCAAGGCTAACCACAATCCCGGTGGGAGCGAGCTTGCTCGCGATGAGGCCAGCACACGCAACATGGATACCGCCTGACACGCCGCCATCGCGAGCAGGCTCACTCCCACATTAGATTTGGGGTGTTGCGCCTACCGGATTGCGGCAGTCGGCGTAACCCCAAACCGCGCCCGGTAATCACTTGGCGCCAGCCCGGTAATTTTCTTGAAGGTCGCGCGAAACGCACTGGGGTCCTGATACCCCACCGTCCAGGCAATGTGATCGATGGTGCCGTTGGTGAACTCAAGCATTTCCCGGGCCTTGCCCACCCGCAGGTGCTGGCAGTATTCGGTCGGTTTGAGCCCGGTCGCCGAACGAAAACGCCGAAGGAAGGTGCGCTCTTCCAGCCCCGCCCGCTCCGCCATCGCCGTCAGCGAAACATCGGTGGCCCCGGTGCTTTGCAGCCAATGCTGAACCTTGAGAATCGAGGCATCGCCATGGCTCAGGATTGGTGAAAAATTGCTGCCGCATTCACTGGCGCTGTCGCTGTGTTCCACCACCAGGAAACGCGCAGTGCCGGTGGCGATGCTCGGGCCGAGCAGTCGGTCAACCAGGCGCAAACCCAACTCGGACCAGGCCATCAGCCCGGCGGTGGTGATCAGGTCGCCATCGTCGACAATGGGTGTGTCGGCCTTGAGCTTGATCGCCGGGTAACGCTCGGCGAAAGACTTGGCCGAGGTCCAATGAGTGGTCGCACTGCGGCCATCGAGCAAGCCACTTTCGGCCAACAGGATCGAGCCTACGCACACCCCGCCCAAGGTTGCGCCGCCAGCATGTTGCTGACGAAGCCAGTGAATCAGCGCCTGCGATGCCAAGCCTTTGGAAAATCCGCCAATCGACGGCGGAATCAACACCGCCACCAAGGCGTTGTCGGGCCCCGGATGGCTGTCGTAAACACGCGCGGGCGGCTGATCGCCCTCGACCTGCCAATGGCTGACCCGCAGCAACGGCAACTGCGCCGTCTGATGCTCGGCGGCAATCCGGTTCGCGACCCCGAACAAGTCTGTCAGCCCATGCACCGCCGCCATCTGCGCTCCGGGGTACATCAACACGCCCAGTTCGACGATTGCCCTTTGTGCATCCATTGTCAGTTTTACCCCTTCTATTGTCGGTGCGGCCAATCCCCGGACGGCCTGCCAGCCCCAATACTCCATTCCACACCAACCTACACGCCGAGGAAACAGTCATGGCCAAGCAAGCACTCATCCTAGTCGATATCCAAAACGACTACTTCCCCCAGGGCAAGTGGCCGCTGGTCGGAGCCGACACCGCAGCGGACAACGCCGTCCGGTTGCTCAAGGCCTTTCGCGAAGCCGGTGATTCGGTGGTGTACATCCGCCACGAATTCACCTCCAGCGAGGCGCCATTTTTTACCCCGGGCTCCGAAGGCGCGAAGTTGCATCCCAAGATTCTCAACCGCGCCGATGAGCCGGTGGTGCTCAAGCACTTCGTCAACGCGTTCCGCGAAACCGAGCTCAAATCGATCCTCGACGAGCAAGGCATCAAGGAACTGGTGATCGTTGGCAGCATGAGCCACATGTGCGTCGACGGCATTACCCGCGCCGCTGCCGATTTCGGCTACAGCGTCACTGTGATCCATGACGCCTGCGCCTCGCGCGACCTCGAATTCAACGGCATCACCGTGCCAGCCGCCCAGGTTCACGCCGCGTTCATGTCGGCCCTGGGTTTCGCCTACGCCAGCGTGATCTCCACTGACGAATTCCTGGCGGCCAGCCACTAACGCCTCAACTGATTGATCGAATTGCGAAATGGACCCGCCGCGCTTGAGCGCTGCGGGTCTTTTGTTTGCCCGGAAAAAAAGTGAGACAAAAAATCTCACGCGTGAGCTATTGAGAGCGTCGGAATTTGCCTGTAGTGTTTCTCACGCGTGAGATTTTCACAACGGAGTCACCAGTATGAAAAGTCGCTCTCCATCAGGTCCGCCTGCCGTGCCTGTAACCGATTCAGCGAGCCAGAAGGAAGAGCGCTCGAAACCGTCCGCGAAAAAACCATCGAGCTTTTATATGAAGCAGATGCGAGCGGGCCTGGCTGGCGCCGGTTATGTGAAACACGAGACTTGGGTGCTTCCCGAAAACCGAAGCCTGCTCAAGCAGATGGAGAAACAGCTACGCCAACCGATTCTGGCTGGCTCATTCATGTCGGAGAATTACATGAGCGCAGGTACTAACTGGAACATCGATCGTCTGTTCAGCGCCCTTCAGGCACTGGACGAAGTGGTTTCTAAGGACATCACGCTTTCTCTGATTCAAGGCTCCGAGTCCAGCATCAAGCTGGAAATGAACGATTTCGGTGGCCTGCCGATTTACATCGCGGTGGTGGGCGAGCAGATCATCGTCGACACGGTTCTGGTAGACGTCGAGTCGATCAAGGATGTGCCGGCTTTCAACGATGCCGTACTGCGCAGCCGCGAACTGTTCCCGCTGTCCTCGATCGGTATCGAGTCGATGCCGAACGGCCAGATCGTCTACAACATGTTCGGCGCGCTGAGCTCCGATTCCAGCCTGACCAACGTCGTGACCGAGGTCAAAACCCTGGTCGACAATGTGCAACGCGCCAGCGAAGCCTTTGAACGTTTCTTCCATTAATTTTTCAGGAATAGGGATTATCCAATGACTCAGTCCATCTGGAGCAAATTGTTCACCGCGCTGCGCGGCGGTGCCAATGAAGTCGGCGAATCGATCGTCGACCAACAGGCCCTGCGTATCCTCGATCAGGAAATTCGTGATGCTGACAGCGCCCTGGCCAACGCCAAGCGTGAGCTGGTCACCATCATGGCCAAGCACAAACTGTCGGCTGATCGCGTGAGCGAATACAACGCCAAGATCAAGGACCTGGAATCCAAGGCCCTGGCCGCCATCCAGGCCAACCGTGAAGACCTGGCAATGGAAGTGGCCGAAGCCATTTCGACCCTGACCAACGAGCTGGACGTCGAGCAAAAGCAGGCCACCGAGTTCGGTGGTTACGCGGACAACATGCGCAAAGACATCACCAAGGCCGAAAACCGCATCAAAAGCCTGCGCCAGCAAGTGGACATGGCCAAGGCGCGTGAAAGCGTACAAAAGGCCCAGGTCAGCGCGTCCATCGCCAGTGGCGGCGCCAACGGCAAGCTGGAAACGGCCGTCGGTACACTGAACCGTCTGCAAGCCAAGCAGCAGCAACGTGCCGCTGAACTGCAAGCTCAGGACGAACTGGCGGATGCGTCGACCGGTACTGACCTGGAGCGCAAATTGCGCGAAGCCGGCATCACACCGGATTCGGGCAGCGCCAATGCGATCCTGGAACGCCTGAAGCAGAAGTCGGCCGAGTAACTTTGCCGGACGCATAACCTGTGGGAGCGAGCTTGCTCGCGATTGCGGTTTGCCAGTCGACATTAATGCTGACAGACACATCGCCATCGCGAGCAAGCTCGCTCCCACATGGATCGGTGCTGATTCATTGCCCTTCTTTTTACGTCGAGGTCAAGGATGGATGCCCTGAAGGGTTTCAAGACAATCGCCGGCGTGGCAGTTTTCATGGTCGCGCTGCAGGTGCTCAACGCCGTAACCGACTACAGCCTTTTGTCATTTGGCCTGGTCCCGAGAACGCTCTTCGGGCTGCCCGGCATCCTCACCTCGCCTTTTCTCCACGCCTCATTTGCGCACCTGAGCGCCAACCTGATCCCGTTTTTGATTCTGGGCACGCTGGTCATTATCGAAGGGCTCAACCGGTTTATGGCGGTCAGCGCCATCATCATTGTGCTGGGCGGCTCGCTGGTCTGGCTGTTCGGTTTCAAAGGCGTACACATCGGCGCCAGCGGCTGGGTGTTCGGGCTGTGGGCATACCTTCTGGCACGTGCCTGGTTCCAGAGAAGCTGGGGCAATCTGATTACAGCCAGTGTCGTGGCGCTGCTCTATGGCGGTTTGATTTTTGGCTTCCTGCCTCGTCAGGGTGTTTCCTTCGAAGGTCACCTCTTTGGTGCGTTCGCCGGATATATTGCGGCCAAGGTACTTTTTTCTGCGCCGCGCAGCAGGTTTAATGCCGCCCGGTAACCGCTATCAGGCTTTCATATGCCGAGGCGATTACGTCGCCAGGAATAAGCCCCCACGGAGTCAGGGACGAAATGTCGATTTACCTTTTAATGCGCCTGTACGCCTCGTCCCTCTTCCACCGATTCGGCTGGGCAGGCCCGTTGCAACCCTCGTCAGACGATCTGACCCTGACCACCGTGCTGGCGGTCAATCAATTAAGCCCGGTCGGGCAAGTCCTCGCCCACTTCAATGACAGTGAAATCGCCTCCACTCGCCTCAAGGAAATCTCCAATGGGATGGTTTAAACAATTGATGGGGCTTGAGGCCCCGAACGCGAATACCGATTCGAAATGGACGGCCAGCGAAACCGCATCACCCGCCACCGGTCCGTTGGGACTGGCCTTGGGCAAGGGCGTGATGTTCGACACGTCCCTGAGATTGTTGCTCGACGGCAACACCACGGTGACCATCCCGGGCTCCCAGCAGATCTGGAGCAACGGCACCATTGACCTCGGGCAGTCGACCTGGCTGTCGCGCTATTACATGAACGACGAAGACTACTGGCTGCAGGTGCATACCACCGGAGACATCGCCGGGCAGGTCGAGTCGGTGATCCTGTTCAATTACCTCAGCTACATCACCATCAGCAGTGAAGCGGAACTGCGTCGGCTGGCCGGTCCGCAAAGCCTGATCGGGCTGCCGACCTACACCCACAACGGCGTGGAATACACCCGCGAATGGGGCACCGAGAATGGCCAGACAGAATTGGTGGCGTTAAGCGAACAGCTGAAAAATCCGGACGAGTCCTACAGCATCGAGCACCGTTCGATGCTGTACGCCCGCGAAACCGGCCTGACCGATCGCCGGGAATTCCTGCTGTTTTCCGTTGAAGAAGACGCTGAAGGCACCATCAGCTTGAGCACGTCCTTGGGCGTCTCGCTGTACACAACCGACCTGAACACGTTCTAAAAAGGAACAAGTCCATGCTAGAAGCGCTCTCCATCTCCCTGAACAAAGCCGCCGTGCTCGGATTTGTTTCCTACCTGCTCGGCGCCGCGGTGTTGTTCGCCCTGTTCCAGTTCATCTACACCCGCATCACTCCGCACAAGGAATTCGAGCTGATCCGTTCGGGCAACGTGGCCGCCGCAATCGCCTTGGGCGGTGCAATCATCGGCTTCGCCATTCCGGCCAGCAACGTGATTGCCTACTCGATCAGCATTCTGGACTTCGCTGTCTGGGCGGTGATTGCAGCCCTCGTTCAATTGCTGGCATTCCTGGTGACCAGCCTGGTGCTCAAAGGCACCTCTGAACGCATCAGGAAAGGTGAAATCGCGGCCGGCATCTACGTCGCAGCAGTGGCCATCAGCGTCGGCATGCTTAACGCCGCCTGCATGACCCCTACCCAGAACTGATTGCGCAACGGAGATCCCGATGAAACGAAGCAAGTACGTTCAGCTCTCGCTGGCCGCATCGGTCGCCATGGCGATATCCGGTTGCGGGCCGACGGAAAAAACCTACGCAGTGCAGAAGAAGTACAACTTCCAGTCCGTGCAGCAGTGCGCCGATGAAAAATTGCCGGTGGATGTCTGCTCTGACGCCTACATGACCGCCATGGCCGAGCATCGCCGTATTGCGCCGGTGTACGACAACCAGGCCGATTGTGATGCCGACTTTGTCGCCGACTGGTGCCAACAGGATTCCGCTGGCAAGTTCATCCCCAAGCTGGGTGGTTTCGAACTGACCGCCGACGGCCAGGTCACGCAATCCCAGGTCGACGCCGCCAAGGCTCAATTACCCGCCTCGGAAACGGCGAACACAGGTGGCTCGGGTTTCTCCACCAGCAGCCTGCTGACCGGCCTGCTGATCGGCAACATGCTGAGCAGCAACCGCAACAGCTACTACTCCGAGCCGGTGTACCGTTATCGCGATGATCGCGGTAATTACGGTTCTTCAACGCTCAACCAGCGGATTTCCAAAGGCTCGACGTTTACCAAGTCCAACCAGGCCAGGTACGGCAGCAGCAACTACGCCGACTCGGTCCGTTCTTCCACCAGCAAGCCGGTTTCCGTTGCCTCGTCCACCTCACGTGGCGGCTTTGGCAGCAAGGCCAGCGCACGCAGCGGCTGGGGCGGCGGCGGTTCAAGCAGTTAAGGAAACCGGACCATGAAGAAAATCCTCTGCGCAGAGCGTCATGACTGGAAACAAACGGCCGAGCGTCTCGGCTTTCTGTTCCATACCATCGACGACGAACCCTATTGGGACGAGCGCGCGTATTACCAATTCACGCTCAAGCAGATCGAAAACGATCTCGAAGACCCGACCACCGAGATCCATGAAATGTGCATGGACCTGGTGGCCCGCGTAGTGCAAAGCGAGGAGCTGCTGGAGCGCCTGAGCATTCCCGCGCCGTTCTTCGAACTGATTCGCACCTCTTGGCTCGAAGGCCACCCGCACCTGTACGGGCGCATGGATTTTTCCTACAACGGCAACGGCCCCGCAAAGTTGCTGGAACTCAACTACGACACGCCGACCAGCCTGTATGAGGCCGCAGCGTTTCAATGGGGCTGGCTGGAGCAATGCATCGAGCGCGGTTTGCTGCCCAAGCATGCCGACCAGTTCAACAGTATCGACACCAAACTGCATCAGGCTCTCGCTCAACTACAGCTCAAACAGCCTTTCTATTTCGCCTCGATGAAAGACTCGGTCGAAGACAAAGGCACCACCGATTACTTGCGCCTGATCGCGGAAAAGGTGGGCATCGAATCCCGCCACATCGACATCGAAGACATCGGCCTGACCAGTGACGGTCGTTTCGTCGACCTCGAAGATCGCTGGATCCCGCATCTGTTCAAGCTGCATGCCTGGGAGTTCATCTTCCACGAGCCCTTCGGCGCAGCCATCGCCCAGAGCGACACGCAGTTTTTCGAGCCGGCCTGGAAATCCATCATTTCCAACAAAGGCATCCTGCCGCTGCTGTGGGAATTCAACAAAGGTCACCCGAACCTGCTGGCAGCGCATCTGGATACCGAGCCGAACAAAGCGGTGCCCAAGGGCTGGGTGCGCAAGCCGTTCTTCTCTCGGGAAGGTGCCAACATCGAACTGCAAACTGCCGAAGGTCTGATCGTAAAAGCGGACGGCCCCTACACCGACGCGCCGTTTATCCTTCAGGAGTTTGCTCCGCTGCCGCAGTTTGGTGACAGCTTTACGTTGATCGGTTCCTGGGTGATCGGGGATCAGGCGGCCGGCATCGGCGTGCGCGAGGACAACAGTTTGATTACCAAGGATTCAAGCCGGTTCTTGCCGCATCTGATACTCGACTGACCCACACAGCGCCCACTAAAAAGACCAGGAACGGACAGATAGTCAGACGCCCACAAGACTTATGGCTGAAATGCCGGATAATGGCGGCCATTCGTTTAGCCGTTATTCTGGTAATCCCCCATGGAAATCAAGGTCAACTTTCTCGACAACCTTCGACTTGAAGCCAAGTTCGACGACTTCACGGTGGTGGCCGACCAACCTATCCGCTACAAGGGCGATGGCTCGGCACCAGGCCCGTTCGACTATTTCCTGGCCTCGTCGGCGCTGTGTGCGGCGTATTTTGTGAAGTTGTACTGCAGCACGCGCAACATCCCCACGGACAACATCCGCCTGTCGCAGAACAATATTGTTGACCCGGAAAACCGCTACAACCAGATTTTCAAGATCCAGGTCGAGTTGCCGGCGGACATCTCCGACAAGGACCGCCAGGGCATTCTGCGCTCCATCGACCGTTGCACCGTGAAGAAAGTGGTGCAGGCCGGGCCTGAGTTTGTGATCGAAGAAGTGGAAAACCTCGACGCCGATGCCCAGGCGTTGCTGATGCCCGCTTCTAACTCGACTTCCGAGGCGGGCACTTACATTGCCGGCAAGGATCTGCCGCTGGAGCAAACCATCGCCAACATGTCGGCCATTCTGGCGGACCTGGGCATGAAGATCGAAATCGCTTCGTGGCGCAATATCGTGCCCAACGTATGGTCGCTGCATATCCGCGATGCGCACTCGCCGATGTGCTTTACCAACGGCAAGGGTGCAACCAAGGAAGGCGCGTTGGCGTCGGCGTTGGGCGAGTTTATCGAGCGACTCAACTGCAACTTCTTCTACAACGACCAGTTCTGGGGTGAGGACATCGCCAATGCCGCGTTTGTGCACTACCCGGACGAACGCTGGTTCAAGCCTGGCCGTAAAGACGCACTGCCGACCGAAATCCTCGATGAGCACTGCCTGAAGATTTACAACCGCGACGGCGAGCTGCGTGGTTCCCATCTGATCGATACCAACTCGGGCAATGAAGAGCGCGGCATCTGCTCGCTGCCGTTCGTGCGTCAGTCGGACGGCGAAGTGGTGTATTTCCCGTCCAACCTGATTGAAAACCTTTTCCTGAGCAACGGCATGAGCGCCGGCAATACCTTGGCCGAAGCCCAGGTGCAGTGCCTGTCGGAAATCTTCGAGCGCGCGGTAAAACGCGAAATCATCGAAGGTGAATTCGCCCTGCCGGATGTGCCGGCCAGCGTGTTGGCCAAGTACCCTGGGATACTGGCCGGCATTCAGGCGCTGGAAGAGCAAGGGTTCCCGGTGTTGGTCAAGGATGCGTCCCTGGGGGGTGAATTCCCGGTGATGTGCGTCACGCTGATGAATCCGCGTACCGGCGGTGTGTTCGCCTCGTTCGGCGCGCACCCGAGCCTGGAAGTGGCATTGGAACGCAGCCTGACCGAGCTACTCCAGGGCCGCAGTTTTGAAGGTCTCAACGACTTGCCGCAGCCAACATTTGAAGGGCATGCGGTGACCGAGCCGAATAACTTCGTCGAGCACTTTATCGACTCCAGCGGTGTGGTGTCGTGGCGCTTCTTCAGCTCGAAGTCCGATTACGAATTCGTGGAGTGGGATTTCTCCGGCCAGGGTGAAAACTCGAATGCCGAGGAAGCCGCGACCTTGTTCGGCATTCTCAAAGGCATGGGCAAAGAAGCGTACATGGCCGTCTACGAGCATATCGGCGCCACGGCGTGCCGAATCCTGGTACCGGACTATTCGGAAATCTATCCCGCGGACGATCTGATCTGGGATAACACCAACAAAGCGCTGTTCTTCCGCGCCGACATCCTGAACCTGCATCGCCTGGACGAAGAAGAGCTGCAGGCGCTGGCTGAGCGCCTGGTGGAAAGTGAGCTGGACGACTACACCGACATCACCTCCTTGATCGGCATCGAATTTGACGACAATACCGCTTGGGGTCAGCTGACGATCCTGGAGTTGAAGCTGCTGATTTATCTCGCCTTGCAGCAATTCGAAGAGGCGAAAGAGGCGGTAGAACAGTTCCTGCAGTACAACGACAACACCGTTGAGCGCGGCTTGTTCTATCAGGCGATCAATGCCGTGCTGGAGATGAAGCTGGACGAAGACCTGGAACTGGAAGACTACGAAGCCAACTTCCGCCGGATGTTTGGCAACGAACGGATGGATGCCGCAATCGGATCGGTAGACGGCACCGTACGGTTCCACGGCTTGACGCCGACCAGCATGAAACTGGAGGGGCTCGACAGGCACTTGCGCTTGATCGAGAGCTACAAAAAACTGCATACCGCGCGGACCAACGTGACGACGCTATCCCGTTAATAGCGCCCACAAAAAAAGCGAAGCCAGATGGCTTCGCTTTTTTTTACTGACTGGATCGCAGCTTTTTAGAACGGGATATCGTCATCAAAGCTGTCGAAATCCGGAGCCGGTTGCGGCGCTGCCTGCTGTGGAGGCGGAGCCTGACGCGACTGTTGCGGTGCCGACTGCTGCGGACGTGGAGCCTGCTGGCGTGGGGCCGGAGCGGATTGCTGGTAGTTATTGCCCCCGCCTTGTTGGTCGCCCTGTTGTGGACGGCCGCCCAGCAGCTGCATGGTGCCTTGCATGTCGACCACGATTTCAGTGGTGTAACGCTTGATACCGTCTTTTTCCCACTCACGGGTCTGCAGCTTGCCTTCGATGTACACCTGCGAACCTTTACGCAGGTATTCGCCGGCGATCTCGGCCACTTTGCCGAACATCGACACACGGTGCCATTCGGTCTTCTCGACCTTCTGACCGGTTTGCTTGTCGGTCCACTGTTCGCTGGTCGCCAGACTCAGGTTGGTCACGGCGTTACCGTTAGGCAAGTAGCGAACTTCGGGATCCTGGCCGCAAGTGCCGACCAATATGACTTTGTTAACCCCACGGGCCATAACGTTCTCCTAGGCTACGCACGCTGCCTCGGCCGGGTTGTTCACCAGGCGCTCAAGGGTCGTGCGATCCAATAGTTCTGTGTCCAATTTGATGTAAATCGCCGCTTCATCAGCAACGATCACCGCATCTGTTACCCCTACGACGGCCTTCAGGCGCTCAACCAGACCCGCTTCGCGGATCGCCTCGGGCGACAACGGCAAGCGCAGGCTCGTGACATAAGGTGGTTCGCGCATGGTAACAGCAAAGGCCAGCCAGAGGGCAGCCAGGCCGGCGCATCCAAGGAATACAACCGACAAACCGCCATGCTGGAACAACCAGCCGCCGAGGATCCCGCCCAGCGCCGAACCGAGGAACTGGCTGGTGGAATAAACCCCCATCGCCGTGCCTTTGCCGCCTGCTGGTGAAACCTTGCTGATCAGCGATGGCAACGAAGCTTCCAGCAGATTGAACGCGGTGAAGAACACCACCGTACCAATCACCAGAGCTCGCAGGCTGTCACCGAACTGCCAGAAGAATAGCTCAGTGAGCATCAGCGTCAGCACTGCGCCCAATAAAACTCGTTTCATTTTGCGTTTCTTCTCGCCGTAGATAATGAACGGGATCATGGCGAAGAAAGAGATCAACAGCGCGGTAAGGTAGACCCACCAGTGCTGCTCTTTAGGCAGCCCGGCTTTTTCGACCAGCGCCAGGGGCAGTGCAACGAAGCTCGACATCAACATCGCGTGCAACACAAAAATGCCCAGGTCCAGGCGCAACAGGTCCGGATGCTTGAGCGTCGGGATCAGCGCCTGGCGCGCGACGCCGGACTCGCGGTGCTGCAACGGCCCGGTGGAACGCGGCACCATGAACATCACGATCACGATGCCGAACAGGGCCATGCCGCCCGTGGCGAGGAACAAGCCGGACAAGCCGAACGCACGGGTCAGCAACGGTCCTACAACCATGGCGACAGCGAACGACAGACCAATCGTCATGCCGATCATGGCCATGGCTTTGGTCCGATGCTGTTCCCGGGTCAGGTCTGACAGCAGCGCCATCACGGCGGCGGAAATCGCCCCGGCACCTTGCAGGATTCGTCCGGCGATCACGCCCCAGATCGAATCGGCATTGGCTGCCAGCACGCTGCCCAAGGCAAAGACGATCAATCCCAGGTAAATCACTGGACGTCGCCCGATGCGATCGGAAATAAAGCCGAAAGGAATCTGGAAAATCGCCTGGGTCAGGCCGTAAGCGCCAATCGCCAGCCCGATGAGGGCCGGGGTCGCGCCTGCCAGATCCATCCCATAGGTCGCCAGTACCGGCAACACCATGAACATGCCAAGCATACGGAAGGCGAACACCAGGGCCAGACCGCTTGCTGCGCGGGTCTCACTGCCACTCATGCGTTCGCTGTGGGGATCGTGCATGGAAAAACCTCATGTGAACCGGCGGCGATTCTACCAGTCCCATCGATTGACAGGGTATATCGCGACGCTTTGACGCGCTCTGCTGACAGACTCTTCATCTAAGACATCAACCCGCTCGTTTGATAGTGTGCATCCATCCAGTATTTGGCCGTATACTCCTACGTTTTCGACGCCCGCCAAGCGAGGCCACTTTGGACAAGATCCTGATTCGTGGGGCCCGAACCCACAACCTGAAGAACATCGACCTGACCCTGCCACGGGACAAACTGATCGTCATCACCGGCCTGTCCGGATCCGGCAAATCGTCCCTGGCGTTCGACACGCTGTACGCCGAAGGCCAACGCCGCTACGTCGAATCGCTGTCGGCCTATGCCCGGCAGTTTTTGTCGATGATGGAAAAACCTGACGTCGACACCATCGAAGGTTTGTCGCCAGCCATTTCCATCGAACAGAAATCGACCTCGCACAACCCGCGTTCGACGGTCGGCACCATCACCGAAATCTACGACTACCTGCGCCTGCTTTACGCTCGCGTGGGTATTCCGCGTTGCCCGGACCACGACATTCCACTGGAAGCGCAGACCGTCAGCCAGATGGTCGACCTGGTCCTCGCGCAACCGGAGGGCAGCAAGCTCATGCTGCTGGCCCCGGTGATTCGCGAGCGCAAAGGCGAACACCTGTCGGTCTTCGAAGAACTGCGCGCCCAGGGTTTTGTGCGCGCGCGAGTCAACGGACGGCTTTGCGAACTCGACGAACTGCCCAAGCTCGATAAACAGAAGAAGCACTCGATCGATGTCGTGGTCGACCGCTTCAAGGTTCGCGCCGATCTGCAACAGCGTCTGGCCGAGTCGTTCGAGACCGCCTTGAAGCTGGCGGATGGCATCGCTCTGGTTGCACCAATGGACGACGAGCCCGGCGAAGAGATCATCTTCTCCGCACGCTTCGCCTGCCCGATCTGCGGTCATGCCATCAGCGAGCTGGAACCCAAGCTGTTCTCCTTCAACAACCCGGCCGGCGCCTGCCCGACATGCGATGGCCTGGGCGTGAAGCAGTTCTTCGACATCAAGCGACTGGTGAATGGCGAGTTGACGCTGGCCGAAGGGGCGATTCGCGGCTGGGACAGGCGTAACGTCTATTACTTCCAGATGCTTGGCTCGCTAGCCTCGCACTACAAGTTCAGCCTGGAAGTGCCGTTCAACGACCTGTCGGCCGATCAGCAGAAATTCATACTGCACGGCAGCGGTTCGCAGAACGTCGACTTCAAATACCTGAACGACCGTGGCGATATCGTCAAACGCTCGCACCCGTTCGAAGGCATCGTGCCGAACCTGGAACGCCGCTACCGCGAAACCGAGTCGGCATCGGTGCGTGAAGAGCTGGCCAAGTTCCTCAGCACCCAGCCTTGCCCGGATTGCCGCGGGACTCGCCTGCGTCGCGAAGCGCGACACGTGTGGGTGGGTGAGAAGACGCTTCCAGCGGTTACGAATCTGCCGATTGGCGACGCCTGTGAATACTTTGGCGTGCTCAAACTCACGGGCCGTCGTGGTGAGATTGCCGACAAGATTCTCAAGGAAATCCGCGAGCGCCTGCAGTTTCTGGTCAACGTCGGCCTGGACTATCTGTCCCTGGATCGCAGCGCGGACACGTTGTCTGGCGGTGAGGCTCAGCGGATTCGCCTCGCCAGCCAGATTGGCGCCGGTCTGGTGGGCGTCCTGTACATCCTCGACGAACCGTCCATCGGTCTGCACCAACGAGACAATGATCGATTGCTGGGAACGCTCAAGCACCTGCGCGACATCGGCAACACGGTGATTGTGGTCGAGCACGATGAAGATGCCATTCGCCTGGCGGACTATGTCGTGGATATTGGTCCGGGCGCGGGCGTCCACGGTGGACACATCGTCGCCGAAGGAACGCCGGCCGAGGTCATGGCTCACCCCGACTCGTTGACTGGCAAGTATCTGTCGGGTCGAGTAAAGATCGCCGTTCCGGCCAAGCGCACACCGCGTAACAAAAAGCTGTCGCTGTCCCTCAAGGGCGCGCGCGGCAACAACTTGCGCAATGTCGACCTGGATATTCCGATCGGACTGTTGACCTGTGTGACCGGCGTGTCCGGTTCGGGCAAGTCGACACTGATCAACAACACGCTGTTTCCCTTGAGCGCTACTGCACTCAACGGCGCAACCACGCTTGAGGCCGCCGCTCACGACAGCATCAAGGGCCTGGAGCATCTGGATAAGGTGGTCGACATCGACCAGAGCCCGATCGGGCGCACGCCGCGCTCCAACCCGGCGACCTATACCGGACTGTTCACGCCGATCCGCGAACTGTTCGCCGGTGTTCCGGAGTCCCGTTCACGCGGTTATGGCCCGGGACGCTTCTCCTTCAACGTGAAGGGCGGACGTTGCGAAGCGTGTCAGGGAGACGGTCTGATCAAGGTCGAGATGCACTTCCTGCCGGACATCTATGTCCCGTGCGATGTCTGCAAGAGCAAGCGCTACAACCGCGAAACCCTTGAGATCAAGTACAAAGGCAAGAGCATCCACGAAACCCTCGAGATGACGATCGAGGAAGCACGTGTGTTCTTCGATGCGGTTCCGGCGCTGGCGCGTAAGCTTCAGACGTTGATGGACGTGGGCCTGTCGTACATCAAGCTGGGACAATCGGCGACCACGTTGTCAGGCGGTGAAGCCCAGCGGGTGAAGCTGTCTCGGGAACTGTCCAAGCGTGATACCGGCAAGACGCTGTACATCCTCGACGAGCCAACCACTGGCCTGCACTTCGCGGATATCCAGCAACTGCTCGACGTGTTGCATCGTCTGCGCGACCACGGCAACACGGTGGTGGTGATCGAGCATAACCTCGATGTCATCAAGACTGCCGACTGGCTGGTCGACCTAGGGCCGGAAGGCGGCTCCAAGGGCGGACAGATCATTGCTGTCGGTACACCGGAAGAAGTGTCCGAGATGAAGCAGTCGCATACCGGCTTCTACCTCAAGCCACTGCTGGCTCGCGACAAAGCCTGAGTCCAGCCCATGAAAAAGCCCCTGTCACTTCATCAGTGACAGGGGCTTTTTTGTATCCGGTGCAATCAGGTGTGGGATTGCAGGTAGTTCTCAAGACCGATCAGCTTGATCAAACCCAACTGCTTCTCAAGCCAGTAGGTGTGATCTTCTTCGGTATCGTTCAGCTGTATACGCAGCATTTCACGGCTAACGTAGTCTTTGTGCTGCTCGCAGAGCTCGATGCCTTTGCACAGTGCAGCGCGGACCTTGTATTCCAGTCGCAAGTCGGCGGCAAGCATATCCGGCACGGTGGTGCCGACATCCAGGTCATCCGGACGCATGCGCGGCGTGCCCTCAAGCATCAGGATACGGCGCATCAGGGCATCGGCATGTCCTGCTTCTTCTTCCATCTCGTGGTTGATTCGTTCGTAGAGCTTGGTGAATCCCCAGTCCTCATACATCCGCGAGTGAACGAAATATTGATCACGCGCGGCCAGTTCGCCGGTCAGCAACGTGTTGAGGTAATCGATTACGTCTGGGTGGCCTTGCATCGCCCTACATCTCCCTGCTTGAAAGTCTGTAGTTTGAACCACCACGACTGTTTGGTCACTTCGTTTGCGCGATAAAAGCGAAGATATTCTGAGAAAAGTGGTTTAAATAGCGCCAAAACCGCCCTAATGAGGGCGGTTCTGCTTCTCGTTTAGACTTCGTTAAGCTGTACGCCCAACGCCTTCGCGATTGCTTCTCCATACGCCGGATCTGCGCTGTAGAAGTGCTGCAGCTGACGATCGACTACGTCATCCGAAACCCCGGCCATGGCACCGGCAATGTTCCTGACCAACAGGGCCTTCTGCTCATCGCTCATGAGTCGGAACAGCGCGCCGGCATGGCTGTAGTAGTCGGTGTCTTCGCGATGATCATATCGATCAGCAGCACCGCTGAGCGCGAGAGGAGGCTCGGCATAGCGAGGGGCCTGTTTTGGCGACTCGACGTAACTGTTCGGCTCATAGTTCGGCGCTGCACCGCCATTGCTGCCAAACGCCATCGAACCATCGCGTTGGTAGCTGTTCACCGGGCTACGAGGCGCATTCACCGGCAGTTGTTGATGATTGGTGCCAATACGGTAGCGGTGAGCATCGGCATAAGCGAACACGCGCCCCTGGAGCATACGATCGGGAGACAGACCGACACCCGGGACCATGTTGCTCGGACCGAACGCCGCCTGCTCCACTTCAGCAAAGTAGTTCAGCGGATTACGATTGAGCTCGAGTTCACCCACTTCGATCAGCGGAAATTCTTTCTGCGACCAGGTTTTGGTCACGTCGAAAGGATTCTCGTAGTGAGCCGCGGCCTGCGCCTCAGACATGATCTGGATGCACACTCGCCATTTCGGGAAGTCACCACGCTCAATCGCCTCGAACAGGTCACGCTGTGCGTAATCCGGATCGGTACCGGCCAGGCGTGCAGCCTCTGCTGGCGCGAGATTCTTGATGCCTTGCTTGGTTTTGTAGTGCCATTTCACCCAATGCCGTTCGCCTTTGGCGCTGATCAGGCTGTAGGTGTGGCTGCCAAAACCGTGCATGTGGCGATATCCGTCTGGAATGCCCCGGTCCGAAAACAAGATGGTGACCTGGTGCAGCGCCTCAGGCGAATGCGACCAGAAGTCCCACATCATCTGCGCGCTTTTCAGATTGCTTTGCGGCAAACGCTTTTGGGTGTGGATAAAATCCGGGAATTTGAGCGGATCGCGGATAAAAAATACAGGCGTGTTGTTGCCAACAATGTCCCAGTTGCCTTCTTCGGTATAAAACTTCAAAGCAAAGCCGCGTGGATCGCGCTCGGTGTCGGCCGAACCGCGCTCGCCGCCGACGGTAGAGAAGCGCAAGAATGTCGGCGTTTGCTTACCGATGGATTCAAACAGTTTGGCGCTGGTGTACTCGGTGATATCCCGAGTCACGGTGAACGTACCGTAGGCGCCCGAGCCTTTGGCGTGTACACGACGCTCAGGGATGTTTTCACGGTTGAAGTGGGCAAGCTTCTCGATCAGGTGGAAGTCGTCGAGTAGCAGCGGGCCACGAGGGCCGGCGGAGCGGGAATTCTGGTTGTCGGCGACAGGAGCGCCACTGGCGGTGGTAAGCGTTTTATTTTGGCTCATGCGATCTCTTCCTCTGTCAGTCTTGAACTGCCGGCTAATCGGCTGAGAGGGAGTATTGATCATGAACGTTACAGCCACAAATTCATTAACTTGCGACCATCGATAGATAATTACTAATTACATTCAGGAGTGCATGCCGATCGCGATGCTTTTCGATCAGGCACAAAAAACCGGGCACTAGGCCCGGTTCTTCGTTTCAGACTGACGTCTTACTCAGCGGATACAGCTTCACCGCCGGTAGCACGATCAACCAACTCGACGTACGCCATAGGCGCGTTGTCGCCAGTGCGGAAACCGCACTTGAGGATGCGCAGGTAGCCACCCTCACGGGTAGCGTAACGCTTGCCCAGGTCGTTGAAGAGCTTACCAACGATAGCTTTCGAACGAGTACGGTCGAAAGCCAGACGGCGGTTAGCCAGGCTGTCTGTCTTGGCCAAAGTGATCAGCGGCTCAGCAACGCGACGCAGTTCTTTAGCTTTCGGCAGTGTAGTTTTGATCAGCTCGTGCTCGAACAGCGACACTGCCATGTTTTGAAACATGGCCTTGCGGTGCGAGCTAGTGCGGCTCAGGTGACGACCACTTTTACGATGACGCATGGTTCATTCCTTACCAAACACGACGTTCGGTGATTACGACGATCAGGCAGTCGCCTTGTCGTCCTTCTTAAGACTTGCAGGCGGCCAGTTGTCGAGGCGCATGCCGAGGGACAGACCGCGGGAGGCCAGAACGTCCTTGATTTCAGTCAAGGATTTCTTGCCAAGGTTCGGAGTCTTCAACAGCTCTACTTCGGTACGCTGAATCAGGTCACCGATGTAGTAGATGTTTTCCGCCTTAAGGCAGTTAGCCGAACGTACAGTCAGTTCCAGATCGTCAACCGGGCGAAGCAGGATCGGATCGATCTCGTCTTCCTGCTCAACAACCACTGGCTCACTATCACCTTTGAGGTCGACGAACGCAGCCAACTGCTGTTGCAGAATGGTTGCAGCGCGGCGGATAGCCTCTTCAGGATCCAGGGTACCGTTGGTTTCCAGATCAATAACCAGCTTGTCCAGGTTAGTACGCTGCTCGACACGGGCGTTTTCCACCACGTATGCGATACGGCGAACCGGGCTGAACGAAGAGTCAAGCTGCAAGCGACCGATGCTGCGGCTTTCGTCTTCATCGCTCTGACGCGAGTCTGCCGGTTCATAACCACGACCACGAGCTACGGTGAGCTTCATGTTCAGGGCGCCGTTAGACGCCAGGTTAGCGATTACGTGATCGGGGTTAACGATCTCGACATCATGATCCAGCTGAATATCGGCAGCGGTAACCACCCCCGAACCCTTCTTCGACAAGGTCAGCGTAACTTCGTCACGACCGTGCAGCTTGATAGCCAGACCTTTAAGGTTCAACAGGATTTCAATTACGTCTTCCTGTACGCCTTCGATGGCGCTGTACTCATGGAGTACACCGTCAATCTCGGCCTCGACTACTGCACAGCCGGGCATTGAGGACAACAGGATGCGGCGCAGCGCGTTGCCCAGGGTGTGGCCGAAACCACGCTCGAGAGGCTCGAGAGTGATCTTGGCGCGGGTTGGACTGACAACCTGCACATCAATGTGGCGGGGTGTCAGGAACTCATTTACCGAAATCTGCATGGATGCACCTATTTTCTAGCCCTTACTTGGAGTAGAGCTCGACAATCAGGCTTTCGTTGATGTCGGCGGACAGATCACTGCGAGCAGGAACGTTCTTGAAAACGCCCGACTTCTTCTCAGTGTCTACTTCTACCCATTCTACGCGGCCACGTTGGGCACACAGATCGAGAGCTTGGACAATGCGAAGTTGGTTCTTTGCTTTCTCGCGAATCGCGACCACGTCACCAGCACGAACCTGGTACGACGGCACGTTTACGGTCTGACCGTTAACGCTGACGGATTTGTGCGATACCAGCTGACGGGATTCGGCACGAGTAGAGCCAAAACCCATACGGTATACAACGTTGTCCAGACGGCATTCGAGCAGTTGCAGCAGGTTTTCACCGGTTGCACCTTTCTTGCCAGCAGCTTCTTTGTAGTAGCCGCTGAATTGACGCTCGAGAACGCCGTAGATACGACGGACCTTCTGCTTTTCACGCAGTTGGGTGCCGTAATCGGACTGGCGACCGCGGCGTTGGCCGTGGATACCAGGTGCTGCTTCGATGTTGCACTTCGATTCGATCGCGCGCACGCCGCTCTTCAGAAAGAGATCGGTGCCTTCGCGACGAGCGAGTTTGCATTTTGGACCAATGTAACGAGCCATTCTTTACAATCTCCTGGATTACACGCGGCGCTTCTTCGGCGGACGGCACCCGTTGTGCGGGATTGGCGTCACGTCGGTGATGCTGGCGATCTTGTAGCCACAGCCGTTCAAAGCGCGGACTGCAGATTCACGACCTGGGCCTGGACCTTTGACGTTAACGTCGAGGTTTTTCAGACCGTATTCCAGCGCAGCTTGACCAGCACGTTCAGCAGCTACTTGAGCAGCAAACGGAGTGGACTTGCGGGAACCGCGGAAACCCGAACCACCGGAGGTAGCCCAGGAAAGAGCGTTGCCTTGACGGTCGGTGATGGTCACGATTGTGTTGTTAAAAGACGCGTGGATGTGGGCGATGCCATCAACCACTGTCTTTTTGACTTTTTTACGAGGACGAGCAGCAGGTTTAGCCATGATTAATTTCCTGTCGATTCGCTGGGGCGATTACTTGCGGATCGGCTTACGCGGACCTTTACGGGTACGCGCGTTAGTCTTGGTACGCTGACCGCGCACTGGAAGACCACGACGATGACGCAGACCGCGATAGCAACCGAGGTCCATCAAACGCTTGATTTTCATGTTGATTTCGCGACGCAGGTCACCTTCAGTGGTGAACTTCGCCACTTCGCCACGCAGCTGTTCAATCTGCTCGTCGCTCAGATCTTTGATCTTTGCGGCTGGGTTTACCCCAGTCACTGCACAGATCTTCTGTGCAGTAGTGCGACCAACACCATAGATGTAGGTCAGCGAGATAACAGTATGCTTGTTATCTGGAATGTTAACGCCTGCAATACGGGCCATTCAGTGGGACTCCAATTGACAGCTACCTACGCCCCGGAAGCCAAGAAATAGGGCGCGAGATAATATCGCTGTAATAACAAATAATCAACCCGGTAGCGCACTAGCTACCGGGCTTGAAGCACAATCACACTCAGCCTTGGCGCTGTTTGTGACGCGGTTCCGCGCTGCAAATTACTCGAACAACACCTTCGCGGCGAATAATCTTGCAGTTACGGCACAGCTTTTTCACCGATGCACGAACTTTCATCACCAACTCCTCGAACCTTATGGGTACTCAGCGCAACATGCCGCTGCCGTAACCCTTCAGGTTGGCTTTCTTCATCAGGGATTCGTACTGGTGCGAAACGAGGTGCGATTGTACTTGGGACATGAAGTCCATCACAACCACGACGACGATCAGCAACGAGGTCCCGCCAAGGTAGAACGGTACGTTTGCCGCAACCACCAGGAACTGGGGCAACAGACACACGGCCGTCATGTAAAGAGCACCGAACATGGTCAAGCGAGTCAGAACGCCATCAATGTAGCGCGCAGACTGCTCACCTGGACGGATGCCCGGAATAAAGGCACCGGACTTCTTCAGGTTTTCCGCTACGTCTTTCGGATTGAACATCAACGCCGTATAGAAGAAGCAGAAGAAAATAATCCCTGCACTAAACAGCAGAATATTCAACGGCTGACCAGGAGCGATCGACTGCGAGATGTCCTGCAACCAGCCCATACCTTCAGACTGACCGAACCAGGCACCCAACGAAGCCGGAAACAGCAAAATGCTGCTCGCGAAAATGGCCGGAATAACACCGGCCATGTTCACCTTCAGCGGCAAGTGGCTAGTCTGCGCAGCGAAAACCTTGCGGCCCTGCTGACGCTTGGCGTAGTGAACAGCAATACGACGCTGACCACGCTCAATGAACACCACGAAACCGATAATCGCTACTGCCAGCAAACCGATGGCAACCAGGGCGAAGATGTTGATATCACCCTGACGTGCAGACTCGAAAGACTGCCCGATCGCTCTCGGAAGACCGGCGACGATACCCGAAAAAATCAACATCGAGATACCGTTGCCAACACCACGCTCAGTAATCTGCTCACCCAGCCACATCATGAACATCGCACCAGCCACAAAAGTGGATACCGCGACGAAATGGAAGCCAAAGTCACCAGTGAACGCAACGCCCTGCCCTGCCAAGCCAATGGACATGCCAATTGCCTGGACGAGAGCGAGGACGACAGTGCCGTAGCGGGTGTACTGGCTGATCTTGCGACGGCCAGCTTCACCTTCCTTCTTCAACTGCTCCAGCTGCGGGCTGACGGCGGTCATCAGTTGCATGATGATCGATGCCGAAATGTACGGCATGATCCCCAGCGCAAAGATACTCATCCGTTCCAGCGCGCCGCCGGAAAACATGTTGAACAAGCTAAGAATGGTCCCCTCATTCTGTCGAAACAGGTCCGCGAGTCGGTCCGGGTTGATACCTGGAACCGGGATGTGTGCGCCTATTCGGTAGACGATAATCGCCAGGAACAGAAAACGCAGACGAGCCCAGAGTTCAGACATACCGCCTTTGCCGAGCGCAGAGAGAGCACCTTGCTTAGCCATTTATTCCTCGAACTTGCCGCCAGCTGCTTCGATAGCCGCACGCGCACCTTTGGTGGCGCCGATTCCCTTTCCGATGGTGACAGCGCGAGTAACTTCGCCGGACAGCATGATTTTCACACGCTGTACGTTGACGTTGATCACGTTGGCATCTTTCAGGGACTGCACGGTGACGATGTCGCCTTCCACTTTAGCCAGCTCGGACAAACGCACTTCTGCGCGATCCATGGCTTTCAGGGAAACGAAACCGAACTTCGGCAGGCGACGATGCAGCGGCTGTTGACCGCCTTCAAAGCCTGGAGCAATGGTGCCACCGGAGCGGGAGGACTGACCTTTGTGGCCACGGCCACCGGTCTTGCCCAAACCACTACCGATACCACGGCCCGGACGATGCTTTTCGCGACGGGAACCCGGCGCTGGACTCAGATCATTGAGTTTCATCGATTAACCCTCGACACGCAGCATGTAGTAAGCCTTGTTGATCATCCCGCGATTCTCGGGAGTATCAAGTACTTCTACAGTGTGACCGATGCGACGCAGACCCAGACCCTTAACGCACAGTTTGTGGTTAGGGATGCGGCCGGTCATGCTTTTGATCAGCGTAACTTTAACGGTAGCCATGATCAGAAGATCTCCTTGACGCTTTTGCCACGCTTGGCGGCAATGGATTCAGGAGACTGCATAGCCTTCAAACCTTTGAAAGTGGCGTGAACCACGTTTACCGGGTTAGTCGAGCCGTAGCACTTGGCCAGAACGTTCTGAACGCCAGCAACTTCGAGGACAGCACGCATAGCGCCGCCAGCGATGATACCGGTACCTTCAGAAGCAGGCTGCATGTACACCTTCGAAGCGCCGTGACCGGACTTCATTGCGTACTGCAGAGTGGTGCCGTTCAGATCAACTTGGATCATGTTGCGACGAGCAGCTTCCATTGCCTTCTGGATCGCGGCAGGCACTTCACGTGACTTGCCACGGCCGAAGCCAACACGCCCTTTACCATCACCAACCACGGTCAACGCGGTGAAAGTGAAGATACGGCCGCCTTTTACGGTTTTGGCTACGCGGTTAACTTGAACCAGCTTCTCGATGTAGCCTTCGTCGCGCTTTTGGTCGTTATTTGACATAACTTAGAACTCCAGCCCAGCTTCACGAGCAGCATCAGCCAGCGCCTTGACGCGGCCGTGGTACTTGAAGCCAGAGCGGTCGAAAGCCACCTGCGAGACGCCAGCGGCTTTAGCACGCGTAGCGACCAGCTGGCCAACCTTAGTGGCCGCGTCGATGTTGCCAGTGGCGCCATCACGCAGTTCTTTATCCAAAGTCGAGGCAGATGCCAGGACTTTGTTGCCGTCGGCCGAAATGACCTGGGCGTAGATGTGCTGCGACGAGCGGAACACGCAGAGACGCACGACTTCGAGTTCGTGCATTTTCAGGCGTGCTTTGCGAGCGCGACGCAGTCGAGTAACTTTTTTGTCGGTCATTTGCTATGCCCTACTTCTTCTTGGCTTCTTTACGACGGACGACTTCGTCCGCGTAGCGCACACCTTTGCCTTTGTACGGCTCTGGTGGACGGAAGTCGCGGATCTCGGCGGCCACTTGACCTACCAGCTGCTTATCGATACCCCGAATCAGGATGTCGGTTTGGCTAGGAGTCTCAGCGGTGATGCCTTCCGGCAGTTCATAATCCACTGGGTGCGAGAAGCCAAGAGCTAGGTTCAGCACTGTGCCTTTTGCTTGCGCTTTATAACCAACACCGACCAGCTGGAGCTTACGCTCGAAGCCTTGGCTTACGCCTTGGACCATGTTGTTTACCAACGCACGAGTGGTACCAGCCATTGCGCGAGTTTGTTGATCGCCATTGCGAGCAGCGAAACGCAGCTCACCAGCTTCTTCAACGATCTCAACGGACGAATGGATGTTCAGTTCGAGAGTGCCCTTGGCACCCTTCACCGAAAGCTGTTGGCCTGCGAATTTTACTTCGACACCGGCTGGCAGCTTAACGGGGTTCTTAGCGACGCGTGACATGCTTATCCCCCCTTAGAACACAGTGCAAAGAACTTCGCCGCCGACACCGGCAGCGCGCGCAGCACGATCCGTCATCACACCTTTGTTGGTGGAGACGATAGACACACCGAGACCGCCACGAACTTTTGGCAGATCATCGACGGACTTGTACTGACGCAGGCCTGGACGGCTAACGCGCTTCACTTCCTCGATGACCGGACGGCCTTCGAAGTACTTCAGCTCGATGGACAGCAGTGGTTTGATTTCGCTGCTGATCTGATAACCCGCAATGTAACCTTCGTCCTTCAGGACTTTGGCAACAGCTACCTTCAACGTAGAAGATGGCATGCTTACGACGGACTTTTCAGCCATCTGGGCATTACGGATTCGAGTTAGCATGTCCGCTAACGGGTCCTGCATACTCATGGGCTAGACGCTCCTAATACAAAAAAATTAGCCTTGCGGCTACTACTTGTCGCCGAGCTCATCCATGCGAAAAAAGCACGGGCTCAGGCGAGCCGGGTATTCTAGACACACCCCACAAATGAATCAAGCCCCAATAGGGGCTTGATTCAAGTTCAAGGTCACCGATGGTCAGGATCTTGCGATCCCGACCATCGAGACTTCGATATTGCTTACCAGCTGGCTTTAACCAGACCAGGTACGTCACCACGCATTGCAGCTTCACGCAGTTTGTTACGGCCAAGGCCGAACTTGCGGTAAACGCCGTGTGGACGACCGGTCAGGCGGCAGCGGTTACGCATGCGCGAAGCGCTTGCGTCACGTGGCTGCTTCTGCAGAGCTACTGTAGCTTCCCAACGTGCTTCTGGACTTGCGTTCAGATCAACGATGATAGCTTTCAGTGCTGCACGCTTCTTGGCGTACTTGGCAACCGTGAGCTGACGCTTCAGCTCGCGGTTTTTCATGCTCATCTTGGCCATTTTCCTACTCCAATCAGTTGCGGAACGGGAATTTGAAAGCACGCAGTAGCGCGCGACCTTCATCATCGTTCTTGGCAGTGGTGGTCAGGGTAATGTCCAGACCGCGGAGAGCATCGATCTTGTCGTAGTCGATTTCCGGGAAGATGATCTGCTCTTTAACGCCCATGCTGTAGTTACCACGACCATCAAAGGACTTGGCATTCAGGCCGCGGAAGTCGCGAACCCGAGGCAGGGAGATCGACAGCAGACGATCCAGGAATTCATACATACGTTCACGACGCAGAGTCACTTTGACGCCGATCGGCCAACCTTCACGGACTTTAAAGCCAGCGATGGATTTCCGAGCGTAAGTCACAACGACTTTCTGGCCGGTGATCTTTTCCAGGTCAGCAACAGCGTGCTCGATGACTTTTTTGTCGCCGACAGCTTCGCCCAGACCCATGTTCAGGGTGATTTTGGTAACGCGTGGAACTTCCATCACGTTCGAGAGCTTAAGTTCTTCCTTAAGCTTCGGTGCGATTTCCTTCCAGTAAATCTCTTTTAGTCGTGCCATGGTCTTCTACCTAGCAGTGTTCAAGCATCAACCGCTTTTTGGGTCGACTTGAAGACACGAATTTTCTTGCCGTCTTCTACTTTGAAACCAACGCGGTCAGCCTTGTTGGTTTCGCCGTTGAAAATGGCGACGTTAGAAGCGTCCAGTGGAGCTTCTTTTTCGACGATACCGCCTTGTACGCCCGACATCGGGTTAGGCTTGGTATGACGCTTAACCAGGTTCAGACCACCAATAACCAGACGGTTATTAGCGAGAACCTTAAGCACCTTACCGCGCTTACCTTTGTCTTTGCCGGCGATCACGATGATCTCGTCGTCACGACGAATCTTTTGCATGTCGGATCTCCTTACAGCACTTCTGGGGCGAGCGAGACGATCTTCATGAACTTCTCAGTACGAAGTTCACGGGTCACTGGCCCAAAGATACGGGTGCCGATCGGCTCTTGCTTGTTGTTCAGAAGAACAGCAGCGTTGCCATCAAAGCGGATAATGGAGCCATCAGCACGACGTACGCCGTGACGAGTGCGGACTACAACAGCAGTCATCACTTGGCCTTTTTTCACTTTACCGCGAGGAATTGCTTCCTTCACGGTAACTTTGATGATGTCACCGATACCAGCGTAACGACGATGGGAGCCACCCAGCACCTTGATGCACATAACGCGGCGAGCGCCGCTGTTATCGGCCACATCGAGCATGGATTGAGTCTGAATCATATAATTTCTCCGACCCCTAGTCCTTAGACTTCCACAGCGCGTTCGAGAACATCAACCAATGCCCAAGACTTGGTCTTGGCCAGCGGACGAGTTTCACGAATAGTGACTTTGTCGCCGATGTGGCACTGATTGGTTTCGTCGTGCGCGTGCAGCTTAGTCGAACGCTTAACGTATTTACCGTAGATCGGGTGCTTAACGCGACGCTCAATCAGAACGGTGATGGTCTTGTCCATTTTGTCGCTGACAACACGGCCAGTCAGCGTACGGACGGTTTTTTCGGCTTCAGCCATGATTACTTACCTGCCTGCTGTTTGAGCACAGTCTTCACGCGAGCGATGTCACGCTTAACTTGCCGGAGCAGGTGAGACTGCCCCAACTGGCCAGTTGCTTTCTGCATGCGCAGATTGAACTGGTCGCGCAGCAGGCCGAGCAGTTGCTCGTTAAGCTGCGGCGCGTCTTTTTCACGAAGTTCGTTCGCTTTCATCACATCACCGTCCGTTTAACGAAGGCAGTGGCGAGCGGCAGCTTTGCAGCAGCCAGGGCAAAAGCCTCACGCGCCAGCTCTTCAGTAACGCCCTCGATTTCATACAGGACTTTGCCTGGCTGAATCTGGGCAACCCAGTACTCCACACTACCCTTACCTTTACCCATCCGAACTTCGAGTGGCTTTTTGGAAATAGGCTTGTCCGGGAATACACGGATCCAGATCTTGCCGCCACGTTTAACGTGACGGGTCAGAGCACGACGCGCTGACTCGATCTGACGAGCGGTGAGACGACCACGAGCTACAGACTTCAGCGCGAACTCGCCGAAGCTGACTTTGCTACCGCGCTGAGCCAGACCACGGTTGTGGCCTGTCATCTGCTTGCGGAACTTCGTACGCTTTGGTTGCAACATTTGGCGTACCCCTTACTTAGCAGCTTTTTTACGAGGCGCTGGTGCTTGTGGTTTCAGTTCTTCTTGGCGACCACCAATTACTTCGCCTTTGAAGATCCAAACCTTTACACCGATCACACCGTAAGTGGTGTGAGCTTCGTAGTTGGCATAGTCGATGTCGGCACGCAGGGTGTGCAGTGGCACACGACCTTCGCGATACCATTCAGTACGTGCGATTTCAGCACCGCCGAGACGACCGCTCACTTGGATTTTGATGCCTTTGGCACCAATGCGCATGGCGTTCTGTACAGCGCGCTTCATAGCGCGACGGAACATTACGCGGCGCTCCAGCTGCTGAGCTACGCTCTGCGCAACCAACATACCGTCGAGCTCCGGCTTGCGGATTTCTTCGATATTGATGTGCACAGGCACACCCATTTGCTTGGTCAGGTCCTGACGCAGTTTCTCAACATCTTCACCTTTCTTCCCGATAACGATACCTGGACGAGCGGTGTGGATGGTGATACGTGCAGTTTGAGCCGGACGATGGATATCGATACGGCTTACGGACGCGCTTTTTAGTTTGTCTTGGAGATACTCACGCACCTTCAGATCAGCGAACAAATAGTCCGCATAAGTCCGACCGTCTGCGTACCAGACGGAGGTGTGCTCCTTGACGATTCCCAGGCGAATGCCAATGGGATGTACTTTCTGACCCATCTCTTCGACTCCGTTACTTGTCAGCAACCTTGACAGTGATATGGCAAGACCGCTTGACGATGCGATCAGCACGGCCTTTGGCACGTGGCATGATTCGCTTCAGCGAACGCCCTTCGTTGACGAAAACGGTGCTGACTTTAAGGTCATCAACGTCTGCGCCTTCGTTATGCTCGGCGTTGGCTACGGCCGACTCCAGCACTTTCTTCATGATCTCGGCGGCTTTCTTACTGCTGAAAGCCAACAGGTTGAGCGCTTCGCCCACCTTCTTCCCGCGGATCTGGTCGGCGACCAAGCGGGCTTTCTGGGCGGAGATTCGAGCGCCCGACAACTTAGCGGCTACTTCCATCGTTCCTTACCCCTTAACGCTTGGCTTTCTTGTCTGCCACGTGCCCACGATATGTGCGGGTACCGGCAAACTCGCCTAGTTTGTGGCCGACCATGTCTTCGTTCACGAGAACTGGAACATGTTGACGACCGTTATGCACAGCAATGGTCAAACCGACCATTTGTGGCAGGATCATGGAACGGCGCGACCAGGTCTTAACTGGTTTGCGATCGTTCTTTTCCGCCGCCACTTCGATCTTCTTCAGTAGGTGAAGATCAATAAAAGGACCTTTTTTCAGAGAACGTGGCACTGTCGTATCCCTCTATTTACTTGCGACGACGGACGATCATTTTGTCGGTACGCTTATTACCACGAGTCTTCGCGCCCTTAGTCGGGAAGCCCCATGGCGATACCGGATGACGACCACCAGAGGTACGACCTTCACCACCACCATGTGGGTGGTCAACCGGGTTCATGGCAACACCACGAACGGTTGGGCGAACGCCACGCCAGCGTTTGGCACCAGCTTTACCCAGCGAACGCAGGCTGTGCTCGGAGTTCGAGACTTCACCCAAGGTCGCGCGGCATTCAGCCAGCACTTTACGCATCTCACCAGAACGCAGACGCAGGGTCACGTAGACACCTTCACGAGCGATCAGCTGAGCCGAAGCACCAGCGGAACGAGCGATTTGCGCGCCTTTACCTGGCTTCAATTCGATGCCGTGTACGGTGCTACCAACTGGAATGTTACGCAGTTGCAGAGCGTTGCCCGGCTTGATCGGTGCCAAAGCACCTGCAATCAGCTGGTCACCAGCACTCACGCCTTTAGGCGCGATGATGTAGCGACGCTCGCCATCTGCGTACAGCAGCAGAGCGATGTGAGCAGTACGGTTTGGATCGTATTCAATACGCTCGACAGTGGCAGAGATGCCATCTTTGTCGTTGCGACGGAAATCGACCAGACGATAATGCTGCTTATGGCCACCACCGATGTGACGAGTGGTAATACGACCATTGTTGTTACGACCACCAGTCTTCGATTTTTTCTCGAGCAGCGGTGCGTGAGGAGCGCCTTTATGCAGCTCCTGGTTGACCACCTTGACCACAAAACGGCGGCCAGGGGAAGTCGGTTTGCATTTAACGATTGCCATGATGCACCCCTTCCTTACTCAGCACTGCTGCTGAAATCGAGATCTTGGCCTGGCTGAAGGGAGATAACTGCCTTCTTCCAGTCATTACGCTTGCCCAGACCGCGAGCAGTGCGCTTGCTCTTACCCAGAACATTCAGGGTAGTAACACGCTCTACTTTCACGCTGAACAGGCTTTCGACGGCCTTCTTGATTTCCAGCTTGGTTGCGTCAGTTGCAACCTTGAAAACGAACTGGCCTTTCTTGTCAGCCAGAACCGTAGCCTTCTCGGAAACGTGCGGGCCAAGCAGAACTTTAAATACGCGTTCCTGGTTCATCCCAGCAGCTCCTCGAATTTCTTCACGGCCGACACGGTGATCAACACCTTGTCGTATGCGATCAGACTAACTGGATCGGAACCTTGCACGTCACGTACATCAACGTGTGGCAGGTTGCGAGCAGCCAGGTACAGGTTCTGATCAACTACTTCAGACACGATCAAGACGTCAGTCAGGCCCATGCCGGTCAGTTTGCTCAGCAGATCTTTGGTCTTCGGTGCATCAACAGCGAAGTCCTGAACCACAACCAGACGATCAGTACGCACCAGCTCAGCAAGGATGGAACGCATTGCTGCGCGATACATCTTCTTGTTCAGCTTCTGGGTGTGATCCTGAGGACGAGCTGCGAAAGTGGTACCGCCGCCACGCCAGATTGGGCTACGGATAGTACCGGCACGAGCACGGCCAGTACCTTTCTGACGCCATGGGCGCTTACCGCCACCACGAACGTCGGAACGGGTCTTTTGCTGCTTGCTACCTTGACGGCCGCCGGCCATGTAGGCCACGACTGCTTGGTGAACCAGCGTCTCGTTGAATTCGCCGCCAAATGTCAGTTCGGAAACTTCGATCGCTTGAGCGTCATTTACATTTAATTGCATGTCAGCTTCCCCTTAACCGCGAGCCTTGGCTGCTGGACGTACAACCAAGTTGCCGCCAGTAGCGCCAGGAACAGCACCCTTGACCAACAACAGATTGCGTTCAGCGTCCACGCGCACTACTTCCAGGGACTGCACGGTCACGCGCTCAGCGCCCATATGACCGGACATTTTTTTGCCCTTGAATACACGACCAGGAGTCTGGCACTGGCCGATAGAGCCTGGAACGCGGTGGGACACGGAGTTACCGTGGGTATTATCTTGCCCGCGGAAGTTCCAACGCTTGATCGTACCCTGGAAGCCTTTACCTTTGGACTGACCGGTTACATCAACCAGTTGACCAGCGGCGAAGATTTCAGCGTTGATCAGATCGCCGGCCTGGTACTCGCCTTCTTCAAGACGGAATTCCATTACGGTACGACCAGCGGCAACGTTCGCTTTAGCGAAGTGGCCAGCCTGAGCAGCTGTAACACGCGAAGCACGACGCTCGCCTACAGTGACTTGCACTGCACGATAGCCATCGGTCTCTTCAGTTTTGAACTGGGTGACGCGATTCGGCTCGATCTCAATGACCGTGACCGGAATGGAGACACCTTCTTCGGTGAAAATACGGGTCATACCGCATTTACGACCGACTACACCAATAGTCATGTTGTAAACCTCATGAGTGTACGGGGCTTTCACCCGCTATGGCCGCCCATTTCAGAGCGTTACACGACTAAGACCGAGTCTTAGCCGAGGCTGATCTGCACTTCCACACCGGCCGCAAGATCAAGCTTCATAAGAGCATCAACGGTTTTATCCGTTGGCTGGACGATGTCCAGAACGCGCTTATGAGTACGGATCTCGTACTGGTCACGCGCGTCTTTGTTGACGTGCGGGGAGACCAGAACGGTGAACCGCTCTTTACGGGTAGGCAGTGGAATTGGACCACGCACTTGAGCACCAGTACGTTTCGCGGTTTCCACGATTTCCTGGGTGGATTGGTCGATCAGGCGATGGTCAAAAGCCTTCAACCTGATACGGATTTGCTGATTTTGCATTGGATTTCAGACTCCGGCTGCTATTCCCACCGAGCGCAATACGCCCGTTAAAAGGAGGCGCAATTCTATAGACGCCCCATATAGGTGTCAACCCAATAAAAAAGCCCCCGCTAAGCGGGGGCTCTTTCAAATCATCAAAGCTTACTCAAAAAGAGCTTACTCGATGATTTTGGCTACGACGCCAGCGCCGACGGTACGACCGCCTTCACGAATAGCGAAACGCAGGCCATCTTCCATCGCGATGGTTTTGATCAGAGTGACAGTCATCTGGATGTTGTCACCTGGCATTACCATTTCAACGCCTTCTGGCAGCTCGCAGTTACCAGTCACGTCAGTAGTACGGAAGTAGAACTGTGGACGGTAGCCTTTGAAGAACGGAGTGTGACGACCGCCTTCTTCCTTGCTCAGAACGTAAACTTCTGCGGTGAACTTGGTGTGCGGCTTAACCGAACCCGGCTTAACCAGAACCTGACCACGCTCAACGTCGTCACGCTTGGTACCACGCAGCAGAACGCCGCAGTTCTCGCCAGCACGACCTTCGTCGAGCAGCTTACGGAACATTTCAACACCGGTGCAGGTGGTGACGGTAGTGTCACGCAGACCAACGATTTCCAGTGGATCCTGAACGCGAACGATACCGCGCTCGATACGACCAGTCACAACAGTACCGCGACCGGAGATCGAGAATACGTCTTCGATTGGCATCAGGAACGGCTTGTCAGTCAGACGAACTGGTTCTGGGATGTAGCTGTCCAGAGTTTCAACCAGTTTACGAACGGCAGTGGTGCCCATTTCGTTGTCGTCTTTGCCTTCCAGAGCCATACGAGCAGAACCGATGATGATCGGAGTGTCGTCACCTGGGAAGTCGTAAGTGCTCAGCAGGTCGCGCACTTCCATCTCAACCAGTTCCAGCAGCTCAGCGTCGTCTACCAGGTCAGCCTTGTTCAGGAAAACCACGATGTACGGAACGCCTACCTGACGGGACAGCAGGATGTGCTCACGGGTTTGTGGCATCGGACCATCAGCGGCCGAGCAAACCAGGATAGCGCCGTCCATCTGGGCAGCACCAGTGATCATGTTCTTCACATAGTCAGCGTGACCTGGGCAGTCAACGTGAGCGTAGTGACGGATCTTCGAGTTGTACTCGACGTGCGCAGTGTTGATGGTGATACCACGAGCTTTTTCTTCTGGCGCGCTGTCGATTTTATCGAAATCAACGATGGCCGAACCGAATACTTCGGAGCAGACGCGAGTCAGAGCTGCAGTCAGAGTGGTTTTACCGTGGTCGACGTGACCGATGGTGCCAACGTTGACGTGCGGAAGGGAACGATCAAATTTTTCTTTAGCCACGACAATTAACTCCTAGCCTAAAGGGGCTGAATCAGCCTTGTTTTTTGGTAACGGTTTCGACGATGTGCGACGGAGCCGTATTGTATTTTTTGAATTCCATAGAGTAGCTTGCGCGACCTTGGGACATGGAACGAACGTCGGTCGCATAACCGAACATCTCGCCCAACGGAACCTCGGCACGAATTACTTTACCGGAAACCGTATCTTCCATACCCAGGATCATGCCGCGACGACGGTTAAGGTCGCCCATCACGTCACCCATATAGTCTTCAGGTGTAACAACCTCTACCGCCATGATCGGCTCGAGCAACTCACCACCGCCCTTCTGGGCCAGTTGCTTGGTCGCCATGGAAGCAGCCACCTTAAACGCCATCTCGTTCGAGTCGACGTCGTGGTAAGAACCATCAAACACGGTAGCCTTCAGGCCGATCAGCGGATAGCCGGCAACAACGCCGTTCTTCATCTGCTCTTCGATACCCTTTTGGATAGCCGGGATGTATTCCTTAGGAACCACACCACCCACTACTTCGTTCAGGAATTGCAGACCTTCCTGACCTTCGTCAGCAGGAGCAAAACGAATCCAGCAATGACCGAACTGGCCACGACCGCCGGACTGACGAACGAACTTGCCTTCGATTTCGCAACTCTTCGTGATGCGCTCACGGTACGAAACCTGAGGCTTACCGATGTTGGCTTCGACGTTGAACTCACGGCGCATCCGGTCAACCAGGATGTCCAGGTGCAACTCGCCCATGCCGGAGATGATCGTTTGACCAGTCTCTTCATCAGTCTTGACGCGGAAAGATGGATCTTCCTGAGCAAGCTTGCCCAGAGCGATACCCATTTTTTCCTGGTCGTCCTTGGTCTTAGGCTCTACGGCAACCGAAATAACCGGCTCCGGGAAGTCCATGCGAACCAGGATGATTGGCTTGTCAGCGTTGCACAAAGTCTCACCAGTGGTGACGTCCTTCATGCCAATCAAGGCCGCGATGTCACCAGCGCGCACTTCCTTGATTTCTTCACGGGCGTTTGCGTGCATTTGCACCATACGACCCACACGCTCTTTCTTGCCTTTAACCGAGTTGATCACGCCGTCGCCGGAGGCCAACACGCCCGAGTAAACTCGAACAAAGGTCAAGGTACCCACGAATGGGTCGGTAGCGATCTTGAACGCCAGAGCCGAGAACGGCTCGCTGTCGTCTGCGTGACGCTCCATTTCCTTGGTCTCGTCATCCGGGTCAGTACCCTTGATGGCAGGAATGTCGGTAGGAGCAGGCAGGTAGTCGATAACGGCGTCGAGAACCAGGGGAACACCCTTGTTCTTGAAGGAAGAACCGCAAACAGCCAGAACGATCTCACCAGCGATAGTACGCTGACGCAGAGCGGCCTTGATTTCCGCGTTGGTGAGTTCTTCACCTTCGAGGTACTTGTTCATCAGCTCTTCGCTGGCTTCGGCCGCAGCTTCAATCATGTTGCCGCGCCATTCGTTAGCCAATTCCTGCAGTTCAGCAGGGATAGGCTTGCGAACTGGAACCATACCTTTGTCAGAGTCATTCCAGTAAACAGCTTCCATAGCCATCAGATCGATCTGACCCTGGAAGTTGTCTTCGGAACCGATAGCCAACTGGATTGGCACCGGAGTGTGACCCAGACGCTGCTTGATCTGACCGATCACGCGCAGGAAGTTCGCACCAGCACGGTCCATCTTGTTTACGTAAACAAGACGTGGAACGCCGTACTTGTTGGCCTGACGCCATACGGTTTCCGACTGAGGCTCAACACCCGAGGTACCGCAGAACACAACGACCGCGCCGTCGAGAACACGCAGGGAACGCTCAACTTCAATAGTGAAGTCAACGTGGCCCGGGGTGTCGATGACGTTGAAGCGGTATTGGTCCTTGTGCTGCTTCTCGGAACCCTGCCAGAAGGCGGTGATAGCAGCAGAAGTAATGGTAATACCACGCTCCTGCTCCTGCACCATCCAGTCTGTGGTCGCGGCGCCGTCATGCACCTCGCCCATTTTGTGACTTTTGCCGGTGTAAAAAAGGACGCGCTCGGTGGTGGTGGTTTTACCAGCATCCACGTGAGCAACGATACCGATGTTACGGTAGCGATTAATCGGTGTTGTACGAGCCATAAAGCCCTCGCAAAATTAGTGACGCTAAAATTAGAAGCGGTAGTGCGAGAAAGCCTTGTTGGCTTCAGCCATACGGTGCACGTCTTCACGCTTCTTAACTGCAGCACCCTTACCTTCGGCAGCGTCCAACAGTTCGCCAGCCAAACGCAGAGCCATAGACTTCTCGCCGCGCTTACGGGCGAAGTCTACCAACCAGCGCATTGCCAGAGCGTTACGACGGGACGGACGAACTTCAACCGGAACCTGGTAAGTAGCACCGCCTACACGGCGCGACTTTACTTCGACCAGCGGAGCGATGGCGTCGAGAGCTTTCTCGAAGATTTCCAGGGGGTCGCTGTTCTTGCGTTCTTTAACCTTTTCCAGCGCGCCATAAACGATACGCTCGGCAACGGCTTTCTTGCCGCTTTCCATCACGTGGTTCATGAACTTGGCCAGGATTTGGCTTCCGTATTTTGGATCGTCAAGCACTTCGCGCTTGGCTGCTACGCGTCTTCTTGGCATGGATAAGCCCTCAAACGGTCTTCAGGTTCGCTCGGAATCGGTGCCCTTTCGGGACGCCTCCGACCTTACTCTTATCGACTCAGAAAAATAGAAAATCAGTTTTTACAAAAAGCCGCTACTACTTAGGCTTCTTGGTACCGTACTTCGAACGACCCTGGTTACGACCTTTAACACCGGAAGTATCCAACGAACCGCGAACGGTGTGGTAACGAACACCTGGCAAGTCTTTTACACGACCGCCGCGGATCAGTACCACGCTGTGCTCTTGCAGGTTGTGGCCTTCACCGCCGATGTACGAGGAAACCTCGAAACCGTTGGTCAGACGCACACGGCATACTTTACGCAGTGCCGAGTTAGGTTTTTTCGGCGTGGTGGTATACACACGGGTGCATACGCCACGACGTTGCGGGCAGTTCTGCAGCGCAGGCACGTCGGATTTCTCGACGATACGCTTACGCGGCTGACGTACCAGCTGGTTGATAGTTGCCATCTACTAGCTCCACTGTTGTCTTGCGACGCTATTGTCTTGCAAGAAAAGCAAAATGGCAGGAACGAATTCCCGCCAAATTTAGGGGTACAAGAGTCTAAAGAGGATCTTGCCCCCAGTCAAGGCAAGGCCCCGAACTCCCCACTCATCCAACCTCGACAAATTGTCGCGATTCGATGAACGGGATGATCAGGGCCTCACACTCATTTACCGCAGAACTCAGTTACCGCTCGAGTTCAGCGCTTCGGTCAGTGCAGCTTCCACTTCACTGGCGCTTACGCGCAACGGTTTGTCAGCATCACGGCGACGCTTGCGCTCACTGTGATAAGCCAGACCGGTACCTGCCGGGATCAAACGACCCACGACCACGTTTTCTTTCAGGCCGCGCAGGTAATCGCGCTTGCCGGTTACCGCCGCTTCGGTCAGTACACGAGTGGTTTCCTGGAAGGAAGCCGCCGAGATGAACGATTCGGTGGACAACGACGCCTTGGTGATACCCAGCAACACACGAGTGAACTTGGAAACGAATTTCTCGTCGCCAGCCAGACGCTCGTTCTCTACCAGAACGTGAGTCAATTCCATCTGGTCGCCCTTGATGAAACTGGAATCGCCGGATTCAGCGATTTCAACTTTACGCAGCATCTGACGCAAGATGGTCTCGATGTGCTTATCGTTGATCTTCACGCCTTGCAGACGATAAACGTCCTGGATCTCGTTCACGATGTACTTGGCCAGCGCACTTACACCCAGCAGACGCAGGATGTCGTGTGGATCGCTCGGGCCGTCGGAGATAACTTCGCCGCGGTTTACCTGTTCGCCTTCGAAGACGTTCAGGTGACGCCACTTCGGAATCAGCTCTTCGTACGGATCGCTACCGTCGTTCGGGGTGATAACCAGACGGCGCTTGCCTTTGGTCTCTTTACCGAACGCGATTGTGCCGCTGACTTCAGCCAGAATCGAGGCTTCTTTCGGACGACGAGCTTCGAACAAGTCGGCAACACGCGGCAGACCACCGGTGATGTCACGGGTCTTCGAAGTCTCTTGCGGAATACGAGCGATAACATCACCGATCGCGATTTTCGCACCGTCCGCCACACCGACAAGGGCGTTGGCAGGCAGGAAGTACTGAGCAATTACGTCAGTACCCGGCAGCAAGAGATCCTTGCCGTTGTCATCAACCATCTTCACAGCAGGACGGATATCTTTACCGGCAGCTGGACGGTCTTTGGCGTCGAGTACTTCAATGTTGGTCATACCGGTCAATTCGTCAGTCTGACGTTTGATCGTGATGCCTTCTTCCATGCCCACGTAGGTCACGGTACCTTTCATTTCGGTAACGATTGGGTGAGTGTGCGGATCCCACTTGGCCACGATTGCGCCAGCGTCGACCTTGTCACCTTCTTTAACCGAAATCACAGCACCGTACGGCAGCTTGTAACGCTCACGCTCACGACCGAAGTCATCAGCGATTGCCAGCTCACCAGAACGAGACACCGCAACCAGGCAACCATCCACTCGCTCAACGTGCTTCAGGTTATGCAGACGGACGGTACCGCCGTTCTTCACCTGAACGCTGTCGGCTGCGGAAGTCCGGCTTGCCGCACCACCGATGTGGAACGTACGCATGGTCAGCTGGGTACCCGGCTCACCGATGGACTGGGCAGCGATAACGCCGACCGCTTCACCGATGTTCACCTGGTGACCACGAGCCAAGTCACGGCCGTAGCACTTGGCGCAAATGCCGTAGCGGGTTTCGCAGCTGATCGGCGAACGCACGATCACTTCATCGATGCTGTTCAGCTCGATGAACTCGACCCACTTCTCGTCTACCAGAGTACCGGCAGGAACGATGATTTCTTCGGTACCTGGCTTGAACACGTCACGGGCAATGACACGACCCAATACGCGCTCACCCAGCGGCTCAACAACGTCACCGCCTTCAATGTGCGGAGTCATTACCAGGCCATGCTCGGTGCCGCAATCGATCTCGGTCACAACCAGATCCTGCGCCACGTCTACCAGACGACGAGTCAGGTAACCGGAGTTCGCAGTTTTCAACGCGGTATCCGCCAAACCTTTACGAGCACCGTGAGTGGAGATGAAGTACTGAAGTACGCTCAAACCTTCACGGAAGTTCGCAGTAATCGGCGTTTCGATGATGGAACCGTCCGGCTTGGCCATCAGGCCACGCATACCGGCGAGCTGACGGATCTGCGCAGCAGAACCCCGTGCGCCCGAGTCGGCCATCATGTACATCGAGTTGAAGGACTCTTGGTCGACTTCGACGCCATGACGGTCGATGACTTTCTCTTTCGAGAGGTTGGCCATCATCGCCTTGGAAACTTCGTCGTTCGCCTTGGACCAAAGGTCGATCACTTTGTTGTACTTCTCGCCCTGGGTTACCAGGCCGGAGGCGTACTGACTTTCGATCTCTTTCACTTCATCGGTAGCAGCACCGATGATGCGGGCTTTTTCATCCGGGATAACGAAGTCGTTAACACCGATGGAAACGCCGGAAATGGTCGAGTAGGCAAAACCGGTGTACATCAACTGGTCAGCGAAGATCACGGTCTCTTTCAAACCAACCACGCGGTAGCACTGGTTGATCAGCTTGGAGATCGCCTTTTTCTTCATCGGCTGGTTGACGACGTCGTACGACAGGCCAGGTGGAACAACCTGGAACAACAGCGCACGGCCGACAGTGGTGTCGACGATACGGGTGTTCTTGACGCTGCCGCCATCACGATCGTTGACAGTTTCGTTGATCCGCACTTTAACCTTGGCGTGCAGTGCGGCTTCGCCGGCACGGAACACACGGTCAACTTCTTGCAGATCCGCGAATACACGACCTTCGCCTTTGGCGTTGATCGCTTCACGAGTCATATAATACAGACCCAATACAACGTCCTGCGACGGAACGATGATTGGCTCACCGTTGGCTGGCGACAGAATGTTGTTGGTCGACATCATCAACGCACGCGCTTCCAACTGGGCTTCCAGTGTCAGCGGTACGTGCACGGCCATTTGGTCGCCGTCGAAGTCGGCGTTGTACGCAGCACAGACCAGAGGGTGCAGCTGGATAGCCTTACCTTCGATCAGTACCGGTTCAAACGCCTGGATACCCAGACGGTGAAGGGTCGGTGCACGGTTGAGGAGAACCGGGTGTTCACGGATCACTTCAGCGAGAACGTCCCAAACCTCTGGCAGTTCGCGCTCAACCATTTTCTTGGCAGCTTTGATGGTGGTCGCGAGACCGCGCATTTCCAGCTTGCCGAAAATGAACGGCTTGAACAGCTCGAGAGCCATCTTCTTCGGCAGACCGCACTGGTGCAGACGCAGGGTCGGACCTACGGTAATTACCGAACGACCGGAGTAGTCAACACGCTTACCGAGCAAGTTCTGACGGAAACGACCTTGCTTACCCTTGATCATGTCAGCCAGGGATTTCAGAGGACGCTTGTTGGAACCAGTGATAGCGCGGCCACGACGACCGTTGTCGAGCAGTGCATCGACGGCTTCCTGCAACATACGCTTTTCGTTGCGCACGATGATGTCCGGAGCGGACAGATCAAGCAGGCGCTTCAAGCGGTTGTTACGGTTGATCACTCGACGATACAGATCGTTGAGGTCGGAAGTCGCGAAGCGACCGCCATCCAGCGGGACCAGTGGACGCAGATCTGGCGGCAGAACCGGCAGAACGGTCAGCACCATCCATTCTGGAAGGTTGCCGGAACCCTGGAAGGCTTCCATCAACTTCAGACGCTTGGACAGCTTCTTGATTTTGGTTTCGGAGTTGGTTTGCGGAATTTCTTCACGCAGACGGCCAATCTCGTGTTCCAGGTCGATAGCGTGCAGCAGTTCGCGAACAGCTTCGGCACCCATGCGGGCATCGAAATCGTCGCCGAACTCTTCCAGCGCTTCGAAGTACTGCTCGTCATTGAGCAGCTGACCTTTCTCAAGGGTGGTCATGCCTGGATCGATAACGACATAGCTCTCGAAGTAGAGAACGCGTTCGATATCACGCAGGGTCATGTCCATCAGCAAGCCGATACGGGACGGCAGCGATTTCAGGAACCAGATGTGGGCAACCGGCGAGGCCAGCTCGATGTGCGCCATGCGCTCACGACGAACTTTAGCCAGCGCGACTTCAACGCCGCACTTCTCGCAGATGACACCACGGTGCTTCAAGCGCTTGTACTTACCGCACAGGCACTCGTAATCCTTTACCGGGCCAAAGATCTTGGCGCAGAACAGGCCGTCACGTTCTGGTTTGAACGTACGGTAGTTAATGGTTTCCGGCTTTTTAACTTCACCGAACGACCACGAACGGATCATCTCAGGCGATGCCAATCCAATACGGATGGCGTCGAACTCTTCGACTTGACCCTGGTTTTTCAGCAAATTCAGTAGGTCTTTCAAGGCCTTTCCTCCTGGCGGAGCAGAGAGCGGGCAATCCTGCCCCGCTCTCGATTCGCGTCACGTGTTATTCGGTTTCCAGATCGATATCGATGCCGAGGGAACGAATTTCCTTGATCAACACGTTGAAGGACTCGGGCATGCCCGGCTCCATACGGTGATCGCCATCCACGATGTTTTTGTACATCTTGGTACGGCCGTTCACATCGTCCGACTTCACTGTGAGCATTTCTTGCAGAGTGTAAGCAGCACCGTATGCTTCCAGTGCCCAGACCTCCATCTCCCCGAAACGCTGACCACCGAACTGTGCCTTACCACCCAGCGGCTGCTGGGTAACCAGGCTGTACGAACCGGTAGAACGAGCGTGCATCTTGTCGTCTACCAAGTGGTTCAGCTTCAGCATGTACATGTAGCCAACAGTTACCGGGCGCTCGAACTTGTTGCCGGTACGACCGTCAGTCAGCTGCATCTGGCCGCTTTCCGGCAGGTCTGCCAGTTTCAGCATGGCCTTGATTTCGCTTTCCTTCGCACCGTCGAACACTGGAGTGGCCATTGGAACGCCGCCACGCAGGTTCTTCGCCAGATCCAGGATTTCCTGGTCGGAGAAGCTATCCAGATCTTCGTTACGACCGCCGATCTGGTTGTAGATCTCGTCGAGGAATTTACGAAGCTCAGCCACTTTGCGCTGCTCTTCGATCATCCGGTTGATCTTCTCGCCCAGACCTTTAGCCGCGAGGCCGAGGTGGGTTTCAAGGATCTGACCAACGTTCATACGCGAAGGTACGCCCAACGGGTTGAGGACGACGTCGACCGGGGTGCCATTGGCATCGTGCGGCATGTCTTCAACCGGCATGATCACGGAGACCACACCTTTGTTACCGTGACGACCGGCCATCTTGTCGCCCGGCTGGATGCGGCGACGGATTGCCAGGTAAACCTTGACGATTTTCAGCACGCCTGGAGCCAGGTCATCGCCCTGCTGCAGTTTGCGCTTCTTGTCTTCGAACTTGTCGTCCAGCAGACGGCGGCGATCAACGATGTAGGCCTGGGCCTTCTCAAGCTGCTCGTTCAGAGCATCTTCAGCCATGCGCAGTTTGAACCACTGACCATGCTCAAGACCGTCGAGAACTTCGTCGGTGATGTCCTGACCTTTCTTCAGACCGGCGCCGCCTTCGGCTTTGTGGCCGACCAGAGCGGAACGCAGACGTTCGAAAGTTGCGCCTTCAACGATACGGAACTCTTCGTTCAGGTCCTTGCGGATCTCGTCGAGTTGAGTCTTCTCGATCGACAGTGCACGAGCATCACGCTCAACGCCGTCGCGGGTGAAGACCTGTACGTCGATGACGGTACCCTTGGTGCCGGTAGGCACACGCAGGGAGGTGTCTTTAACGTCGCTGGCTTTTTCACCGAAGATGGCACGCAGCAGTTTTTCTTCCGGAGTCAGCTGGGTCTCGCCTTTCGGAGTGACCTTACCTACCAGAATGTCACCTGCGCCTACTTCAGCACCTACATAAACGATACCGGCTTCGTCCAGCTTGTTCAGTGCAGCTTCACCCACGTTCGGGATGTCTGCAGTGATTTCCTCTGGCCCAAGCTTGGTGTCACGCGCCACACAGGTCAGTTCCTGGATGTGGATCGTGGTGAAGCGATCTTCCTGAACCACACGCTCGGACAGGCAGATGGAGTCTTCGAAGTTGAAGCCGTTCCATGCCATGAACGCGATGCGCATGTTCTGACCCAGAGCCAGTTCACCCATATCGGTGGACGGACCGTCAGCCATGATGTCGCTGCGCTGAACCCGATCACCTTTACGCACCAGCGGACGCTGGTTGATGCAAGTGTTCTGGTTGGAGCGGGTGTACTTGGTCAGGTTGTAGATGTCGACACCAGCTTCGCCGGTTTCAACTTCGTCATCTGCAACACGAACCACGATACGGCTAGCGTCGACGGAATCGATAACGCCACCACGACGAGCCACGACGCAAACGCCGGAGTCACGGGCTACGTTACGCTCCATGCCGGTACCGACCAGCGGCTTGTCAGCGCGCAGGGTTGGTACAGCTTGACGCTGCATGTTCGAACCCATCAACGCACGGTTGGCGTCATCGTGCTCGAGGAACGGGATCAGCGACGCTGCAACCGAAACTACCTGCTTGGGCGATACGTCCATCAAGGTGACGTCTTCCGGCGCCTTGACGGTGAACTCGTTCAAGTGACGAACAGCTACCAGTTCGTCGATCAGGACTTTCTTGTCGTTCATCGTGGCCGAAGCCTGAGCGATCACGTGATCAGCTTCTTCGATAGCGGACAGGAATACGATCTCGTCGGTGACCAGAGCGTCTTTCACCACGCGGTACGGGCTCTCGAGGAAACCGTACTGGTTGGTGCGCGCATAGGCAGCCAGGGAGTTGATCAGACCGATGTTCGGACCTTCCGGCGTTTCAATCGGGCATACACGACCGTAGTGAGTCGGGTGTACGTCACGAACTTCAAAGCCGGCACGTTCACGAGTCAAACCGCCAGGGCCGAGTGCAGACACACGACGCTTGTGGGTGATCTCGGACAGCGGGTTGTTCTGGTCCATGAACTGGGAAAGCTGGCTGGAACCGAAGAACTCTTTCACCGCCGCAGCCACTGGCTTGGCGTTGATCAGGTCTTGCGGCATCAGGCCTTCGCTTTCGGCCATCGACAGACGCTCTTTGACCGCACGCTCAACACGCACCAGGCCAACGCGGAACTGGTTCTCGGCCATTTCGCCTACGCAGCGAACACGACGGTTACCCAAGTGGTCGATGTCATCGACGATGCCTTTGCCGTTACGGATGTCGACCAGAGTCTTCAGAACCGCGACGATGTCTTCTTTGCACAACACGCCCGAACCTTCGATCTCGGTACGACCGATACGACGGTTGAACTTCATCCGGCCGACCGCAGACAGGTCATAGCGCTCAGGGCTGAAGAACAGGTTGTTGAACAGAGTCTCGGCAGCGTCTTTGGTTGGCGGCTCGCCTGGACGCATCATGCGATAGATCTCGACCAGCGCTTCCAATTGGTTGCTGGTGGAGTCGATCTTCAGGGTGTCGGAGACGAACGGACCGCAGTCGATATCGTTGGTGTACAGAGTTTCGATGCGAACAACCTGGGCCTTGGCGATTTTGGCCAGGATCTCGGTGTTCAGCTCGGTGTTGCACTCTGCCAGGATTTCGCCGGTTGCCGGATGCACGATGGCCTTGGCGGTAGTGCGACCCAGGACGTAGTCCAGAGGCACTTCCAGGGTCTTGAGACCGGCTTTTTCGATCTGGTTGATGTGGCGCGCAGTAATACGGCGACCAGCCTCAACGATGACCTTGCCTTTCTCGTCCTGAATATCAAGTACAGCGATTTCACCACGCAGACGCGAAGCAATCAGTTCCAGACTGAGGGTTTCGCCGCTCAGGTGGAAAACGTTGGTGGTGTAGAACGCGTCGAGCACTTCTTCAGTGGTATAGCCGAGCGCGCGCAGCAGTACCGATGCAGGCAGCTTGCGACGACGGTCGATACGCACGAATACGCAGTCTTTCGGGTCGAACTCGAAGTCCAGCCACGAACCGCGGTAAGGAATGATGCGCGCGGAGTACAGCAGTTTGCCGGAGCTGTGCGTCTTGCCACGGTCGTGGTCGAAGAACACGCCCGGGGAACGGTGCAGCTGGGAAACGATTACACGCTCGGTACCGTTGATTACGAAGGTACCGTTCTCAGTCATCAGGGGGATTTCACCCATGTAGACTTCTTGCTCTTTAATGTCCTTGATCGCTTTGTTCGACGATTCTTTGTCGAAAATGATCAGGCGCACTTTTACCCGCAAAGGTACGGCGTAAGTTACACCGCGCAATACGCATTCTTTGACATCAAATGCCGGCTCGCCCAGGCGATAACCGACGTACTCCAGCGCAGCATTGCCGGAGTAGCTGATGATCGGGAAAACGGATTTGAAGGCCGCATGCAGGCCCACGTCGCGGAACTGATCTTTAGTCGCTCCCGCTTGCAAGAATTCACGATACGAATCCAGCTGGATGGCCAGGAGGTACGGCACATCCATGACGTCCGGCAACTTGCTAAAGTCCTTGCGGATACGTTTTTTCTCAGTATATGAGTAAGCCATCAGCGTTCCCCAGCTTGGTCACCTGCTTGTTTGGCCCCTCCCGACGGGAGCAGCCAGAAAATCGTGCAAACCCCATGGTTTGCGCCACCGCATCGGGTGGTTACAGCTCGCTATCAGCACCGACCCAGTCGGTTGCCAATAACGGAAAAAGGCCGGTGGCAAGAGCCACCAGCCATCAGCCTTTCGCTTAACGCTCGGGCTGGAGGAGCAAAGTCGATGCTTACTTCAGCTCGACTTTAGCGCCTGCTTCTTCCAGAGTAGCTTTGGCTTTGTCACCGGCATCTTTCGAAACGGCTTCCAGAACCATGGCAGGAGCGCCGTCAACTACAGCCTTGGCTTCTTTCAGGCCCAGACCGGTCAGTTCACGTACTGCCTTGATCACGTTAACTTTCTTCTCGCCAGCTTCCAGCAGCATGACGTTGAATTCGGTTTGCTCTTCAACAACGGCAGCAGCAGCAGCTGGACCAGCCGATGCAGCAGCAGCGGAAACGCCGAATTTTTCTTCGAAAGCTTTGATCAGCTCAACAACCTGCAGAACCGACATTTCAGCTACGGCGTTGAGGATATCTTCTTGGGAGATAGACATTACTGTATTTCCTGAATTGGGGGACGGCCTACGCGGCCATCGAAATAAACAAAAATACGCGAAAGGAGTTGCTCAGCCTTAGGCTGCAGCAGCTTCTTTTTGCTCGCGAACTGCAGCCAGAGTACGAGCCAACTTGCTGGTAGCGCCTTGAATCACGCTCATCAGCTGAGAAATAGCTTCGTCACGGGTCGGCAGTGTTGCCAGTACGTCGATTTGGTTAGCTGCGAGGAACTTGCCCTCGAACGCAGCTGCCTTGATCTCGAACTTATCCTGACTCTTGGCGAATTCCTTGAACAAACGGGCAGCAGCGCCTGGATGATCTTTGGAGAACGCGATCAGAGTCGGGCCGGTGAACACGTCGTTGAGGACACTGTATTCAGTGTCCGCAACAGCGCGCTTGAGCAGGGTGTTACGTACAACACGTACGTATACGCCAGCTTCACGAGCCTCTTTACGGAGTCCGGTCATTGCGCCTACTGTCACACCGCGGGCATCAGCCACAACAGCGGACAGGGCAACTTTGGCAGCCTCGTTGACTTCAGCGACGATGGCCTTCTTGTCTTCGAGATTAATTGCCACGGGTTTAACTCCTGCTTGTTACCGTTTCATCTGGCCGGAGCCGGATGTCGTTTTGGTGTCTGATTCGGTAAGGAACCGGGAGCACCATCTGCGTAGGCTTGAGGTTTAAGACTTGCGTCGCCTACGGTCTTGGATAGCCCCCGCCAGGCAGGGACCCCAATCTTTCAACTGGCGCAATTGCTTGCGCCAATCTGTGTCTTAAGCGTCGAGCGAACCTTGGTCGATGACCAGGCCTGGACCCATGGTGGTGCTCAGGGTAACGCGCTTGACGTAAATACCTTTCGAGGAAGCTGGCTTGATACGCTTCAGATCAGCGATCAGGGCTTCAACGTTTTCCTTCAGCTTGACGGCATCAAAGCCGACTTTGCCAACGGAGGTGTGAATGATGCCGTTTTTGTCGGTGCGATAACGAACCTGACCAGCCTTGGCGTTTTTAACCGCGGTAGCTACGTCTGGCGTTACGGTGCCGACTTTAGGGTTAGGCATCAGGCCGCGAGGACCGAGGATCTGACCCAACTGACCCACAACGCGCATTGCATCCGGGGATGCGATAACTACGTCATAGTTCAGGTCGCCGCCTTTCATTTCGGCAGCCAGGTCGTCCATACCTACACGGTCAGCGCCGGCAGCCAGAGCGGCCTCAGCAGCTGGACCTTGGGTGAACACAGCAACGCGAACAGTCTTGCCAGTGCCGTGTGGCAGCACAGTAGCGCTACGAACGACCTGGTCGGATTTACGCGGGTCAACACCCAGGTTCACAGCAACGTCGAACGACTCGCTGAACTTGACAGTCGACAGCTCAGCCAGCAGAGCAGCAGCATCTACAAAGTTGTAGGACTTGCCTGCTTCGATTTTGCCGGCGATAGCCTTTTGACGCTTGGTCAACTTAGCCATTACACACCCTCCACGTTAAGGCCCATGCTACGAGCAGAACCGGCGATAGTACGCACGGCTGCATCCATATCAGCTGCAGTCAGATCCGCGTTTTTGGTTTTCGCGATTTCTTCCAGCTGAGCACGAGTCACGGTGCCAACCTTAACGGTGTTCGGACGAGCGGAACCGCTAGTCAGACCAGCAGCCTTCTTCAGCAGAACCGAAGCAGGCGTGGACTTGGTTTCGAAAGTGAAGCTACGGTCGCTATAAACAGTGATGATCACTGGAGTCGGCAGACCTGGTTCAATACCCTGAGTACGGGCGTTGAAAGCCTTGCAGAATTCCATGATGTTCACGCCGTGCTGACCCAAAGCAGGACCAACAGGTGGGCTTGGGTTAGCCTGAGCGGCCTTCACTTGCAGCTTGATGTAAGCGGTAATTTTCTTGGCCATGAGGCACTCCAATTACGGGTTCGAACGCCTCGAAAGGCTCCCCGGTTACTTGCGCGTTTATCCCAGTGACGACAAAACCCCACAGCCTAGGGCTGCGGGGTTGGGATGCTTGCTCAGCTAGACCTTTTCGACCTGACTGAACTCTAACTCTACCGGAGTAGAGCGACCGAAAATGAGCACTGCCACTTGGATCCGGCTCTTTTCGTAGTTAACCTCTTCAACCGTGCCGGTAAAATCGGCAAACGGTCCGTCATTGACGCGTACCGACTCACCCGGCTCGAACAATGTCTTCGGCTTCGGCTTGTCGCTACCATCAGCAACGCGACGCAAAATCGCTTCTGCTTCTTTATCAGTGATCGGTGCAGGCTTATCAGCGGTACCGCCGATAAAACCCATCACCCGAGGGGTGTCCTTGACCAAGTGCCAAGTACCCTCATTCATGTCCATCTGAACCAGCACGTAACCTGGGAAGAACTTGCGCTCGCTTTTGCGTTTCTGGCCATTACGCATTTCAACCACTTCTTCAGTGGGAACCAGAATTTCGCCAAAGCCATCTTCCATGCCAGCCAGCTTTACGCGCTCTACCAACGAGCGCATTACATGCTTCTCGTAACCGGAGTAAGCATGCACAACGTACCAACGCTTAGCCACGGGACACCCTTAGCCGACAATCAAGGAAACAAGCCAGCCGAGCAGGGAATCAAGCCCCCACAACAGCAACGCCATAACCAGAACGACAGCCACAACAATCAGCGTGGTCTGCGTGGTTTCTTGGCGAGTTGGCCATACGACTTTACGAATTTCGGTGCGAGCTTCCTTAACCAGTACAAAGAAAGACTTGCCCTTGACTGTCTGCAGGCCTACAAAGGCAGCTACAGCAGCAATGGCGAGCAATGCAAGTACGCGATACAGGATAGGCGAAGCAGAGTAATACTGATTACCAACAACGCCAACAACCACCAAAGCGACTACCACAAGCCACTTGAGCAGATCGAAGCGAGAGCCTTGAACTTCAGCTTTAGGAGTCATCTATGAAGATCCTGTGAAAAGAAAGCCAGACACACCAAGTGAATCTGGCAGGTCAGGAGGGAATCGAACCCCCAACCTACGGTTTTGGAGACCGTCGCTCTGCCAATTGAGCTACTGACCTAAAACAAAATCAGGCCGACCATTATGCCGGCCCGAAAAAGACATTACAACAATTTACTCAGCAGCTTTGACTTCAGCACCAAAACCACCCGCTCGATCGCCCTGAAAAAAAACAACAAGACGCGACCGCAACCATTAAAACAAAGGCAGATATTTTCATATCTGCCTTGTTATATGGAGCTCTTGAGCGGATTTGAACCGCTGACCTCACCCTTACCAAGGGTGTGCTCTACCAACTGAGCTACAAGAGCGTAACACTGTGCAAAACCTGCAAACTTGGAGCGGGTAGCGGGAATCGAACCCGCATCATCAGCTTGGAAGGCTGAGGTTCTACCACTAAACTATACCCGCGAGGCTTGCAGCTCTCGCTAAAAATGGTGGAGGGGGAAGGATTCGAACCTTCGAAGTCGTAGACGTCAGATTTACAGTCTGATCCCTTTGGCCGCTCGGGAACCCCTCCTAAGCGAGCCGGCATTCTATATCATGCCAGCCTTCTGTCAAGCATTTTCTCATTAAAAACCTGAGGTTAGCTGCGTTGACCTCGCTTCACACTGCTTACCGTTAAAGGTCTTCACTGCGAAGCGGGCGCCATTCTATGCAAACTATTCAGCGGGTGCAACCCCCTCGCAGGGCATTATTTTATGTTTTAACTCATTGAATTCTTTGGAAAGGTTTTGTAGCTGCGAGTCTTCCAGAAAACGCCGGCTTTCAGGGGCTATCCGCACCCAATAACCGACAGAGTCCGCGGAGTCTTTCGGCAAGGACTGAAACTTCACATCCATACCAGCCAAACGCTTCTCTGCAATCTGAGCGGTTTCCTGGCGTGCAAAACCTCCCAAATAGAGACAGCTGCCGTCTATAACCACTGATTTAGCCTTCTCACGCGTCGTATCATTCGCCTCGCTCAACAATCGAATGTCTTGCTGTGCTCCTCTGTACAAGCTCAAAGGCGTCACGTCCTTCGCGCGCAACGGAGCCTCTTGTTGATGCCAGATGTAATAGAAGACATTTAGTACGAGCAGCAGCAAAAACAACCAACGCATAGAAACCTCAGGACAAGGGACACGCCATAGCCAATCCTACAAACACCAGATCCGGAACCACCTTGGCCTCAGGCACAATCTCGGAGACCAGCCCCGCATCTCCACCCGTGAGAAACACAGAATAATTCTCACCCCAATAACGACTTGCCAACTCCAACTGAGTCAGGACAAACCCTCTCAGCATCAATGAGCATCCCCTCTCGACCGCCTCGACGGTCGTACGACCAGGAACGAGACTTTCCAGCGCTCGCTCGGCGGCAAGATCACCATAGCGAATCCGCCGCGTGTGTGTGCGGAGCTGGTTGCGCATCAATGGCATCCCCGGACAGATAAATCCTCCGAGATGCCCGCCATCCCCAGCGATGAAGTCAGCAGTAACAGCCGTGCCAAAATCGAGTACTAGACATGGCCCCGAGGCCAAATGGAAGCCACCAAGCATTGCAAGCCAGCGATCCAGCCCCAGTCGCTCGAAATCCTCATAACCGTTGCGCACCCCTGCCATCTCTCTAGCCGGCGCGGCGCACATTACGGAAACACCGAAAGCGCCCTCCAGCAGAGATATCAAGGCTTCGGTTTCTTCTGCAGTTCTCACGCTGACCAGTCGGCAATGGGCGAGAGAAAGCCCCTCAAGTCCCTTCAGGCCTTCGAGCAATGCAAGATCGGAGTCGACAATACCTTCGCCAATCACCTGCCTGGCATCTGCACCGAGCACACGCCACTTAATAAAACTGTTACCGCAGTCAAGCTCAAGAATCATCACGCAACCTCAGACTGAGCTCACCACCACTAAAGACTTTTTCCATACCGTCCACCTTCAGACGCAAGGCACCCCGACTGTCGATACCCAGCACCTCACCATCTATCCGGTTCACGCCGGCAATTAATGACACCGCCCGGCCCTGCCAAATATGACCCTGCTCCCACTCAGCATGTATGGCTGAAAAACCGCCCTGCTGATGGCGAGCTAAATATGCCCGGAGCATCACCCCCAACTCCGCAACCAGGTGATTGCGATCGAACACCTTGCCCGTTTCAAGCCGCATGGATGTCCATTGCTGATCAACCTCATCGGTCATCTGCATATTCACATTAATTCCAACACCTAACACCACATGACACACGTCAGCAGGATCACCCACCAACTCGAGCAATACTCCGGCGATTTTTTTCTGACCAACCAAAACATCGTTAGGCCATTTCAGACCTGCACCCGAAACGCCAAGCGCCCTCAGGGTCTGCATCACAGCAAGCCCGACAACAAGGCTCAAACCTTCCAGCTGCCGCATTCCACCCTCAATGCGCAATACCAGGCTGTAGTAGATGTTTTCCGCGAAAGGACTTGCCCACTTGCGCCCACGCCTACCCCGCCCTGCAGTCTGCCTCTCGGCAAGCACTAAAAATGGTGCAGCCTGACCACGCTCAACAGCACGCAACGCCTCAGCATTGGTGGAGTCAACTGAATCGAGGATGAGTACGGGCCAATCACATTCGGCCGCGTGGGCTTTTATATCGGCCGAATCGAGCAATGTCAGTGGCGCAGCCAACTGATACCCGCGACCACGCACCTTATGGATAGATAATCCAAGCTCAGCCTCGAGATGCTGAAGCTGCTTCCAGACAGCACTACGACTAACACCCAAGGCGACGCCGAGGTCCTGACCCGAATGGAATCGGCCATCTTTAAGAAGCTTTAACAACGTCAGCATGCAAGTCTCGCCTCAGAATGAGGCCCGCATGATAGCCATGCCCTGAGCCGTTGCATAGAAACCCTGGCGGACAGATTTTCTGCGGACAAAACAAAACCCCTACCTGCATACGCAGATAGGGGTTTCGGAATTTAATCTTGA